>NZ_LT629702.1:5217500-5552500 GCF_900103345.1 Pseudomonas azotoformans
CACTTGGCAGTGGCCAATGGTCTGGTGCTCGAGAGTGTCACGCCATCGGACGAACAGTCTCAGCCGTACTATTACGAGCAGCCGGTACAGGTCGGCGTGGCAGGGGCTTACCACGACCTGGCGACGTTCCTGAGTAGCTTGGGTGGCCTGGCGCGAATTGCGACGGTGCATGATGTTGTCCTGCGACGGGATGGCAAGCTGCTGCGCCTTGATCTACTGGTCAAGAGCTATTGGCTGCCGGGTGGTGGGGGAGGTGGTCAGGCCCGCCAACGACAATCCTTTGTCTACGAGGCTTCCGGGCTGCGCGACCCTTTTCAGCGGCTTGCCGTTCAGGTCGATCATCTACCTGGGCGGCAAGCTCGCGCGCCGGATCTCGCCCGGCCACGCGCAGCCTTGGAAAACCTTGCGCTGGACCAGTTCGAAATGGTCGGCACGTTGTCCCGTGGGTCGCAGTTCTTCGCCTTGCTGCGTGCGGCCTCCACGGTGCATCGCCTGGCGGTCGGTGACTACCTGGGGCCGGACCATGGCCGGGTCACGGCTATCCATGAGCGTTACATAGAGCTGGTCGAGCTGTTTCCCGATGGTCAGGGAGCATGGCTGGAACGCCCACGAACCCTGGTGTTAAACGTCAACTCATAACGGAATCGAACCCATGAAAAGGATTTTCTCGTCCTTCGGTGTGGCGCTATGGATAGCGTTCACGGCGCCGATGGCTGTTGCTGTGCCCAATCGTGTAGACCTGATCCAGTTGCCACCGCCTGGCAGCGCCACGTCGAGCGCTTACACCGGCGACAAGCTGAACCTCAACTTCCAGAGCATCGAGTTGCGCACGGCGTTGCAGCAAATCGCCGACGTCGCGGGCCTCAATCTGGTAGCCAGCGACGACGTGCAGGGCTCGATTACCCTGCGCCTCAAGGATGTGCCCTGGGATCAGGCGTTGGACCTGGTGCTGCAAGCCAAGGGCCTGGATAAGCGGGTAAAGGCCGGTGTATTGCTGGTCGCGCCGGCCGAGGAGTTGGCCGCGCGTGAGCTGTTGACCCTGGAATCGCGCAAGCAAATGGCCGAACTGGCGCCGTTGCGCAGGGAGCTGTTGCAGGTCAATTACGCCAAGGCGGCGGACCTGGCCAAGTTGTTTCAGTCAGTCACGGGCCTTGAGGGCGTCACCGATGAGCGTGGCTCGGTGGCGGTGGATGATCGCACCAACAACATCATCGCCTATCAGACTGGCGAGCGGCTGGAGGAGCTGCGCAGGATCGTGGCGCAACTGGATGTGCCGGTGCGTCAGGTCATGATCGAGGCGCGGATTGTCGAGGCCAATGTCGATTACGACAAAAGCCTGGGCGCACGCTGGGGTGGGCGGCTCACTCGCGGCAACTGGGGCGCCGGTGGCATTCCGAAACCTCTGGCTGAGGGCGCGGAGCCGCCGGAAAACCCACCCAGTTCACCATTTGTGGACTTGGGGTCACTCGCCGGTTCATCGGGCCTGGGCATCGCCTTTATCACCGACAACCTGCTGCTGGACCTGGAGCTCACCGCCATGGAGAAAACCGGTAACGGCGAAATCGTCTCGCAACCCAAGGTGGTCACTTCCGACAAGGAAACCGCACGCATCCTCAAAGGCACCGAGATTCCCTACCAGGAATCCAGCTCCAGCGGCGCCACCTCGGTGTCGTTCAAGGAAGCCTCGCTGTCGCTGGAGGTCACCCCGCAAATCACCCCTGATGACCGCGTGATCATGGAGGTGAAAGTCACCAAGGATGAACCCGACTACCTGAACAAACTCAACGATGTGCCGCCGATCAAGAAAAACGAGGTCAACGCCAAGGTGCTGGTCAAGGATGGCGAGACCATCGTCATTGGCGGGGTTTTCTCCAATACCCAAAGCAAAGTGGTAGATAAAGTGCCATTTTTGGGCGATGTGCCGTATCTTGGCCGCCTTTTCCGGTGCGATGTGCTGGCGGAGAAAAAATCCGAGCTGCTGGTATTCCTGACTCCGCGTATTATGAATAACCAGGCGATTGCTGTGAGTCGTTGATTCTGTGCGAAATTTGATTCTTGTAGGACCGATGGGGGCTGGGAAAAGCACCATCGGCCGTTTGCTGGCCAAAGAGCTGCGCCTGCCGTTCAAAGATTCCGACAAGGAAATTGAATTGCGCACGGGCGCCAATATCCCATGGATCTTCGATAAGGAAGGCGAACTGGGCTTTCGTGACCGCGAGCAGGCGATGATCGCCGAGCTGTGCGGCTGCGATGGCGTGGTATTGGCGACAGGTGGTGGCGCGGTAATGCGTGACGAGAACCGCCGCGCGCTGCATGCCGGTGGTCGGGTGGTCTACCTGCATGCGTCGGTCGAGCAGCAAGTGGGCCGCACCGCCCGTGATCGCAATCGCCCGTTGCTGCGTACGGCCAACCCGGAGAAAACCCTGCGGGATCTGCTGGCGCTGCGCGATCCGCTGTATCGGGAAATTGCCGATCTGGTGGTAGAAACCGATGAGCGGCCACCCCGGATGGTGGTTCTCGACATTCTTGAGCGCCTGCAACGGCTGCCACCCCGTTAAAGCCAGGCACGAAATGCGCTATTCTCGGCGGCGCGCCAACACCTCTCAAGGTGTGGCGTAGAGCCATCAGGCAACGTCAGCGTTTGACGTTACCGGTCGTCAATACATTTTCAACGCGGGGACACATGCAGACACTTAAGGTCGATCTAGGCGAGCGCAGCTACCCGATCCATATTGGCGAAGGTCTGCTGGACCAGCCCGAGTTGCTCGTACCGCATATTGCCGGGCGGCAAGTGGCGATCATCTCCAATGAAACGGTCGCGCCGCTGTATCTTGAGCGTCTGAGCCGCAGCCTAGCGGCGTACTCCGTTATTTCTGTGATCCTGCCCGACGGCGAGGCCCACAAGAACTGGGAAACCCTGCAACTGATCTTTGATGGCCTGCTGACTGCACGCCATGACCGCCGCACCACGGTGATCGCTCTGGGCGGCGGTGTGATCGGCGACATGGCCGGTTTTGCCGCGGCCTGCTACCAGCGTGGCGTGGACTTTATCCAGGTGCCGACCACCCTGCTGTCCCAGGTCGATTCGTCAGTGGGCGGCAAGACCGGCATCAACCACCCGCTGGGTAAGAACATGGTTGGCGCGTTCTACCAGCCGCAAGCCGTGCTGATCGACACCGCGACCCTCAACACCTTGCCGCCGCGCGAGCTGTCGGCGGGCCTGGCGGAAGTCATCAAGTACGGGCTGATCTGCGACGAACCGTTCCTGACCTGGCTCGAAGAGCATGTCGACGCGTTGCGCAATCTGGACCAGGCCGCACTCACCGAAGCTATTTCCCGCTCTTGCGCCGCCAAGGCGCTGGTGGTGAATGCCGACGAGCGGGAGTCCGGCGTACGGGCCACCTTGAACCTGGGCCACACCTTCGGCCATGCGATCGAAACGCACATGGGCTATGGTGTGTGGTTGCATGGCGAGGCCGTGGCAGCTGGCACGGTGATGGCATTGGACATGTCGCAGCGCCTGGGCTGGATCAGCGCCCAGGAGCGTGACCGTGGCATCCGCCTGTTCCAGCGCGCCGGTTTGCCGGTGATTCCGCCTGAAGAGATGACCGAGGCAGATTTCCTCGAACATATGGCAATAGACAAGAAAGTGATCGACGGTCGACTGCGACTGGTGCTGCTACGCCACATGGGCGAGGCGGTGGTGACCGACGATTATCCGAAAGAGATTTTACAGGCCACGCTGGGAGCGGATTACCGCGCCCTGGCCCAGCTTAAAGGTTAATAAGATCCCGATGACTAGTTTGCATGCCGACGAGGCGTTCCTCGGCCATTACCAGTTAAGCCACGACCCCTTTGCTCCACGGGTGCCTGGTTTCAAATTTTTCCCGGCCCAGCGCAAGCCAGTGCTCGGCCAACTGCACCACCTCGCGCGCTACAGCCAGTTGCTGCTGGTCGTGACCGGCCCGTTGGGCAGCGGCAAGACCCTGCTGCGCCAGGCCCTGGTGGCCAGCACCAACAAGCAGTCGGTCCAGAGTGTGGTGGTATCCGCCCGTGGTGCCGGTGATGCGGCGGGCGTGTTGCGCCAGGTCGCCCAGGCACTGGACGTGGCCACGGCTGAGCCGAACGCGATCCTCAAGCAGGTGGTACAGCTGGGCCTGACCGGCCAGGAAGTCTACCTGCTGGTGGATGATGCCGAGCAGCTCGACGAATCCGCCCTCGAAGCGCTGCTGGCGCTGGCGGCGGGCACGCCGGAAGGCCGTCCGCATGTATTCCTGTTCGGTGAGTCGTCGCTGATCGCCGACCTGGAGCAGATCAGCGGTGATCAGGAGCTGTTCCACGTCATCGAGCTGCAGCCGTACGAAGAGGAAGAAACCCGCGAATACCTGGCTCAACGCCTGGAAGGTGCAGGGGCGGGTATCGAACTTTTCTCCGCTCAACAGATCTCTGATATTCACGAAAGCTCCGACGGCTGGCCTGGCACCATCAACCAGGTTGCCCGCGATGCCATGATCGAAGCCATGATTGCCAGCCGCACCGCGGTCAAGCGTCCAAAGATGGGGTTCACTATGCCTAAGAAACACGTATTGGCTATTTCCGCCGTTGTTGTGGTCGCTGTTGCCGCCGCCTGGTTGATTCCGGGCCGCAGCAAGGCGCCGACCACCGCCGGTGCGCCAACCGAGCAGGCGCAATTGCCACTGGGCAAACCCACGCCAAATGTTGAGTTCGCCAATTCCGGCCAACCGACCAACCTGCCGATGGTCGGCCAGCCTGTCATGCGTGGCCCGCTCGCCGAAGAAGCCGGTGGCATTTCCGAAGGTGACGACGGCGTGCCGGTTGAAGGTTCCAGCGCAACACCGCCGACCGTCACGACCACTGCACCACCTGCTGGCGTGCCAGCCGGTCAGCCAGCGGCAAAACCAACGCCGGCACCGACTGTTGCAACCGCCAAGCCTGCGCCCGTGACCAAGCCGGTCGCGCCTGCGCCAGCTGCCAAGCCAGCACCAGCAGCGGCCGCCAAGCCTGCTGAAAAACCGGCTGCCACCGTGGCCAAGGCCGGTGCTGCGGGTAGCGGTTGGTATGGCAGCCAGCCTTCGGGCAACTTCGTGGTGCAGATCCTCGGCACCAGCTCTGAAGCCAATGCCCAGGCGTTCGTCAAAGAGCAGGGCGGCGAGTACCGTTATTTCAAGAAAGTGCTCAACGGCAAGCCTCTCTACGTGATCACCTATGGCAGTTTCTCCAGCCGTGCAGCGGCTGATTCTGCCATCAAGGCCTTGCCAGCGAAGGTTCAGGCTGGTAAACCTTGGCCTCGCACTGTTGCCAGCGTTCAACAAGAACTCGCAACAACTCGCTGAAGATCAGGCGGCCTTACCCAGGCCGCCCTCCCGGCACCTCAAAAAAACTACAACAGCGTGCAGCCCTGAAGGCCGCGCGCTTTGTGGTGTCTGCGTCACAGTGGCTTTTGAGTCGTAGCGGTCAGAATTAAAAAAGTTTTGACTAGCACAGCATATCGCTTTAAACCTTTCATAAATGCGACATAGATTTGCGACATTTCGTCGCTAAATTTGTGAGCGTCTGTGTCGGTGTGTACAATGACCTCCCTTTTGCCCCCGCTAAGCCGGCGTACGTTCGGCGTGGAAGGTAACCGGTTGAATTGAAAAGAAATTTGCCTCGAAATAAGAGGCAGCCTGGTGAGAAAGTGTCTATGAAAGCAGGTCTGTACCAACCCGATGAATTCAAGGATAACTGCGGTTTCGGCCTGATAGCCCATATGCAGGGCGAGCCCAGTCATACCCTTCTGCAAACGGCCATCGAGGCCCTGACCTGCATGACCCACCGCGGTGGGATCAACGCCGATGGCAAGACCGGTGACGGCTGCGGCTTGCTGATTCAAAAGCCCGACCTGTTCCTGCGCGCTGTCGCAAAAGAGCAATTTGCGGTCGACCTGCCCAAGCAGTACGCGGTGGGCATGGTGTTCTTCAACCAGGACCCGGTCAAAGCCGAAGCCGCTCGCGAGAACATGAACCGCGAGATCCTGGCTGCCGGCCTGCAACTCGTCGGCTGGCGCAAAGTGCCGATCGACACCAGCGTACTCGGCCGCCTGGCCCTGGAGCGCCTGCCGCAGATCGAGCAAGTGTTCATTGCAGGCGATGGCCTGAGCGACCAGGACATGGCGATCAAGCTGTTCACGTCGCGTCGTCGCTCGTCCGTGGCCAACGCCGCCGACACCGACCACTACATCTGCAGCTTTTCCCACAAGACCATCATTTATAAAGGCCTGATGATGCCGGCGGATCTCACCGCCTTCTATCCGGACCTGAGCGATGAGCGCCTGCAAACCGCAATCTGCGTGTTCCACCAGCGCTTCTCCACCAACACCCTGCCGAAATGGCCGCTGGCCCAGCCATTCCGCTTCCTCGCCCACAACGGCGAGATCAACACCATCACCGGCAACCGCAACTGGGCCGTGGCCCGTCGCACCAAGTTTGCCAACGACCTGATGGACCTGGAAGAGCTCGGCCCGCTGGTCAACCGTGTGGGTTCCGACTCCTCCAGCATGGACAACATGCTCGAACTGATGGTCACCGGCGGCATCGACCTGTTCCGTGGCGTGCGCATGATCATTCCGCCAGCGTGGCAGAACGTCGAGACCATGGACCCGGACCTGCGTGCATTCTACGAGTACAACTCGATGCACATGGAGCCGTGGGACGGCCCGGCCGGTGTCGTGATGACCGACGGCCGCTACGCGGTGTGCCTGCTCGACCGTAACGGTCTGCGCCCGGCGCGTTGGGTCACCACCACCAACGGTTTCATCACCCTCGCGTCGGAAATCGGCGTGTGGGACTACAAACCCGAAGACGTCATCGCCAAAGGCCGCGTGGGCCCGGGCCAGATCCTGGCCGTGGACACCGAAACCGGGCAGATCCTCGACACCGACGCCATCGACAACCGCTTGAAGTCCCGTCATCCGTACAAGCAATGGCTGCGCAAGAACGCCCTGCGCATCCAGGCGACCATGGAAGACAACGACCACGGTTCGGCGTTCTACGACGTCGATCAGCTCAAGCAATACATGAAGATGTACCAGGTCACGTTCGAAGAGCGCGACCAGGTGCTGCGTCCGCTCGGCGAGCAAGGCTACGAGGCGGTCGGCTCCATGGGCGACGACACGCCGATGGCCGTGCTGTCCCAGCGCGTGCGCACGCCGTACGACTATTTCCGCCAGCAGTTCGCCCAGGTGACCAACCCACCGATCGACCCGCTGCGCGAAGCCATCGTGATGTCCCTGGAAGTCTGCCTCGGTGCCGAACGCAACATCTTCCAGGAATCGCCTGAGCACGCCTCTCGTGTGATCCTCAGCTCGCCGGTCGTGTCTCCGGCCAAGTGGCGCTCGTTGATGACCCTGGAGCGTCCAGGCTTCGACCGCCAGATCATCGACCTGAACTACGACGAAAGCCTCGGCCTTGAAGCCGCGGTGCGCAACGTCGCCGACCAGGCTGAAGAAGCCGTGCGGGCCGGTCGTACCCAGATCGTCCTGACCGACCGCCACATCGCGCCGGGCAAGCTGCCGATCCACGCCTCGCTGGCGACTGGCGCAGTGCACCACCGCCTGACCGAAAAAGGCCTGCGCTGCGACTCCAACATCCTTGTGGAAACCGCCACCGCCCGCGACCCGCACCACTTTGCGGTGTTGATCGGCTTCGGCGCCTCGGCGGTGTACCCGTTCCTTGCGTACGAAGTGCTGGGTGACCTGATCCGTACCGGTGAAGTACTGGGCGACCTCTATGAGGTGTTCAAGAACTACCGTAAGGGCATCACCAAGGGCCTGCTGAAGATCCTGTCGAAGATGGGCATCTCCACCGTCACGTCCTATCGCGGTGCGCAACTGTTCGAAGCCATCGGCCTGTCCGAAGAAGTTTGCGAGCTGAGCTTCCGTGGCGTCCCGAGCCGTATCAAGGGCGCGCGTTTTGTCGACATCGAAGCCGAGCAGAAAGCTTTGGCAGCCGAAGCCTGGAGTGCGCGCAAGCCGATCCAGCAAGGCGGCCTGCTCAAGTTCGTGCACGGTGGCGAATACCACGCGTACAACCCGGACGTGGTCAACACCCTGCAAGCCGCCGTGCAGCAGGGCGACTACGCCAAGTTCAAGGAATACACCTCGCTGGTGGATAACCGCCCGGTGTCGATGATCCGCGACCTGTTCAAGGTGAAGACCCTGGACACGCCGATGGACATCAGCGAAGTCGAGCCGCTGGAGTCGATCCTCAAGCGCTTTGACTCCGCCGGTATTTCCCTGGGCGCCTTGTCGCCCGAGGCTCATGAAGCCCTGGCCGAAGCCATGAACCGCCTGGGTGCGCGTTCCAACTCCGGCGAAGGCGGTGAAGACCCGGCGCGCTACGGCACCATCAAGAGCTCGAAAATCAAGCAGGTGGCGACTGGTCGTTTCGGCGTGACCCCGGAATACCTGGTCAACGCCGAAGTGCTGCAGATCAAGGTTGCCCAGGGCGCCAAGCCGGGTGAAGGCGGTCAACTGCCGGGCGGCAAGGTCAACGGTCTGATCGCCAAGCTGCGTTACGCAGTGCCGGGCGTGACCCTGATCTCGCCGCCGCCGCACCACGACATCTATTCGATCGAAGACTTGTCGCAGCTGATTTTCGACCTGAAACAAGTCAACCCGCAGGCGCTGGTCTCGGTGAAGCTGGTGGCAGAAGCCGGCGTGGGTACTATCGCCGCCGGTGTGGCCAAGGCCTATGCCGACCTGATCACCATCTCCGGCTACGACGGTGGCACCGGCGCTTCGCCGCTGACCTCCATCAAGTACGCCGGTGCGCCGTGGGAACTCGGCCTGGCCGAAACCCACCAGACCCTGCGCGGCAACGACCTGCGCGGCAAGGTGCGGGTGCAGACCGACGGCGGCCTGAAAACCGGCCTCGACGTGATCAAGGCCGCGATCCTCGGCGCCGAAAGCTTCGGCTTCGGTACTGCGCCGATGATCGCCCTGGGCTGCAAATACCTGCGCATCTGCCACCTGAACAACTGCGCCACCGGCGTCGCCACTCAGAACGAGAAGCTGCGCAAGGATCACTACATCGGCACCGTCGACATGGTGGTGAATTTCTTCACCTATGTCGCCGAAGAGACCCGTGAGTGGCTGGCCAAGCTGGGCGTGCGTTCGCTGGAAGAGCTGATCGGGCGTACCGATCTGCTGGAAATCCTCGAAGGCCAGACCGCCAAGCAGAACCACCTGGACCTGACGCCGCTGTTGGGCAGCGATCACATCCCGGCCGACAAACCGCAGTTCTGTGGCGTGGACCGCAACCCGCCGTTCGACAAGGGCCTGTTGGCCGAGAAGATGGTCGACATGGCAGGCGGTGCGATCAACGACGCCAGCGGTGGCGAATTCGCCCTGGATATCTGCAACTGCGACCGTTCCATCGGTGCACGCATCTCCGGCGAAATCGCGCGCAAGCACGGCAACCAGGGCATGGCCAAAGCGCCGATCACCTTCCGCTTCAAGGGCACCGCGGGCCAGAGCTTCGGCGTGTGGAACGCCGGCGGCCTGCACATGTACCTGGAAGGCGACGCCAACGACTACGTGGGCAAGGGCATGACCGGCGGCAAGCTGGTGATCGTTCCGCCCAAAGGCAGCGTGTACAAGACCCAGGACAGTGCCATCATCGGCAACACCTGCTTGTACGGCGCCACCGGTGGCAAGCTGTTCGCCGCCGGTACCGCCGGTGAGCGTTTCGCCGTGCGTAACTCCGGTGCCCACACCGTGGTGGAAGGCACCGGCGATCACTGCTGCGAGTACATGACCGGGGGCTTTGTCGCGGTACTGGGCAAGACCGGTTACAACTTCGGTTCGGGCATGACCGGCGGTTTCGCCTATGTGCTCGACCAGGACAACACCTTCGTCGACAAGGTCAACCACGAGTTGGTCGAGATCCAGCGGATCAGCGGCGAAGCCATGGAGTCCTACCGGAACCACTTGCAGCACGTGCTGGACGAGTACGTCGAGGAGACCGGCAGCGAATGGGGTCGTAACCTCGCCGAAAACCTCGATGATTACCTGCGTCGTTTCTGGCTGGTCAAGCCCAAGGCTGCCAACCTGAAATCGTTGCTTTCCAGCATCCGTGCCAACCCGCAGTGATATGCGCCTGAAGAGTTTGATGAGGTTTTAACATGGCTGAACGTCTGAATAACGACTTCCAGTTCATCGATGTCGGGCGCAAAGATCCGAAGAAGAAACTGTTGCGTCAACGCAAGAAAGAGTTCGTGGAAATCTACGAACCCTTCAAACCCCAGCACTCGGCCGACCAGGCCCACCGTTGCCTGGGGTGCGGTAACCCGTATTGCGAGTGGAAGTGCCCGGTGCACAACTTCATTCCCAACTGGCTCAAGTTGGTGGCCGAGGGCAATATCCTCGCTGCCGCCGAGCTGTCGCACCAGACCAACACCCTGCCGGAAGTCTGCGGCCGGGTGTGCCCGCAAGACCGTCTGTGCGAGGGTGCTTGCACCCTCAACGACGGCTTCGGCGCGGTGACCATCGGTTCGGTGGAGAAGTACATCACCGACACCGCGTTCGCCATGGGCTGGCGCCCGGACATGTCCAAGGTCAAGCCGACCGGCAAGCGCGTCGCCATCATCGGTGCCGGCCCTGCCGGCCTGGGCTGTGCCGATGTATTGGTGCGTGGCGGCGTGACCCCGGTGGTGTTCGACAAGAACCCGGAAATCGGCGGCCTGCTGACCTTCGGCATCCCCGAGTTCAAACTGGAAAAAACCGTCCTGAGCAACCGTCGTGAAGTGTTCACCGGTATGGGTATCGAGTTCCGTCTCAATACCGAAATCGGCAAGGACATCACCATGGAGCAACTGCTCGAAGAATACGATGCGGTATTCATGGGCATGGGCACCTACACCTACATGAAAGGCGGCTTTGCCGGTGAGGACCTGCCGGGCGTGTATGACGCGCTCGACTTCCTGATCGCCAACGTCAACCGCAACCTGGGCTTTGAAAAGGCGCCGGAAGACTTCGTCGACATGAAAGGCAAGAAGGTCGTGGTGCTGGGCGGTGGCGACACCGCGATGGACTGCAACCGCACGTCGATCCGCCAGGGCGCCAAGTCGGTGACCTGTGCCTATCGCCGTGACGAAGCCAACATGCCGGGCTCGCGCAAAGAGGTGAAGAATGCCAAGGAAGAAGGCGTGAAATTCCTCTACAACCGCCAGCCGATCGCCATTGTCGGTGAAGACCGCGTGGAAGGTGTGAAGGTGGTCGAGACCCGTCTCGGCGAACCGGACGCCCGTGGCCGTCGCAGCCCCGAGCCGATCCCGGGCTCCGAAGAGATCATCCCGGCTGACGCCGTGGTTATCGCCTTCGGCTTCCGCCCAAGCCCGGCGCCGTGGTTCGAGCAGTTCCAGATCCAGACCGACAGCCAGGGGCGCGTCGTGGCCCCGGAACAAGGCCAGTACAAGCACCAGACCAGCAACCCGAAAATCTTCGCCGGTGGTGATATGGTGCGCGGCTCTGACCTGGTAGTGACGGCGATCTTCGAAGGGCGTAATGCCGCCGAAGGGATCCTGGATTACCTGAACGTCTAACCCCGTTCAGGCTGAAATGCGGTCAAACATGTGGGAGGGGGCTTGCCCCCGATAGCGGTGGTTCAGTTACAGATATTGAGACTGACACACTGCAATCGGGGGCAAGCCCCCTCCCACATTTGTTTTGCGGTGTGTTCAAGCTACCGCGACAAATTGACCCGATAGACAAAAGGCACGGCTCATACCGTGCCTTTTGCGTCCGGCTCTGAGAAAATGCCCGCACTTTTTTTGCGGATGCCGACATGACTGCCCTCAAGAACGACCGTTTCCTTCGTGCCCTGCTCAAGCAACCCGTGGACGTCACCCCTGTTTGGATGATGCGCCAGGCCGGTCGCTACCTGCCGGAATACCGCGCCAGTCGCGCCAACGCCGGCGATTTCATGAGCCTGTGCATGAACCCGGAGTTCGCCTGCGAAGTCACCATGCAGCCGCTGGACCGCTACCCACAACTGGACGCGGCCATCCTTTTCTCCGACATCCTCACCATTCCTGATGCCATGGGGCAGGGCCTGTACTTCGAAACCGGCGAAGGCCCGCGTTTCAAGAAAGTCGTCAGCACCCTGGCCGATATCGAAGCCCTGCCGATCCCGGATCCGCACAAAGACCTGGGTTACGTGATGGACGCCGTCAGCACCATCCGCCGCGAGCTTAACGGCCGTGTGCCGCTGATCGGCTTCTCCGGCAGCCCCTGGACCCTGGCCACCTACATGGTCGAAGGCGGCTCGTCGAAAGACTTCCGCAAGACTAAGGCCATGCTCTACGACAACCCGCAAGCCATGCACCTGCTGCTGGACAAGCTGGCGCAGTCGGTCACGTCCTACCTCAACGGCCAGATCATGGCCGGCGCCCAGGCGGTTCAGATCTTCGACACCTGGGGCGGCAACCTCTCGGCGGCGGCGTACCAGGAGTTCTCCCTGGCCTACATGCGCAAGATCGTCAGCGGCCTGATCCGCGAGCACGAAGGCCGCAAGGTGCCGGTGATCCTGTTCACCAAAGGTGGCGGCCTGTGGCTGGAAAGTATTGCCGACGCCGGTGCCGACGCACTGGGCCTGGACTGGACCTGCGACATTGGCGAAGCTCGCCGTCGCGTTGGCGGCCAGGTCGCGCTGCAAGGCAACATGGACCCGACCGTGCTGTACGCCAAGCCGGAAGCGATCCGCACCGAAGTCGGCCGCATCCTCGCCAGCTACGGCAAAGGCAGCGGGCATGTGTTCAACCTGGGTCATGGCATCACCCCGGAAGTGAACCCGGAGCATGCGGGTGCGTTCCTGCGTGCGGTGCATGAGTTGTCGGCGCAGTATCACGAGTGATTGTTGCCCAATAACAAACGCCCGGTTTATGCCGGGCGTTTTTGTTTGAACTGAGCAGACGTAAGGTGCTTGTAATGTCCATCATTGCGGACATAATCAAAATATTGATCTTAAAAGTCCGCTTTGGGTGACATTATGTTGCTGGTTAATCCGCCCGAGCTGGGTGAAAGAATACGACAACTGCGTCGCGCCAAGGGCTACAGTCAAGCGCAACTGGCGGACCGAGCCAAGTGCAACCGCAAAACCATCATGGACCTTGAAGCCGGAGAAAATGTCGCGATGTATACCGTATTCAGGGTGATTTCTGCCTTGGGAATGGCATTGGAAGTTGTCGATAAACGCATTGACCTCAAGTCCCTGGCCGATCTGGTGGAGCACGATGAGTAGGGTCAAATTGCTCAACGTCGTCACCCCCCAGGGACATTCAGGCGAACTGTCCAAGGGCTCGCAGTTTGCGTTTTCCTATTCGTCGGCTGATGCCGAGCGTGAGGCATCGCTGGTCATGCCCTACGACCCGACGCCTTCAGTCACCAATGTGCTGCATCCGATTTTCGATATGAACGTACCAGAAGGTTTTCTGGCCGATCAGATCAAGCGACGGATGGCCAAGCACATGCAGGTGGATGAGATGCGCCTGTTGTCGATCATCGGGGGGAATCAGATTGGGCGGTTGACGTACCAGAACCCTGTCGAGGCGTCAGTTCCTATACAGGCTCAGGTGGGGCTCCAGCAAATACTCTCAGCCGATAGCTCCCAGCACGTATTTGAATTTCTGGTGGAAACGTATTTCGAGTCGGGCATTTCCGGCGTGCAGCCCAAGGTACTGGTGCCCGACCTGGACAAGCTGGCCGGCAACCGTAAAACCATGCTCAGTTCCGATCTGATCGTGAAGTCTGGCGCCGATGAGTACGCTCACTTGGCCCAGAACGAATTTCTCTGCATGGAAGCTGCCCGCATCGCGGGCATGGAGACCCCACCTTTCTGGTTGTCCGAAGGGGGGGATCTGTTTGTCATGGAGCGCTTTGACCTGACCCCCTCGGGGCGGCTTGGCTTTGAAGATATGGCCGTGCTGTTGGGGCTCAACAAAGATCCCCATGACAATTACAAGTATTCCCAGAGCTACGAAACCCTCGCCGCGGTTATCAATCATGTTTGTGCGCAAGGTGAGCCGCTACGTGAGCTTGAGCGGTTTTTCTCGTCGGTCTGCTTGTCGGTCATGGTACGTAACGGTGATGCGCACCTGAAAAACTTTGGCGTGATCTACACCCATCCGGGTGCGCGCGAAACGGTGCAGTTGGCGCCTGTATTCGATGTCACCACTACCACCGTGTATGAAAACTACAACCCCAAGTCCGGTCGTTCATTGGTTGATCGCACCCTGGCAATCAAACTGAACAAGGCGAAGACTTACCCGGACCGTCAGCAACTGATGGAGTTTGGCCGTAAGTACTGTGCGGTGGAGAAGCCTGGGGTGATCATCGAGCGAATCGCAGAGGCGATGTCCGAGGCGCTTGTTACGCATCAGGCTCGCATCGACGCCGAACTGTTTTCGGCGATGCAAACTGAGTGGGACGGGGGACGTGCCATGGCGCTCCATGATTCGGTATCCACCGGGATGAAGCGAAAACCTGTTGTGAAAAAACCGCTATGAAGCGGTTTTTTCTTTAACACGACTTCATGCCGTTGCTTGCGCCAACGGCGGCAACTTCGCCAACTTCAACGCCACCAGCAACGCGCCAATCAACAACGCCACGATAAACGCGCCGATCCCGTTCCACCCGGCGAAGTGCCAGAAGAACCCGCCTGCCGTTCCGGCAACACTCGACCCCACGTAGTAGCAGAACAGATACAGCGATGACGCCTGCCCCTTGGCCTTGACCGCGCGACGGCCGATCCAGCTGCTGGCCACCGAATGGGCGCCGAAGAAACCGAAAGTGAAGATCAGCATGCCCGGCACCACCAGCCACAGCGGGGTGAACAGGGTCAGCGCCATGCCGGCGAGCATCAGCACGATAGTGGCCCAGAGCACGCGGCGACGGCCGAGGCGGTCGGCCAGGGAGCCAATCTTGGCCGAGCTGTAGATGCCGGAGAGGTACACCAGCGACAGCAGGCCGACCACCGCCTGGCTCAGGTCGTAGGGATCGGCCAGCAGCCGATAGCCGATGTAGTTGAACATCGTCACGAACGCACCCATCAACAGGAAGGCTTCGAGAAACAGCCACGGCAGGCCGGCGTCCTTGAAGTGCATGACAAAGCCGTCCACCAGGCTGCGCGGCTTGAGGCTGGTGGCGCGGAAGTTGCGCGATTCGGGGAGGATTTTCCAGAATACCGTGGCGGCGATCAGCGCCAGGGCACCGATGATCAGCATTGCGGTGTGCCAGCTGACGAAGTCGATCAACACGCCGATGATCAGGCGCCCGCTCATGCCGCCAATCGCGTTACCGCCGATGTACAGGCCCATGGCCAGGCCGATGTGCTGCGGGTGGATCTCTTCGCTCAGGTAGGTCATGGCCACGGCGGCCAGGCCGCTCAGCGACAGTCCTACGAGTGCGCGCATCAGCAGGATGCCTTCCCAGGTCGGCATCAGGCCACTGGCGATGGTGGCCAGCGCGGCGCAGAACAGCGCGGAGACCATCACCGGCTTGCGCCCCAGCCGGTCGGAGATCGGCCCGGTGATCAGCAAGCCGAACGCCAGCATCGCCGTGGCCACCGACAGGATCAGGCTGCTTTGCGCCGCATTGATGGAAAACTCATGGGACAGCGCCGGCATCATCGGCTGCACGCAATACAGCAGCGCAAAAGTGGCGAAACCGCCGGAGAACAGTGCCAGCACCGTGCGCATGAACATCGGCGTGCCTTTTTCGATGTACGCGTTATTGAGCTGGGCCACCACCTCATCCAAGGCAGTGGGCGGTACGTCTTGAGCGAGTGGAGCGACAGCAGCTTTCACGGGGACCTCGAGGAGGAAGAGCCTGCCGGGACCGGCAATGCAAAAAAGAATATAGCTCGCTAATGATTCTTTCCAATATATTGTTCGACCTGTTTGATAGCTTTAACGACCTAATGAGGTTTGCATGGAATTGCGTCACTTGCGGTACTTCATCGCCGTCGCCGAAGAACTGCATTTCGGCCGGGCCGCGCAGGTGCTGGGCATCTCGCAGCCGCCGTTGAGCCAGCAGATCCAGGCGCTGGAGCAAGAGGTGGGCGCACGTTTGTTTGAGCGCACCAATCGTCGGGTCGAGCTGAGCGAGGCCGGGCGGCTGTTCCTGCAAGAGGCACGGCTGGTGCTGGCGCAGGTCGACAAGGCGGCGGATGTGGCGCGCCGGGCGCAGTTGGGTGAACTGGGCGAATTGAAGATTGGCTTCACCTCATCGGCACCGTTCAACTCCAGTATTCCCCAGGCGATTTTCGCGTTTCGCCAGGCATTCCCGGCGGTGCATCTGAACCTGCAGGAGATGAGCAGCACCGAAGTGGCCGAGTCGCTGGTGGACGAGTCGATCCAGGTGGGGCTGATGCGCCCGCTGCCATTGCCGGATTCCTTGAGCGTGGTCGAGTTGATGCGCGAACCTCTGGTCGCAGTGTTGAACGCCGGTCATGCGTTGGTGCGCGGCAGTGAACGTGGTTTGCACCTGGCGCAGTTGGCGGACGAACCGTTTGTGTTTTTCCCGCGCACCTACGGCAGTGGTCTTTATGCGCAGTTGCTGAACCTGTGCCGTGACGCGGGTTTCAGCCCGCACTTCGCCCAGGAGGCGGGCGAGGCGATGACCATCATCGGCCTGGTGGCGGCGGGGCTGGGGGTGTCGGTGCTGCCGGCGTCGTACCAGCGCATAAGGATCGATGGGGTGGTGTATCGCACGTTGCTGGATCAGGAGGCGATGACGGCGGTGTGGCTGGTGCAGCGCGAAGGTGTGCAGACGCCGATGGCTAAGGCTTTTGTGGAGTTGTTGACGCGTAAGGCATTGGTGTAGGTGCAATCACATATCAGGTAACGCAAGCGACTTAGTTATTCGCTGAAAAGTTACGCAGAATCGCTTTTTCTCAAGCGAGTGATATGGATGGCACTTCTCTATCAGCCCAAGGAGGGCAGCGTGTTGATTTGTGACTTTCGAGGCTATGAGGTCCCGGAAATCATCAAGATTCGCCCGGTTATTGTGATACGCAAGCACCGAACCAATAAATTGCTGGTGACGGTTGTACCCTTGAGTACTACTGCACCGCAGACGGTCCTCAATCACCATTTGCAGCTTGATAGCCATCTCCAAGGAGCGAGCCCTACCTGCTGGGCGAAATGTGACATTGTGGCGACCGTCAGCTTGGGCAGGCTCGACCGAATCAAAAGCAAAGATCGTCATGGAAAACGAACTTACAAAATCGCAGAACTCACCCCTGATCAATTTCTCGCGATAAAAGTGGCGGTGCGCAGTGCGCTGGGGTTGCGCTGAAAGATGAACGGCACTTTGCCACGGGTTGTCGGAAGGCTGTTTTCAGGCATACTGCCCAAGTTCCCGAAAGGGGCTTGTGAGACTCTGAGGATCCTGGGCAACCAGCCATCGCAGAGCCAGGCAGGAAGCGGCGATGACAAGCCAACCTGTTTGTGAAGAGGGCGCCGAATGGCGCCCTTTGTCGTTTCTGGAGCAGCGCCGGCCTTAATTCTGTTTAGAGCTGCCCGTCTGCTCAAACAACTGCGCCGCCGCACCAGCCCCGTCCGCACCGTTGTTGCGCAACCCCGCCATGATGTCGCGATCCAGCATGCTCACCCAGCGGTTGTAGTTGCGATGGATCTTGCCATCCTTGTAGCCCAGTTCGCGGCTGTCGCGGTAGGTGATGGCGTAGCTGTTGCGGGTGTAGCGGATGTCGATGGCGGCGTAGTACTGGTTACGCACATTGATCTCGGCCTGCACCAGTTGCGGGCTCAGGCGTTGTACCGTCCATTCGCGTTTTTGCAGGGCGTTGACGATCACCATTTTCATTTTTTCTTCGCTGACCTGGGCGTTGGCCGGCAGGTCGTGCTGGGTGTTGAGGATCGGCTTGCTGGTGCAACCGGCGGTGACCAGCAGGGCCAGGGTGATCAAGGTGACGCGTAGCAAGGAAGACATTCCGTTTTCTCCAATCGATTAAAAAGTCAGGACCAGCGGCGGAAAATCAGCGAGGTGTTGACGCCGCCAAAGGCAAAGTTGTTGTTCATCACATAGTCGTGGTGCATCTCGCGGAACTCACCTTGCAGGTAATCCAGCTCGCCGCATTGCGGGTCTACCGAATCCAGGTTGAAGGTGTGCACGTACTGGTCGCGGTTCATCATCTCGATGCTGAACCACGACTCCAACGCGCCACACGCGCCGAGGGTATGGCCTAGGAAACTCTTCTGCGAACTGATGGGCATGCGGCTGCCGAACAGGCTGCTGGTGGCCAGGGTTTCAGCGATGTCGCCTTGGTCGGTGGCAGTGCCATGCCCGTTCACGTAGCCGATCGCGAACGGCTCAAGCCCGGCATCTTCCAGGGCCAGTTCCATGGCGCGGCGCATGGTTTTCTGCTCCGGGCGGGTGGTGTGCTGGCCGTCGGCGTTGCTGCCGAAGCCGACAATCTCGGCATGGATATGCGCACCACGCGCCAGGGCATGTTCGAGTTCCTCGAGTACCAGCATGCCGCCGCCTTCACCGATCACCAGGCCATCGCGGCCGCTGTCATAGGGGCGTGGGCTGGTTTGTGGGGCGTCGTTCTTCAGGCTGGTGGCATAGAGCGCATCGAACACCATGGCCTCGGTGGGGCACAGTTCTTCGGCGCCGCCGGCGAGCATCAACGGCAGGCGGCCGAACTTGATTGCCTCGTAGGCATAGCCGATGCCCTGGCTGCCACTGGTGCAGGCGCTGGAGGTGGGAATGAGCCGCCCGGTCAGGCCAAAGAAGATGCTGATATTCGCCGCCGTGGTGTGCGGCATCATGCGCACATAGGAGTTGGCATTCAGCCCCTCGGCCACCGAGTTCAGCAGCATGTTGCCGAACGCCTTGATCTCGTCGGTGCTGCCGGTAGACGAGCCGCAGGCCACGCCCATGCGCCCGTCCTTGATCGATTCATCGCCTAGCAAACCGGCGTCCTGCAACGCCTGTTCCGCGGCCCACACCGCCAGGCGCGAGACACGACCCATGCTGCGCAATTGTTTGCGCGTCCAATGGGCGGGCACGACGAAGTCGTCGATCGGCCCGGCCAGGCGCGTGTTCAGTTCAGTAAAGCGATCCCACTCATCCATGCGCCGGATGCCGCTGCGGTTGGCGCGGAAGTTGGCCGAAATGGTTGCCCAATCGCTGCCCAGGGAGGTCATGCCGGCCATGCCGGTGACGACGACGCGCTTCATCAGCACAAACCTCCATTCACGGCCAGGACCTGGCGCGTGATATAGCCGGCTTCAGCTGACATCAGGAAATTCACCGCACCAGCCACTTCTTCCGGCGTGCCCATGCGCTGTGCCGGGATCATTTTCATCAGCTCTTCCACCGGCACGTTTTCATCCAGCATCGCCGTGTCGATCAAGCCGGGAGCCACGCAGTTGACGGTGATCTTGCGCTTGCCCAGCTCGATGGCCAGGGCCTTGGCCGCGCCAATCAGACCGGCTTTGGACGCGCTGTAGTTGACCTGGCCACGGTTACCGATCAAACCGGAAACCGACGTAATGCACACGATACGCCCAGCCGCGCGACGACGAATCATCGGCATCATCACCGGGTGCAGCACGTTGTAGAAACCGTCGAGGTTGGTGCGCATCACCACGTCCCAGTCATCTTCCGACAGGGCCGGGAACGCGCCGTCACGGGTCAGGCCGGCATTGAGCACCACGCCGTAGTAGGCGCCATGTTGCTCCACATCGGCCTCGAGAATTTGCTTGCACAGCGCACGATCCGCCACGTCGAACTGCAGCACCCGCGCCTTGCGGCCCAGGGCTTCAACCTCGGCCTGCACCGCATCGGCCTCGGCACGACCGCTGCGGCAGTGCAGCACGAGGTCATGCCCGGCCTGGGCCAGGCGCAGTGCAATGGCGCGGCCGATGCCACGGCTGGAGCCGGTGACCAGTACGGATTCAGTCATGGCGTTACGTCCTTCGATTCATCTAAATAATTGGCCGCCTGGGGCGGTCGAAATACATTCAAGCGGGCGCTCGCCTGGATACCATCAGCGGTCAGGTGGCATTCGAACACACCCATGCCATTGTCGTCTTCCAGTGAGCGCAGGCCGTGGATGCGCAACTCGGCGCCTGCCGGAAAGTGCTCAACGTTGCACTCGAACTTGCGCGTGCCGAGCAGGAAGCCCAGTGCCACCGCTTCACCTTTCTGGCGTGCGCGACAACCGGCGTAGGCGGCGACGCTTTGCGCCATCAACTCGATGCCGACCCAGGCCGGCAGGCTGCCGTCAGCGCGGTTGAACAGGCCGCCTGGCTTGACCGTGGCGCAGGTGTGGATCTGCTCTTCATCGAACGACAGCACTTGGTCGATCAGGATCATGTCGCCCGCATGGGGCAGCAATTCGGCGAGTGGCCAATCGATCATGGGGCCTCTCCAATAATCAGGCTGACATTGTTACCGCCGAAGGCAAACGAGTTGCTCATCAGGCAGCGTTTTTCCAGGGCCTCTGTGGCTTGCGCCCAGTGCAAGGCGGGCAGTGCCGGGTCGGCCTGGCCGTCCCAGACATGCGGTGGCACCCGGTGGTGGACCAGGCTCAACCAGCAGAACGCCGCTTCCAGTGCACCGGCTGCGCCCAGGGTATGCCCGCTCATGGGTTTGGTCGATGAGCAAGGCACGCCTTGCGGGAACAGGCTGGCGACGGCCAGGCTTTCCATCGCATCGTTATGCTGGGTGGCGGTGCCGTGCAGGTTCAGATAGCCGATCTGCCCGGGTTGCAATTTCGCGCTGGCCAGGGCCTTGCGCATTGCCTGCAACGCACCTTTGCCGGTGGGTTCGGGCGCGGAGATATGGTGCGCATCGCAACTGGCGCCGCTGCCCAGCAGGGCGATGGGTGCGGGCGCCTTGCTCATCAGGAACAGCACCGCTGCTTCGCCAATGTTGATGCCGTTGCGGTTCACCGAAAACGGGTTGCAGCGCTCGTTCGATACGGCTTCCAACGAGCTGAAGCCGTTAAGCGTCAGCTTGCACAGGCTGTCGACGCCGCCGCAGATCACCGCATCGCACACTCCCAGGTCCAGCAAACGCTGAGCACTCATCAAAGCGCGGGCACTGGAGGTGCAGGCGGTGGAGATCACATAGGCCGGGCCGCTCAGTTGCAGCCAGTCGGCGAGGAAGTTCGCCGGGGCGCTGAGTTCCTGTTGCTGGTAGTCGTAATCGCTGGGGAAGTGGTGGTCGCGCAAGTAATGAGCAATACCGCGACTGGCTTCGTCGATGCCCGAGGTGCTGGTGCCGAGCACGATGCCGACCCGCGATGCGCCGTAGGTGCGGATCGCCTGGCGGAGCTCGCCCTCGATCTGCAACGCTGCCTCCAGCAGCAACTGGTTATTGCGGCTGCTTTGCTGGCCCAACTCGGTGGGTATGGTTGCCAGCTCGCCGTGCACCCCGGCCACCGGCAACACGCGTTCCGGCACCCAGCCACTCTCGGCGCGCATGCCGGAGCAGTCACCGGCAAACAGGCGGCGGCTGACCTCGGCCTGGCCACGGCCGAGGGCGCAGATCACGCCGAGTGCGTTGAGGTAGGCGCTCATCGTGCCGCTCCTAGCGGCGTGATGCGGTAGCTCAAGGGCTGGCCAGTCATGTTCACGCTGAATACCTCGGACGACTGGTACACGATCTGCCAGTGACCCGGCAGGGTACGCGTCAAATCCATCGCCTGCGCGCTGGGGTACAGCGCACGCACGTCATCCGCCGAGGTCAGTGCAAACAACAGCGCGGCAAACAGCTCGCGCGCCTGGGGATTGGGCGGCAGCAAGCCATCGGCTTGCCATTCGCCATCGATCAGCTTTTGCCGGGCCTGGGGGATGCCCAGCGGGTCCATCATCGACCAGCGAATACCAGCGCCTTCGCGCTGGATCACCAGCAGCCAGTCCTGGCTCTGGCCGTCAGCCAGGCGTTGCACATGCAGTTGCAGCGGCAAGGCCAGGGTCGGGATTTTCTCGGGCAACGGCGCTTGGCTGGCGCAGGCACCCAGCAGCAACAGGCAACCGATCAACAGCCAGCGCATCATGACGCGGTACTCGCCAAAGGCTTGCGTGCCACGCAGTTGACCAGGGTTTCTTCGCGCTGACCCACCGGCGGCGCCTTGCGCAGGCCCCAGCGTTCCAGCAGGCCGAAGTCGCTGGAGCGGCTCCACCACAAGTACGGATACGAGACGTTTTGCGGGCCAAACTCAAAGCCTTGTTCGCGGAGCATCTCCAGGTATTCTTCGGCGCTTTTCTGCACATGCATCGGGTGGCGGAACAGCCAGCGGATCACCCAGGTGTCGATATAGGCTTCGGTGGACTCGGCAAACAGCAGGTAACCGCCCGGCTTGAGCACGCGGTAGAACTCTTGGAGTGCGCGATGCTGTTCCACCAGGTGATGGAAGGTCTGATGGCAGAACAGGATGTCCACGCTGTTGTCCGGCACTTGCAGGGTGGCGCAGTCACTGCCGATCAGCTCGATGGCCAAGCCCTGGCGCGCCGCTTCTGCACGGCTCAGCTCCAGGCTGTGCGGGTCCGCGTCCAGGCCGATCAGGCGCGCAGGGGCGAATACCTGCTGCAACAGCTTGAAGGATTTGCCCTGGCCGCAACCGGCGTCCAGCAGCACCGGCGCCTGCGGCAGCGGGTCGCTGAACAGGCTGCGCAGATCGTTGATCGCCACGCGTAACACGTGGTGCTGCCAGGTGTGGCTGCGCAGGAACCAGAAGCCGAACCGGGTTTCTTCGACGTAGTTCTTACTCAAATACTGACTGCTCACGCGGCATCCCCTGCACAAATTTCCGACAACATCCGCAAGCGTCGCTTGGGCTCACTCACAAACGGGTTGCGCTCATCCCACGCATAACCGGCGAGGATCGACGCGATCATCCGGCGAATTTCCGGCGAGCTGCCCGGATGGAAGATCACATCCTGGAACGTCCCGGCGTACCAGCCTTCGACGTAGCAGCGGAAGGTATCGACACCGCGCTTCAACGGTTCGGCAAACTCGGTCTGCCAGTCTACGGTTTCGCCGTTGAGCTGACGATGCAGCACGCCGGCTGCCATGCTCGCCGAACGCATGGCGATGGTCACACCCGAAGAGAACACCGGGTCGAGGAATTCCGCCGCGTTACCCAGCAAAGCGAAACCCGGACCGTGCAGGGCTTTGACGTTGGCTGCATAGCCGCCGATGGTCCGCGCTGGCGTATCCCAGACGGCGTTTTGCAGCACGCCGGACAGGCTTGGGGTCTCATCGATGAAGCCGCGCAGGCAGGCGTCGAGGTCAGCATCGCGACCGTCGAAATGCGGCTTGGCGGCGACTACGCCCACCGAGCAGCGGCCGTTGCTGAACGGGATGGTCCAGAACCAGATATCACGCTTCGTAGGGTGTGTGGTCACCAGGATCTTGGTGCGGTCGAAGCCCGGGTGTTCGATGCGATCTTCGATGTGGGTGAACACCGCCTGGCGCACCGGAAAGTCCGACGGCAGATCCAGCTCCAGCAGGCGCGGCAATACCCGGCCGTAGCCGCTGGCATCCAGCACGAACTTGGCCTTGAGGTGGTATTCGCTGCCGTTCTCCCGGCGCACATGCAGGTAGCGCGACTCGCCCTTGAAGTCCACGCCGACGATGGTTTCGCCGTAGCGGATGTCCACGCCTTGCTTGGCGGCCTGATCGGCCAGCAACTTGTCGAACTCGTCGCGCTGCACCTGGAAGGTGGTCGGTTTGCCGTTGCTGAAGGTGTCGCCGAAATCAAACGCGCTGTAGCGCTCGCCCCAGGCGAACGCGGCGCCGGTCTTCACCTGGAAGCCCGCCGCCTGCACGGCGTCGAGCATGCCGGCTTCTTCGATGAAGTCGATGCAGTGCGACAGCAGGCTTTCGCCAATCGAGAACCGTGGGAAATGCTGGCGCTCGATGATCAATACATCATGCCCTTTGCGCTTTAACAGCGCGGCGGCGATGGCCCCGGATGGACCGGCACCGATCACCACCACCTGGCGACGTTCCATTTCAACTGTGGGCACGAGGGCTCCTTGCCACATTGGCGATAATCACATTCATAAGGCGTGTTTCTGTTGCCCGGCCCAGGGTGCCAGCATAAAGCTGAAGGCCAGGCCCAGGCTGACCGATAAGCCGAAATTGCTCACCGCCGGTGTACTGGACACCGCCAGCAGGCCAAACGACAACCAGGTCGTCAACGCTGCCAACAAGGTCCCCAAGAGACTGACCGCAGGACCGCCGATTTGCTCGCGCATCAGGATCGCGTAGTCGACGCTGATGGCCGTGACCAGCAGCAGGCCGAACAGGCTGAACAGCGTCAGCGGCTGGCCCAGCCAACCGAGGCTGGCCAGGCTGCACAGCGCCGCCAGCAACGGCAGGGCGACGATACGCAAGGCACCGCCGAAGCCGAATGGCAGGATCAGCAGCAGCACGATCAATACGCAGGACATCAACTTCAATTCCGCGGCGCTGATCTGGGTGTCGGCAAACACTCGGTTCAAGTCGCCCAGGCGGTCGACTAACTGCACGCCGGGCAGATCCAGCGCTTGCACACGCAGCAGCGCGGGGTTGTTCAAGCCTTGCAGGCTGACCATCGCCGCCACGCCGCCCTCCACCGGCCCGAGCCACAGCGTGCGCCAAGGTTCGGCCAGCGGGCCTTTCAGCGCGGCGTCGATGTCTTGGGTGGGCAGTGCTTGCAACTGGGTGACTTCGGCTTGCAAGGCACTGGCGGGTACGCCCAGGTCCAGCAGTGGTTGCCAGTGTTGCGGCAGTGCGTTCAGCGCATCGCGCAGTTGTTGCTGTTCGGCGGGCAGGCTGACCAATTGATTGAGCGCCAGGTAGCCCTGGAGCTTATCCATGTTCACCAGTTGATCAAGGCGTTGGCCCAGCGCACGTTGACGCTCCAACAGCTGCTGCTGGTTGTCTGCACGCACCAGGAAGAACTGGCTGGTGGGCTGGAACCCGGTGATCCGCGCCACGGCCTGGGCTTCTTGCAGCAATTGCGGCGGCGCACCGATCCACTGGCGGATATCGTTCTTGCTGTTCAAGTGCCACAGACCACCGGCGCAAAACAGCAGCAGCAGCGCCAGCAAGGCTGGGCTCGGCACGCGCTTGAGCAACGACTCGCGCACCAGCCACAGGCATTCGGCAATGCGCAGCGGCCATTGCGCCGGGCGCAGTTCGACGCCCTTGAGCAGCGCCGGCAGCAGGCACACGGCGGACAGGTACGCACCGACCAGACCCGCTGCGGAGAACACCGCAATCTGGGTCAGCGCCGGGAACGGCGTCCAGGCCAGTGCCAGGTAACCGATGCAGCTGGTAGCCAGGCTCAGACTCAAGCCCGGCAAGGTGATGCGCAACGCCGGCCAACTGCGCCACGGCTGCAGGCTCCAGCTCTTCGACAGGTAGTGCAGCGGGTAATCCACCGCCACGCCGATCAGGCTGGAGCCCAGCACCAAGGTCATCACATGCATATGGCCGAACAGCGCCACACAGGCCACCGCGCCAAACAGCATGCCCACCAGCACCGGCACAAACGCTAGCAACACGCGCCAGCGGCGGAAGGCGAGCAGCAGCAACAACAGGATGCCGACGGTAGCGCCGCCGCCGACCCAGGTGATCTCCCGCGTGGCCTGCTGCTGACCATTGGCGGCGTACAACAAGCCGCTGGCGGCGAGCAACTGCGCGCCTTGCTGACCGGCTTGCGCGCGGCTCGCCTGGAGCAGGTCCGCCACTTGCAGCGGCAGTTTCATGTCGAAGGCATTGCCGGTGGTGCGTGCCCGCAGCAGCACCCAGCTTTTGCCGTCGGCATCGGCGATCAGCGCACCGCTGCCGATATCCAGCTGCACCGAGCCGTGTTGCGGCTGGCTGTTCTGGATACGCCCGGTCAGGCCCAGCCAGTCATCCTGGCTCGGCACCAGGCTGAACCCGGTGAAGGGATCGAACAGGGCCTGTACGCGTTGCTGGATAAACGCGTCGGGGTGTTCGACGAGCTGTTCGCGGTCCTTGGTCGATAGCATCGCCAGGCGGCCACGCAGCAATTGCTCGCGCAGCGCCGGCAAGTCGGCTTGCAGGTTCCACTGCACCTTTTCAAACAGCCCGCTGGCCTGCCAGCGCTCGCCCAACTGTTGCGCCACGGCCACGGCTTGCTGGCGGTCGGCATGCCCCACCAGCACCAGCATTTCGCGGTTCAGCGGTTCCTGCATGCGTTGTTCGGCTTGCTGTTCAAGCGCATCCGGGGTGTTGCCCGGCACCAGTTCCATCAGGTTGGCCGACAGCGGCGCGCCGTGACGCCATTGCCATCCGGCCAGGGCCAGCATGGCCACCAGCAGGATCAGGAACAGGCGCGGCAGCAGGCGCTCACTGGGCAAAGTCGTGTTGCTCCGCTTCACTTAGGGGCTGGGCTGCGGTGCTGTCCTGCATGCGCAGCAGGGTGCTGTCGCCCTGGGTTTCCAGCAGCTCGATTTTTTGCACCAACTCGCCACCGTCGATATTGATCTGGGTGAAGACTTGTTTTAACAGCAGCGAGCGTGGGATCAGCGTCAGCTTCCAGTCGTTGGCTTCGCCTTTCAATTGCAGTTCGAAGTCTCGCTGCAAGCCGCTGCTGTCGCCCTGCAGTACGGCCAGGAACAGGCGGTTCTGTTCAGCGCCGGCGCTCTTGTTCGGCAGCAGTTGCCAGCCATTGGTATCGCGACGGGCAATGCCCTGGGCGCTGATGCGGTAGTCCTGTTGCAGTGGGGTTTTCAGCAGCCACAGTAGGCCATGGTCCTTGGCGAGCACGAAGGTGCCTTTGCTGACCAATGGCTGGGGCAGGGCGCGCAGGTGTTTTTCCTGGGTGAAGTTGCCGTGGATTACCGAGGGTTTGGCCAACTGGTCGCTGAGTTGCTGCAAATCGAAAGCGTGGGCACTGAAACTCAGGAACAACCCGATCAAAAATGTGGGAGCGGGCTTGCTCGCGAAGAACTTGAGGACGCCGCGCAGTGTCAGGCGGATTGCGTTATCGTTGACGACCTTCGCGAGCAAGCCCGCTCCCACAGGGGATCTCATTTCAAAGCTCTCTCTACGGCGTCGGTGAATATCTTGGGGGAGGCCAGTTGCATCTCGCGGCTGGTGACGTCTACTGCGACTTGCACGGTGCTTGCGCGGGTCAAACGCTCGCCACTGGCCAGGTCGGTGATCAGGTAGTTGACCTTCAAGCGGTTCTCCCACTCCACCAGGCTGGCGCGCACGTTGATGGTCTGGCCGAACACGGCGCCGCGCACGTAGCGCAGTTGCAGGTCGATCACCGGCCAGGCGTAGCCCGATTCGAGCATCGCCGTATAGTTGTGGCCGAGCTTGTCCAGCAACGCGCAACGCGCCACCTCAAGGTACTTCACGTAATGCCCGTGCCACACGACGTTCATGGTGTCGACGTCAAAAAACGGCACGAGGATTTCAGTGTCGCAATGCAATACGCCCTGGCTACGCATGCAGCCTCCAATGTTGCTCGGCGATGCGTTGCAGGCACAGGCGCAGTTCGCCTTCCAGGGCGCGGTCTTCGATGACCGGTGGGAAGTCCTTGGCCAGCTCTTCATGCATCGCCGCCAAGGCGGGTGGCAGCGGCCGCGCATCCTCGGCCTGGGCCCGCAGCCATACGCCCTGGTTGGCGGCTAGCAGGGTCGCTGCGGCGACTTGTTCGGTCAGCTCCAGCACGCGGATCGCATCGCGGGCGGCGATGGTGCCCATGCTGACCTTGTCCTGGTTGTGGCACTCGGTGGAGCGCGAGAACACGCTGGCCGGCATCGTATTTTTCAGGGCTTCGGCGGTCCAGGCGCTGGTGCCGATCTGCACCGCCTTGAAGCCGTGGTTGATCATGGCGCGATCAGCCGGCGCGCCGGACAGGTTGCTCGGCAGGCCGTGGTTGTAACGCACGTCTACCAGCAGCGCGAGCTGGCGGTCGAGCAGGTCAGCGACGTTGGCCACCAGAGTCTTGAGGCTGTCCATGGCGAAGGCAATGTGCCCGCCGTAGAAGTGCCCGCCGTGCAACACGCGTTCTTCTTCGGCGTCGATGATCGGGTTGTCGTTGGCGCTGTTCAACTCGATCTCGATGAACGAACGCAGCCAGTTCAGGCTGTCGGCCAGCACACCGAGGACGTGGGGCGCGCAACGCAGCGAGTAACGGTCTTGCAGGCGATGCAGCGGTGCAGTGGGCGCATCGATGGCCAGGTCCTTGCGCAGCCAGGCGGCGACTTGCATCTGCCCCGGGTGCGGCTTGGCGGCGAACAGGCGCTCGTCGAAGTGTTCCGGGTTGCCTTGCAGCGCCACCACGTTCAACGCGGTGATGCGCGTGGCCAGTTGCAGCAGGTAGTCGGCGCGGGCGAAGGCCAGGCATGCCAGGCCGGTCATCACGGCGGTGCCGTTCATCAGCGCCAGGGCTTCCTTGGGGCGCAGCACCAGGGGATCCCAGCCCAGTTCGCGGTGCACGTCGGCGGCCTGGCGGCGTTCGCCACGGAACATCACTTCGCGTTCACCGGACAAGGTTGCGGCCACGTAGGACAGCGGTGTCAGGTCACCGCTGGCGCCCACCGAACCTTCTTCCGGGATCAGCGGCAGCACATCGTGTTCGAGGAACGCATGCAGGCGCTCCAGCAATTCCACGCGCACACCGGATACGCCGTGGCACAGCGACTGCAAACGTGCAGCCAGCACCGCTCGGGTCGCCTGGGCGTCGAGCAGTTTGCCCAGGCCGCAACCATGGAACGTGTACAGATGACGGGGCAGGGCCTCGACGTGTTGCAAGGGCACCGCCACCACGCAGGAGTCGCCGTAGCCGGTGGTCACGCCGTAGATCACGCCTTCCTTGTCCAGCAGCGAGTCGAGGAACTGCGCGCCCTTGGCGATGCGTTGGCGATAGGCGGCGTCATCCTGCAATTGGGTCGGCGCCTGACGGTTGGCCAGGGCCAGCACGTCTTCGATGCGCAAAGGGCGTTCGCCAAAGGTTACCGGCTCAAGATGCGTGGTCATCGGTCTTCCAGAAAGGGTAAAAGTTGAACCATTGTTGGGGCGCTTCCAGGCAGAACTGGCCCAGGCGTGCGGCGTAGCGCGCGGTCCACAGGGCTATGACCTGCTCGCGGGTGTTGCGTTTCCATTCGATCGAATCTGAGAAAGGCTCGATGCTCAGGCGATAGCGGTTGCCGTGCTTGAGGCACATCAACAGGTTCACCGGGCATTTGAGCAATCCGGCCAGCAGCCACGGGCCTTGGGGGAAGGCGGCGTCATGGCCGAGGAAATCCACGCGTACCGTGCGCCCGCCGTGCAGCGGCACGCGGTCGCCGGCAATTGCCAGCCACTCGCCATCGTCCAGGCGCTGGCTGAGCAGCAGCATGGTGGCCGGGTCCAACTCGCTGACCTGGATCAGGCGCAAGTGCGTCGCCCCGGCCTCGCCCAACAGGCGGTTGAATTGTTCAGCGTGCTTGGTGTGCACCAGCACGTTCATGGTGACTTGCTCACCGAGCTCGGCCAGCGCCCGGCACACTTCGAGGTTGCCCAGGTGCGCGCCCACCAGCATCTGCCCGCGCTCGCCGCGCAGTTGTCCGCGCAATTGCGCCGGGTCGTTGATCTCGATCTGCTCCAGGCGCAGCTTGCCGTTCCACACGTCGAGCTTGTCGAGCAGCGAGTCGGCAAAGGCCATGAACTGGCCGAAGACTTTCCAGTGGGTAGGGCGCAGTTCGTCACGCCCGCTCCAGTCGGCCAGGCGCTGCTGGTATTGCCAGGCGCTCTGGCGTGCGGTGCGGCCGAACAGGAAGAAGTACAGGACGATGCCGTACAGCACCGGGCTCAGCAGTCGACGACCCAGGACCTTGGCGGCGAAGGCGGTGAGTTTCATCAGCCAATAGCTGCCGCGTTCCTCGCGGTCGGCCCAGTGTTTGCCGCTGTCGCTCATGCTTGCCACCGTCGCCACAGGATCATCGGCGCGCGGATCAGCATGCCGAAGAACAACCGGGTGTGCATGGCCGAGATGCGTACGTTGTCGCGGAACAGGCGGAAGTGCGACAGTCCATCGGCCGGGTAATGCACCTGGGTCGGCAGCCAGCGCATCGGCTGGTTGCGCCAGGCCAGGCGCACCAGGATGTCGGAGTCGAAGTCCATGCGCGTGCCGATGTAGGCCGAGTTCATCAGCGCCAGCACCGGTGCCAGCGGGTACACGCGAAAACCGCACATCGAGTCGCGGATCTGCAACGACAGGGTGTTGATCCACACCCACACGTGGGTCAGGTAGCGCGCATACAAACGGCCTTTGGGCACGCTGTCGTCGTATTCCGGGTAGCCGCAGATGATCGCGTCGGGGTGCCGGCGCGAGGTGTCGATAAAGGTTTCGACTTCGCGCAGGTCGTGCTGGCCGTCGGCGTCGACTTGCAGGGCATGGCTGAAACCCAGGCGTGAGGCTTCGCGGAAGCCGGCCATCACTGCGCCGCCTTTGCCCTGGTTGCTGGGCAAGGTCAGCAGGGTGACGTTTTCCAGGGTTGCCAGTTGCGCCAATACCGCCGCGCACGTCGGGCTGCTGCCGTCATCCACCAACAGGCAGGGCAGGCCGCTGTCCAGCAGGCTGTGGACCACGGCCGGCACGGCGGCTTCGTGGTTATAGACCGGGATCAGAGCACAGGGGTTATGCATGGTCGGCTTCCAACTGGATCCGGCCGCTTGAGCAGGCCGCAACACCATTGCGATAGGCGAAATACAATTTGCCGCGCTGCGCATCAAAGCGCAGGTGCAGTTCGATCGCATCGCCCGGGCGCACCAGTTGCTGGAACTTGAGCACTTCCATACCCGCAAAAGTCGCTGGCAGATCGAGCAGTTGCTGGCCCAGGTTGAACGCCCACTCGACCTGCACCACGCCCGGCAGCACCGGCGTGACCGGGAAGTGCCCGCTGAAGTAGGCCAGGTCTGGTGGGACGCTCAGTTGCACGGTCCATTCGCCGTTGGCTTCGACGCGCTCCAAGACTTCCGGTGCCTTGGGCCGGGGTGCCAGCAACAGTGCCTCGATGTCGGCCTGAGGCAGTTTGCCCTGGCTGTTCAGCGGCAGCTGTCTCAGCAACCGCCAGCGACGTGGCAGGGCCAGGGCTTCGCAGTGCCGGCTCAGGTGTTGGCGCAGGGTTTGGGTGACGGTTCGGCGGCCTTGATTGCGCAACGCATGCAGGCCTTCCGCGCTCAACACCACCAGCGCGCCAAGTGAAGCGCGATTTTCCTGGACTACGCCCAGACGGGTTTCAGCGACCCACGGGTGGGCCATCAGCGCGTGTTCCAGCATGGGCAGGGAGATGCGTTTTTCTTCCAGCTTGACGATGCGATCCAGGCGGCCAAGCAGCTCGAAACGGCCATCGGCATGGATGCGTACGGCGTCGGCGGTTTGTTCGACATGCCCCTCAGGCAGGTAAGGCGATGCAATGCGCAGGGCGCCGTCGGCATCCTGGCTCAGTTGCACGTCGGCAAACGGCTGCCAAGGTTGTGCGCCTTGGCGCCAGGCGATGCCGCCGGTTTCCGAGCTGCCGAGAATCTCGGTCGGCCACTGCTGCAAGCGGTCGTATAGGCTGCCGGCGGCGTCCACCGGCAATGCGCCGCCGGACGAAAACACCCGCGACACCTGGCTCAGCGCCGGCCAGTCGAGGTTGTCGCCCATGCGCTTGAGCAGTGCCGGGCTGGCAACCCAGGCAAAGTGTGCATGCTCGCGGCTGGCGCGCTGCATGTCTTCAGGGAAGGCCAGTTGCTTGCGCACAAAGGTACGGCCGGCGCACAGCGGCCACAGTACGCGGAACAGCAAACCGTAGATGTGTTGGGTGGCGACGCTGCCGATGATGCAGGCGTCCTTGAGGTCCTGGCCCCAAAGGGTTTCCAGGGCCTCGACCTCGTTGGCCAGCTGGCGCAGGGTCTTGTCGATACGCTTGGGTTCGCCGCTGGAGCCGGAGGTGCACAGGCTCAGGTGGCAAGTGTCCAGATCCAGTGCGGTAGCGCTCAGTGGCGCCGCATACAGCGCCTCAAGGTCAGCCGCTTCGGTCAGCCAGGCATCCACGGCCTCATCCCAGCGTTGGCGGGTCTGAGGTTGCAGGTCGGCCGGCAGCAATACGCTGACCCCGGCGCGCCAGGCGCCCAGCAGGGCAATCGCCAGCAGGCCGGCATCTTCCAGGTACACGGCCAGGCGCTGGACACCGCGCGCTTTCAGGCCGGCGGCCAGGCTCAGGGAGTGTGCCCACAGCTGGGCGTGATTCATGGCAGGTTCGGTGGTGACCGGACGCTGTTCCAGCGGCTCAAGCAGCAGGTGCTCAAGTTTCAACCCATTCATACGCGGCCTCGAACCCTTTGTCGTACCAGCCATTCCACGGCAAACAACAGCCCCATCAGCCCGTAGGCGATCAGGCCGTTGTACAACGTCCACCAGCTCAGCGGCGCCCACAGGGTGAGGGCGGCGGCGAGCAGGCCATTACACAGAAAAAACACACTCCACACCACGGTGACCTGGCGGGTATACACGATGGCATGCGGGGGCAATACCGGGTCGGTCATGCGCGCCAGGCGCTCGACCATCGGCGGGCCGTATTTGAGGCTCAAACCAAACAACGCCAGCATGAACGCGCTGACCAGGCTCGGGTACCAGCGCAGCAAGCGGGGGTTGTCGAACCAGGCCAGCAACAGGCAGAACACGATCACCGCCAGCGCCATCCAGCGGCTGCCGGGGCGTCGCGCACCGGTCAGTGCGCGCAGCAGCCACAAACTGCCGAGCAGCAGGCCGAATTGCCACGGGGCGAAGTGTTCGGTGCCGTAATACACCGCAAAGGGGTACAGCAGCCCCGCCAGCAACAGGCCAAGGCCGATCAGCCGGCTCATGCGGCAGGCGTGACCAGACGGTACACCGCCTCAACCACATCGTTCACGGTGCGCACGGCCTTGAATTCCTCGGCGGCGATCTTCTTGCCGGTCTGGCGCTTGATATGGTCGATCAAGTCGACGGCATCGATGCTGTCGATTTCCAGGTCCTGGTACAGGTTGGCGTCCAGGGTGACGCGTTCCGGCGGCAGTTCAAACAGTTCCACCAAGGCATCGCGCAGGGTGTTGAAAATATCGTCACGAGTTTGCATGGTCCGGTCTCAAGCTGCCTGTCTGGCTGTGACGAATGCCGCAAGGCTGGCCACGTTGGTGAAGTGATTGCGGGTGTCCTTGGCGTCGGCATCGATCTTGATGCCGTACTTTTTCTGAATCGCCAGGCCCAGTTCCAGGGCGTCTACCGAATCCAGGCCGAGACCTTCGCCGAACAGGGTCTGCTCGCTGCCGATGTCGTCGACGCTGATGTCTTCCAGGCCCAGGGCCTCGATGATCAGCGCCTTTATGTCGTGCTCAAGGCGGTGTTGGTCGCTCATCTTCGGCGAGCTCCTTAATAAAATAGTGATGCAGGTAATCGTTGAGCTTGCGTGAGGCCTGGGGCGCGGGCCCCAGTGTTGCGAACGCCTGTGGTTCTATATCGGCACCCACCCGCAAACTGAAGTGCACGCGGCATTTCGGGATGCGATACCAGGGTTCGGCCTTGGTCAGCGTGGTCGGGCTGACCTTGATCACCACGGGGGTGATGATTGTCGCACCCCGCAGTGCAATGGCGGCACCGCCGCGATGAAAGGCAGGCGCCGCACCGGGTGTGGTGCGGGTGCCCTCGGGAAAGATGATCAGGGTCTGGCCACTGCGCAGGGCGTCTGCGGCTGCATCGAGCATCTCGGCACTGCCGTCGTTGCTGATATAACCGGCGTCGCGAACCGGGCCACGCGTGAAGGGGTTCTGCCACAGGCTCTGCTTGACCACGCAGTTGGCCTGGCGCACCAGGCCGATCAGGAACACCACGTCGATCAGCGACGGGTGGTTGGCGATGATCATCTGGCCAGGGCGGCCGAGTTTTTCCGCGCCTTCGACGCTGTAGGTCAGCACGCCGGCGCGTTGCATCAGGCGGATAAAGAACCAGAACAGCCAACTGATCGTATGGCGCGCGCGGCTGCGGTGTTTTGCAGCGCTGCCTGGCAGGCAACTGAGCAATGGAAACACCAGCAAACGCAGGCACAACCCGCCGAAGCCGAACAGCGCAAAGCTGGCGGCGGTGGCGAACAGACGCCAGTAATAGGCGTCCCGTGGTTTTTCGTTCAGGGCTTGCGTTGCCAGTTCCATACGCGGTTCTTCCAGGCATGTTGGCAGGCGACCTGTTCAGTGAGCAGGGTGCGCAGCAGGTTCAGGGCGTGGGGCCACTGGGTTTGAGTGTGTTGGACAGTGCCGCTGTTCAGTTCCACCTGCCACTCGTCGCCCGGCGTCAGCAGCAGACCGAGGGCGTAGGGGAAGGGTACGTCAACGATCCAGCTGGCATAGGCTTCGGGCGGCTGCTCTTCGGTAATCACCAGTAAAACCGCTGGCGCGCCCTCGTTGAGCAGCGCGGCGGCTTCGAGCATGCCGTGCTCCAGGCCATCGCCGGCGGCGGCGAGGGCGGTCATTTCGCTGGTTTCATTGCGCAGGATCGACCACAGCCCAATCACCGCATTGTGCACCGACAGGCTGAACTGCGTCGGCGACAGCGGCTGCTCGCTGGCCAGGTCGCTGAGGATGTCGAGGGTGCGCGGGGTTTCGCCATGGCGGGAAATAAACACCAGCGGCAGGTCCTGCAAACCCTCAGCCAGTGGCCAACCTACGCTGAAAGCCATGCGCGCCAGGCGGCTCAAGCGGCGGCGCTGCATGGCCGGCAGGAACGAGACGTCAGGGGCTGCATCACTTGCGGGCAGCAACGCCGGCGCCTGACACCAGGCGCGCCAGTCGTCCACGCTATCGAGCCCGGGGGCCCAGGCGCGCCATTGGGCGATGTTGAAAGTGATCACTGAGAAGTTATCCCGCCCCTGCGGGCTTCCATGTGCGACTGTTGGCCCCGAATACCGGGACAGGGAACAATAGCCGAATGGCGCGCATTATCCCGGTGCCGTGGGGTTCTAGCAAACTTTGGTAAAGATTTGTGCACGGCTGATTACAAAATAGTGGAAAGGATTTACAGATTGTCCTTTACCGAGGGACTGGATGGATTGTCGGACCGTTCTTTTTAATCTGTGGGCTGTGTATGACAGCCATCGCGCCAATGGCCTCGTGATGCAGCAGTGCATGGATGAACGAGGTAGCTAACAGGCGCTTTTGCCCTCTACACTCGGACATTCATTGATACACGGAGGTTTTTCCATGCGGCGTGTGGTGTTCAATCAAAAAGGCGGCGTTGGCAAGTCCAGTATCGCCTGCAACCTGGCGGCAGTCAGCGCCAGCGAAGGTTATCGAACCCTGTTGGTGGACCTCGATGCGCAAGCCAACTCAACCCAGTACCTCACTGGGTTGACCGGCGACGATATCCCTATGGGAATCGCGGATTTTTTCAAGCAAACCTTGTCTTCCGGACCGTTTTCCAAGAAGAACAAGGTGGATATCTACGAAACGCCGTTCGACAACCTGCACGTGATCACCGCAACCGCAGAACTGGCGGACCTGCAGCCCAAGCTTGAGGCCAAGCACAAGATCAACAAGCTGCGAAAGTTGCTGGATGAGCTGAGCGAAGATTACGACCGGATTTACCTGGATACGCCTCCTGCGCTGAATTTTTATGCGGTTTCGGCGCTGATTGCCGCTGATCGAGTGCTGATCCCTTTCGATTGCGACAGCTTCTCGCGCCAGGCGTTGTATGGCCTGCTGGCTGAAATCGAAGAGTTGAAGGAAGACCACAACGAAGGGTTGGAAGTGGAAGGCATCGTGGTCAACCAGTTCCAGGCCCGGGCGAGCCTGCCGCAGCAGATGCTGGATGAGTTGATTGCCGAAGGGTTGCCGGTGCTGCCGGTGTACCTGGCCAGCTCCGTGCGCATGCGCGAGTCGCACCAGGAGAGCAAGCCGCTGATCCACCTGGACCCACGTCACAAGCTGACGCAGCAGTTTGTGGAGTTGCATAACTTGCTGGAAAACGCGTGATCTAAAAGACAACACAAAACCCCTGTGGGAGGGGGCTTGCTCCCGATAGCAGAGTGTCAGTCAACCCATTCATCAACTGACCCACCGCGATCGGGAGCAAGCCCCCTCCCACATTTGATCTGTGTTGTGCTCAGGGGCGAGTTACACGCCCTGGCTGCGTAACCACGCCATCAACTGCGGTAACGGAAACGCCCCACTCTGGCGCGCCACTTCGCGGCCATTCTTGAACAGAATCAAACTTGGGATCGAACGAATCCCCAACTGTGCCGACAACTGCTGATTGGCCTCGCTGTCCAGCTTGGCCAACCGGCACTTGCCCTCCAACTGCCCAGCCGCCTGCTCGAACACCGGGGCAAACGATTTACACGGCCCACACCAGTCGGCCCACACATCCACCAGCAACGGCAAATCGCCTTTGATCTGGCTGGCGTAGTCGCCTTGCTTCAGCTCAAACGGTTTGTTCAGTAAAACCGGCTGCTTGCAGCGCCCGCATTTGGGCGCATCGCCCAGGCGTTCGCCGGGGATGCGGTTGAGGCCGTTGCAGTGGGGGCAGGGCATGACAAGAGGTTCGGACATGGTGGAGCTCCAACGAAAGCAGTCAGTGAAGCTCAATGTGGAGTCGGGCGCAGGTGTTATCAAGTTCTGAAGCGGCGTTGCATATGCTCACAGATTTTTGCGCGTCGATTGCGCGCGCCTATCTAGGCTGTGAAAGCGTGCTCGACAAAGCACCACCGGTCCGATCGGCTCTATAGCAAATTGCGATACTCAGTGTTCGGGTATAACCTTCATAGCAAGATGCGATAGGGATGTTGCATGCGAGTGATCAGTGCGAAGCAAATACGAAACGCCAAGGAAAAATGGCCTCACTCAGCCAGTGCTCTGGATGAGTGGCATCGAAAGGTCAAAGTCATCAGCCCTGAAGATTTTGCGACGTTGAGAGCCGTTTTCCCTGCTGTGGATAAAGTTGGGGCACTGCATGTGTTCAATATTGGAGGTAACAAGCTCCGCCTTGTTGCCATCGTGCGCTATCGAATGCAGCGCCTCTATATCCGGCATGTTTTGGACCATCGTGAATACGACAAGGGTAAATGGAAGGAATCATGGGAAAAATGAGTGTATTGATCGAGCAAGTCGCCGAGCATTGGCAGTTCGTATCACCCTTGTTGCGTAAGCCGAAAACCGAGGCTGATTACGATGTGTTGGTCGAGGCGCTCGACGAATTGCTGGATATCGTGGGGGACGATGAAACCCATCCGCTGATGGGGCTGGTCGGTATCATAGGTGATTGGGTTGAGGCCTATGACTTAGAGCATTGGCCAATGCCTGAAGCGAGCGGAGTTGATGTATTGCGGTCAATGATGCGGGAGCATGGCTTGACGCAAAGTGACCTGCCTGGGGTCGGTGCTCAGTCGGTTGTTTCAGAAATCCTGAGTGGAAAACGCCAGCTGAACGTTCGGCAGATTCGTTGGCTGGCGGAGTTCTTCAAGGTCCCTGTGGACATGTTCATCTGATCACGATCAAGGCGGTGTGCGATCTTCTGGATAGGCCTCCTACGACGAACAACTAATCTCCAAATGCTTCCCCCAATCCGGCGGCCGCTGTGCGTATTGCTCCATCCCCGCTTGCTCCTCAAACGGCCTGGAAAGCACTTCATGCAACCTTCGCACCTCGCTGTAATCCCCGGACTCGGCGGCAACGATGGCGTTCTGCGCCAGGTAGTTGCGCAAGATATAAAGCGGGTTCACCGCATGCATGCGATCCCGGCGTTGTTCTTCGCTGTATTCCCCGTCCCGCTCAACGCGCGTCTTGTAGTGCTCGGCCCAGGCATCAAACCCGGCCAGGTCGACAAAGTCATCGCGCAACCGTGCCACGGCCAACGCCGCCGACTCATCCCCCAGGCGCCGGAAGAACAGGGTGTAATCCACGCCGCTGTTTTGCATCAGCTTCAGTAAACGCTCGACCAGTTGCTGGTCATCGTCTTCGGCGGTGGTCAGCCCCAAGCGGCGGCGCATCAGGTCCAGGTAATTCGCTTGATAAAGCGGCAGATACAACCCAAGTGCTTCCTTCAACGCATCGACGCTGATAAACGGTGTCAGCGCCTGGGCCAATGCACTCAAGTTCCACTGCCCGATTGGCACCTGATTGCTGAAGGAATAGCGCCCTTCGTGATCCGAATGGTTGCAGATGAAGTGCGCGTCAAAGTCGTCCAGAAACGCAAACGGCCCGAAGTCGAACGTGATGCCCAGGATCGACATGTTGTCGGTGTTCATCACCCCATGGCAGAAGCCGTAAGCCTGCCATTTGGCGATCAGTTCGGCATTGCGCTCGACGATTTGGCGGAACATCGCCAGGTACGGCTCGGGCTGTTCGCGACACTCGGGGTAGTGCAGGTTCAATACGTGTTCGGCCAGTTGCGCCTGCTGCTCGGATTTCTTTGTGTAGTAGAAGTACTCGAAATGGCCGAAGCGGATATGGCTGTGTGCCATGCGCAGCACCATCGCGCCGCGTTCCTGTTTTTCGCGCCACACCGGGGTGTCGGAACCGATTACGCACAGCGCGCGGCTGCTGGGGATGCCCAGCGCGTGCAATGCTTCGGAGGCCAGAAACTCGCGGATCGACGAGCGCAACACCGCGCGCCCATCACCCATGCGTGAGTAAGGCGTCATGCCGGCGCCCTTGAGGTGCAGGTCCCAATGCTCGCCTGCCTGGTTGTACACCTCGCCCAGCAGCAACCCACGGCCATCGCCCAGTTGCGGGGTGTAACCGCCGAACTGATGCCCGGAATAGACCATCGCGCGCGGTTCTGCCTCGGCCCACAGTTTGTGCCCACCGAACAGCTCGGCGAACACCGGTGTTTCGGCAACGGCGGGGTCCAGGTCGAGCAGGGTCATGGCGGCCTCGCTCGCCACGACCAGGCGCGGCGCGTCGAGGGGCTCTGGCAATACGTGGGTCGAGAACGCGTCGCCCAGGCGTGCGAAGCGGTTGTCGAAGGTCAGTTCGTCGAGGGCTTTCACCGGCCATCTCCAGCAGAATGTCCGAGCATTCTGCTGGGGATAACGCGGTTAGTCGAGTTTGCTCGGCGGCGGTTCCTGCACACCACCGTCGTTGGCGGGCTTGGCCGGGGTGTCGACCTCCACCAATTTGTATTCCTGGCCGTGGAGGTTCTTGAGGTAGACCTCCATCTGGCGGAACGAGATATTGATGTGCTCTTTCTTGAACTCGCGATTGATAAAGCGGTTCACTTCGTCGATCACCGGGTTGCGGTCGCCCAGGTCGCGCACGTGCATGCGCAGTTCGTGGTCCAGGGTGCTTTCGCCAAAGTTGAGGAAGTACACATGGGGCTCCGGGTCCTTGAGTACCCGGGGGTTGTCGCGGGCGGCCTTGAGCAGCAGTTCCTTCACGCGGTCCAGGTCGGAGCCGTAGTCCACGCCGAGCTTGAGGGTGACGCGGGTGATGGTGTCGGTCAGCGACCAGTTGATCAACTGGCCGGTGATGAAGGTTTTGTTCGGGACAATGATGTCCTTGCGGTCAAAGTCGGTGATCGTCGTGGCGCGGATGCGGATCTTGCTCACCGTGCCCGACAGGTTGCCGATGGTGATGGTGTCGCCGATGCGCACCGGGCGTTCGAACAGGATCATGATGCCGGAGATGAAGTTGGCGAAGATCTCCTGCATACCAAAGCCCAGGCCCACCGACAGCGCCGCCACCAGCCATTGCAACTTGTCCCAGCTCACGCCGAGGGTCGATAGGGTAGAGACAAACCCGACGCCGGCAATCACATAGGACAGCAGCGTGGTGGTTGCATAAGCGCTGCCCTGAGCCAGGTCCAGTTTGGACAGCACCAGCACTTCGAGCAAGCCGGGCAGGTTGCGCGCTAGGGCGAAGGTGATGCCGATGATGATCAGCGCGCCGAGCAAGTCGCCGATGCTGATGGGCACCATGCTGATATTCGCACCGGTGCCGCTGGTGTATTCGTACAGCGTGACGTTATCCAGGTAGGAGAATACCGAGATCAGGTCCGACCATACCCAATACAGCGCAGCGATAAAGCCGCCGAGCAAGGCCAGGCGAATCAGGCGCATGGATTGTTCGTTGACCTGCTCGATGTCCAGGGTCGGCTCTTCGATCACCGCTTCGCCGTCACCGGCTTCCTTGGCGGCCTGGCGTTTGGCCAGGGCGCGCGCATAGGCCAGGCGCCGGGCGGCAACGCCCAGGCCACGGACGAAGGTGGCTTCGATCACCAGCCAGAACATCAGCAGGTACAGGGTGTTGATCAGCCGGTCGCTGAGCTTGAGTGCGGTGTAGTAGTAGCCGAAGCACACAGCGATGAACAATGCGATGGGCAACGCAGTGAACAGCAGGCCCACGGCTTTGCGGAACAGCGAGGCTTTTTCATGGGTCGGGCTGTGCAACAGTAGGCGGCCCAGCAGCCAGGCCATCAGCGCGTAGCAGGTCAGAACCACGCCGATGCCCAGCACATCGTCAGCCAGCGCCGCCGGTTGGTGCTCGGCAATCGCCACCACGGCCACCAGTGCCAGTACCACCAGCCCGAGTTTGCGCACCCAGCCTTGCAGGAATTCGACCTGGGGTTTTTCCCAGCGGAAGTGCAGTTCAGCCACGCCACCCGGCGCCAGGATGCGATAGGCGGTGTAGAACACCAGCCATGCCTGGGCGATCTGCAGCAGGGCCGAACCCAGGTTGGCGTTCTGCCCACGGGCGTCGATTTGCAGCGCGTAGCCGCACAGCGCCAGGCCGAGGGACACCGGCATTGCCAGCAGGATGTTGATCAGGATGGCCTGGGGCGTGTGCCACTGGCTGTCGCGCTTGAAGTGGCCGATGTCCAGGTGCACCTTGCTCAAGCGTTGATACAGATTTTTACGCCGCCACAGCAACGCGCCGATCAACAGCAGCAACGGCAGGAACAGCAACGGGCGCTGGGTCAGGCCGTCATACAGCTCGCTGACGCTGGAGGCCCAGGGCAGGGTGGCGACTTGCTTGCTCAGGTGTGCGGGTACGGTTTCCAGCCACTCGGTATCCAGCGGTTTGTTGCTGGGAATCCAGAACATCTGCTCATCCAGCGTCGCCCGCAGGGTGGTGGCGGTGCTGAGCAATTGTTTCTGGTTCAGTTGCAGGGTGATGGATTCGTTGAGCAGCGCGCTCAACTCACGGCTCAGGCGCTCCAGCAGGTCGCTGCGGGTGATTGCCAGTTCCAGCAAGGTGCGGCGCAGTTGCGGGGTGACGTCTTCCGGCGCCTGGTTGGCCAGCAGGTTGTCCACATAGGCGCTGGGCGAGCTGATCAGCTCGCGCTGCTGGTTGACCTCGAACTGGTACAGGCGAATGTTGGCGATGTCGTCCGCGAGGTCGCGGTCCACGGTGAGGCGCGGCAGGGCCTGCTTTTGTTTGTAGAGGATCTTCGACAGCAGCAGGCTGCCCTTGAGCACGTTGATCTGCTCGTCCAGGGCAGAGTCGCTCTGGGTCACGGTGTCCAGTTGCTGCTTGGTCTGCAAGTTCTTCTGGGTCAGGTCGTTGAGGCGGTCGGTACTTTTGAGCAGGTAGTCGGACAGCTTCAGGTTCGCCGCGCTTTCCGTGGCCAGCAGGCTGCTGCCACCGGCCTTTTGCGCTTCGATGGACTGCTGGGTCACGGTCTGCTGGGACTGGGCCAGGCGTTTCTGGTTGATCAGGGTTTGCAGGTCCTGGATCTCTTGTTCCAGACGCGCGGTCTTTTCCATCACCAAGTCATGCTGGCTGTTGCCCAGGTCTTGCAGTTGGCTGTTGCCGGCCAGTTCCTGGCGGCGCAGGGGGATCAGCGCATTGAGCGCCGCGAGTTCGGCGTTGAGCTGGTTACGCTGGTCGGCGCTGAGGGTCTTGCCGTTGTCTTTGCCGGCCTTGAGCGTCGAATTGATTTGCAGGATGCGCGTCTGGCTGTTGCTGATTTCGGTCTGGGCGCGCTCAGGACGGGTCTGGGCCGCGATGGACAGGCTGTTGGCATCGGCCAGTTCCTTTTGCAGGTCGCCTTGCTGGGTGCTGCGCTGCACCAGCAATTGCTCAAGCTGCGGCACCGGCAGGCTGGCGTAGCGCTGGGCGACCGGGATGACTTTGGTGGCCTTGAGCCGGGCCAGTTCGCGCTGGTTGTCGGCAGTCTCGCGCGGGGCGTCTTCCAGTTGGCGCTTGAGGTCGACCAGGCGCTGTTCGTAATCCTGCTTGTTGCCCAGGTATGTCAGGGTCTGCTGCAGGATGGTCTGCAAGGCCTTCATGTCGGCGTCGGGCAGTTTGCGGTCGGGCAGCTTGTCCAGGGTTTGCTGGATAGACTCGGCGCTGGGCGGGTCGGCGGCGTGGACGACGCCGACACACAGGGTCAGGCTCAGCAGGGCAGTGGCGAGAAGAGTGCGCAAGGTTGGCATAGAGACCGGTCGTGCAAGGTGAAGAATCGGGGGCGTCGTCGCCCCGCAGTTTAGAGGAAGAGTCCGGGGGCCGGGCGACTTCCTTCGGGGAATCTGACGCCCACTTTGCCGATCTTGTTCCCGTCCATGACCGCGACGGTCCAGATGGTGTTGTTCCACTCCACCTGGTCGCCGACGATGGGCGCGCCCCCGACTTTTTGGGTGATGAAGCTACTCAGCGGCATGTCCGGGTCGATGCCCTCCAGCTTCAGGCCGTACAAGGCCGAAACCGCGCCCAGCTGGGCGTCGCCTTCCAGCACGAAGTCGCCGAAGAAGCGCAAATCCAGACCGCGTTGCGGTGCCTGGCTGAACAATTTGCCCAGGGCTGGCAGGTTGTGTTCGTGGCCGATCACGCAGAGCAAATCGCCGACTTCCAGTACGGTACTACCCGACGGATGGAGTAACTGTTGACCACGGAACAGCGCGGCAATCCGCGTGCCTTCGGGCATTTTCAGCTCGCGCAGCGCGGCGCCTATGCACCATTTTTCTGCGCCCAGGCGGTAGACGAATAGCTCCCACTCGCTGGTGACGTGCACTTCCAGGGCTGCGCGGGAAATCGGCGCCGGGTCCGGCGGGACGGTGACCTTGAGCAGCTTGGCCACCCACGGCAGGCTCGTGCCCTGCACCAGCAGCGACACCAGTACGATAAAGAACGCCAGGTTGAAATACAGCTGCGCATGGGGCAAGCCGGCCATCAGCGGGAACACCGCCAGAATGATCGGTACCGCGCCGCGCAAGCCCACCCAGGCGATAAAGGCTTTTTCGCGGCCATGGAACGCCTTGAAGGGCAGCAGGCCGACCATCACCGACAGTGGCCGCGCAAACAGGATCATCCACAGCGCCAGGCCCAGGGCCGGCAGGGCAATCGGCAACAAGTCATGGGGCGTGACCAGCAGGCCCAGCACCAGGAACATGCCGATCTGCGCCAGCCAGGCCATGCCGTCGAGCATATGCAGAATGCCATGACGGCTGCGCACCGGGCGGTTGCCGATCACCAGGCCGCACAGGTACACGGCGAGGAAGCCACTGCCGTGCAGGGCGTTGGTCACGGCAAACACGAAAAGGCCGCCGGCGATCACCAGGATCGGGTACAGGCCGGTGGCCAGGTTGATGCGGTTGACCATCTGCAGCATCAACCAGCCGCCGCCCAGGCCGACGATGCCGCCGATGCCGAATTCGCGCACCAGGTGAGTCAGCAGGCTCCAGTGCAGGCCAGTCTGGCCGCTGGCGAGCATGTCGATCAGGGTGACGGTGAGGAACACTGCCATCGGGTCGTTGCTGCCGGATTCGATCTCCAGGCTGGCGGTGACCCGTTCGTTGAGACCCTTGCCGCCGAGCAGCGAGAACACCGCTGCGGCGTCCGTCGAACCGACAATCGCACCAATCAGCAAGCCCTGGATGATATTGAGGTCAAACAGCCAGGCCGCCGCCATGCCGGTGAGGCCGGTGGTAATCAACACCCCCACCGTGGCCAGCGACAACGCCGGCCAGAGTGCCACGCGGAAACTCGCCACCCGTGTGCGTAAACCGCCATCGAGCAGGATCACGGCCAGGGCGAGGTTGCCCACCAGGTAGGCGGTTGGGTAGTTATCGAAGATGATGCCGCCGCCATCGACGCCGGCGACCATGCCCACGGCCAGGATGATCACCAGGATCGGGATCCCAAGGCGGGACGAAAGAGAACTCACCAGAATGCTCGCACTTACCAGCAACGCGCCGATCAGGAACAGGCTGTTGATGGTCGTCGCATTCAAAGGCAGTACTCCATGGGCAAACAAGACGGGGCGCAAACTGACCATGCAGTCTGCGTGCCAGCGATTCTAACCTGTTGAATTGCTGCGCTGTCAAAAGATCGTTCCCACGCTCTGCGTGGGAATGCCTCGTTGGATGCTCTGCGTCCGCTTTGGGGCGGGACGCGGAGCGTCACAGGCTGCATTCCCACGCGGAGCGTGGGAACGATCAGCGTGTCAGTCAGAGGCGGAAGCGGCTGACCATCCCATTCAAATCTACCGCCAGGCGCGACAGCTCGCTGCTCGCCGCACTCGTCTGGCTGGCGCCGGTGGCCGACTGCACCGACAAATCACGGATGTTCACCAGGTTGCGGTCCACTTCCCGTGCCACCTGCGCCTGTTCTTCCGCCGCGCTGGCGATCACCAGGTTGCGCTCGTTGATCTCGACAATCGCGGTGTTGATGGTATCCAGCGACATCCCCGCACCTTTGGCGATGTTCAGCGTCGATTCGGCGCGTTCGGTGCTGTTGCGCATCGAATCCACCGCGTGCTCGGTGCCGGCCTGGATACTGCCGATCATCCGCTCGATTTCGCTGGTCGACTGTTGGGTGCGGTGGGCCAACGCCCGCACTTCATCGGCCACTACCGCAAAGCCGCGACCGGCTTCACCGGCGCGCGCCGCTTCAATCGCCGCGTTCAGCGCCAACAGGTTGGTCTGGTCAGCCAGGCCACGGATCACGTCCAGTACCTTGCCGATATCGCGGGACTCATTGGCCAGGTCGCCAATCAGGGTCGCAGTGGCTTGCACATCGCCGCTCATGCGTTCGATGGCGCTGACGGTTTCCTGCACCAGGTCACGGCCATCACCGGCGGAAGTGGTGGCGTTGCGCGACGCTTCGGAGGTGCTCACCGCATTGCGGGCCACTTCTTCGACGGCACTGGTCATTTCATTCACCGCCGTGGCGGCTTGCTCGATTTCATTGTTTTGTTGGGTCAAGCCACGGGCGCTTTCGTCGGTGACCGCGTTCAACTCTTCGGCGGCCGAGGCCAACTGGGTAGCGGAACCGGCGATGCGTTGCAGGGTGTCGCGCAGCTTGTCCTGCATCTTGGCCATGGCCGCCAGCAGGCGCCCGGCTTCGTCGTTGCCGTCGACCTTGATCGGACGCGTCAGGTTGCCTTCGGCTACTTCTTCGGCTGCTTCCAGCGCCTGGGCGATAGGCAGGGTGATGCTGCGAGTCAGCAGCCAGGCGAACAACAGAGTCAGCAGGGTGGCGACCACCAACAGGCTAACTACCATGTTGAAGGCCATGTTGTATTGGTCCTCGGCATCCTTATTAGTGGCAAGGGCCATCTTGTTATTGAGGTCCAGCAGGCGCGTGAGCACGGCGTTGACCTGTTCGGAGTTGCTCAGCAGTTCGGTGTTGAGCAGGCTGCGCAGTTCTTCCACCTGGTTGGCCCGCGACAGGCTCTTCATGCGCTCTTCAATCTGGTGGTACTGGCCGAGCAGGCGAACGTATTCGTCGTAGGTCGAGCGTTCTTCAGGGCTTTCGATGAGTTTTTCGTAGATGCCCTGGGCGGTGCGGATCTGCTGGTTGCGCAGTTCGAAGGCTTCCAGGGTCTTTTGCTGCACGTCCGGCTCGCGGTTGGTCAGCAGGCGGTACGACAGCACCCGCAGCCGCAGGGTCAGTTGGGTGAACTCATCCAGCGCACGAATGCTTGGCACGCTGGACAGGGTGATGTCTTCGGTGGCGCCGCGGATCTTGCTCATCTGGTTCAGCGCGAACACACCGAGAAACAACATCAGCGCGCCAATAAACGCGAAGCCGAGGAAGGCCCTCGGAGCGATATTCATATTACGAAGCGACATGCGGGAATCCTGGGGGAGAGCGCGATCCATGCGGCCATGAAACGGAGTGTCCCTCTCTATCGGTCGTACGACTAAAGTCTAAAGGGCGCTGTGCGTTTTTGTCGCACCTGACGAGGGGTTTGGTCGATTCAGGAACCAGATCGGGTAAATGCAGTCACTAAGGCTCGAAAGTGCGGCCCGGCCCTTAAAAATCGGGCTGCGCGCCGGGGATAACCCTGGCATCCGAGGTGAATTTTCTTTATCGTCACCGCCCTTTGAAAAAGCCCGAGAAATCAAAATGTTAGAAGCATCCCTCAGCCAATTGGAACAACTGGTCAGCGACCTCGTACAGCAGAATCAGGACCTGCTGGGCAGCAACGAATCCCTCAAGGCCGAACTGGCCCGCGCCAAGGATGAGAACGACAGCCTGCAACTGAACCTGATGGAGCAGGAAGAGAAGCACGGTGCCACTGCCGCGCGTATCCAGGCGCTGGTTGAGCGTGTAAGTGCAGGGCCTGTCAGCGCATGAGTGAAGGGATAAAGGTCGTTTCGATTCTCGGAGAGGATTACTCGATCAAGGCCCCGCCTGGGGAAGATAAAACCCTGATGCACGCCGTGACCCTGCTCAAGGCCTCCCTGGCCACCACCAAGAAAAAGTACCCGACCCTGATCGGTGACAAATTACTGGTGCTGGCGGCGCTGAACCTGTGCGCCGAGCAGATCGAAATGCAGCAGGCTCACCAGCAGGAACTCGACCGTTACCAAGAGCAAGTCAGCGCCACGGTCGATGTGATTTCCAAGGCGATCGGAACGCCTTAGAACCACTCATCCTGCATCCCGAGGCACGTATCATCGCGTGCCTCCAGAATCGCCAGTTCATGATGGCAGCCCGGTACTTCCCAGGTCAGGAAGTACCGGGCGGCCTGGAGCTTGCCTTTATAGAAGGCCACATCGGCCGCATTGCCCTTAAGCAAGCCTTCTTCGGCGCGAATCGCCTGTTCCAGCCAGCGCCAGCCAATCACCGTATGCCCGAACACCTTCAAGTACAGCGCCGAATTCGCCAGGCTGCTGTTGACCTTGCCCTGGGCGAGGTCCGTCAGCAGGCCGATGGTCACGCTTTGCAGGCGGTTCACCAAGTGCTCCAGCGGTTCCCTTAGCGCAGTGAGGCTCGGGTATTGCTGCGCACGGCTGCCGGTTTCGGCGATCAGCCTGATGAGTTGCTTCAAACCCGCGCCGCCATTCTGTGCCAGCTTGCGTCCCAGCAAGTCCAGGGACTGAATGCCATGGGTGCCTTCATGGATCGGGTTCAGGCGGTTATCGCGGTAGTACTGCTCCACCGGATACTCACGGGTGTAGCCGTGGCCGCCGAGAATCTGGATCGCCAGTTCATTGGCCTTGAGGCAGAACTCCGACGGCCAGGATTTGACGATGGGGGTCAGCAGGTCCAGCAGTTCATGGGCTTGCTTGCGCTCGGCTTCGCTTACCAGAGTGGTGGTGTCGTCGAACAGGCGTGCGGCGTAAAGGCCCAGGTCGAAGGCACCTTCCACGTAGGCTTTTTGCGTCAGCAGCATGCGCTTGATGTCGGCGTGCTGGATGATCGAGACCGGTGCAGTTGTGGGATCCTTGCTGTCCGGCAGGCGACCTTGCGGGCGTTCACGGGCGTACTCCAAGGAATAGAGGTAGCCGGCGTAACCGAGCATCACCGCCCCCATGCCGACGCCAATACGCGCCTCGTTCATCATCTGGAACATGCAGCTCAAGCCCTGGTGCGGTTTGCCCACCAGATAGCCGACACAGTTGCCGTTGTCGCCGAAATTCAGCGCTGTCGAGGTAGTGCCGCGCCAGCCCATCTTGTGGAACAGCCCGGCCAGCAACACATCGTTGCGCTCGCCCAGGCTGCCATCGTCGTTGACCAGGAACTTGGGCACGATAAACAGCGAAATGCCCTTCACCCCAGCGGGCGCGTCCGGCAGCTTGGCCAGCACCATGTGCACGATGTTTTCCGACAGCGGGTGGTCGCCGCCGGAGATGAAGATTTTGTTGCCCTTGAGTCGATAGGTACCGTCAGCCGCTGGCTCTGCGCGGGTACGAATATCCGACAGCGATGAGCCTGCGTGGGGTTCGGTGAGGGCCATGGTGCCGAAGAAACGGCCATCGATCATCGGTTGCAGGAAGCGTTGTTTCTGATCGTCGGTGCCGAAGCTTTCGATCAGGTTGGCGGCGCCCATGGTCAGGAACGGATAGGAGGTAGAGGCGGCGTTCGCCGACTGGAAGTGCGCGAAACAGGCTTGCGACAGCAGGGTGGGCAGTTGCATGCCACCGGCGTCGAAACTGCGGGCGGCGTTGAGGAAACCAGCTTCGAGGAACGCATCCACCGCCGGTTTGACCTCAGGAATCAGGATGGCCTTGCCGTCTTCGTAGCGCGGTTCGTTCTCGTCGTTCTTGCGGTTGTGGGGGGCGAAGTATTTTTCCGCAATGCTGCGGGCGGTGCTGATGGCCGCGTCGAAGGTTTCGCGATTGTGCTCGGCAAACCGCTCGCGCTGGGTCAGGCCCTCGGCATCGAGGACTTCGTACAGCTCGAAAGCCAGATTGCGGGAACTGAGCAGCGTCTCGGACATGGCGGATTACCTTTGGAGGAATTGGCCTGAGTCTAAGTGCGCGAATAGAGGCTGGATAGCAAGATTGATTTGGGTGATGCACAGGCAAATGTGGGAGGGGGCTTGCCCCCGATGGCGATGTGTCAGCCACCAAGTGCATTGGCTGATCCACCGCTATCGGGGGCAAGCCCCCTCCCACATTTTTTACCGCATTTCGTCAGGCAGTTAGCCGATAGTCATCAAGCTTGCGTTACCACCCGCAGCAGCGGTGTTAACACTCAACGCGCGCTCAATCACCAAACGCTCCAGCGCAATCGCCGTCTCGCCCTGGGACAAACCATGCACCCCGACAATCGCTCCACCACGCTGCGCCACTTGCTGGCACACCGCACGCAACTGGTCGGAATCGCCGTGGTGCAGAACCGCGTCGAACACCACTTCGTCCTTGGTCCAGTCGGCCACGAGCTTGATCTTCGCCTGAATCTCCTTCGGCAGGCGTGGGAACAAGGCCTTGGTCAGGTCAGATTCCGGCCATACCGCCGAACCGCCCACGGCCAGTACCGCCGCCAGTTGAGTCAACAGATCAGCTTCCACGTCCGCCAGGCACAGTACGTGCTCGCGGGGCAGGATGGCGTAGCTGTTGCGTTCGCCGGTGGGGCCGGCCAGTTGGCGAGTGATACCGCTTTGCGATTGCGCGGCGAACTGGCTGCACAGGGCGCTCAGGTCGCTGGACTGGTTGCTGTCGGCCCAGGTTTTGAGGGCGGTCAGCGGTTGGCTCATGGCGTCGCGCAAACGAACATCTGGTGCGGCCAGTGCGTCGCCGCGTACGAAGGATTGCTCGATGGCATCCGTAGGGCGCGTCGACAGCAGGCGGTACAGGTACAGCGGGCCACCGGCTTTCGGGCCAGTGCCCGACAGGCCTTCGCCGCCGAACGGTTGTACGCCAACCACGGCACCGACGATGTTGCGGTTCACATAGACGTTACCGGCATTGACGTTGTCGATCACCTTGGCGATGGTCTCGTCGATGCGGGTGTGCACGCCCAGGGTCAGGCCATAGCCAGAGGCGTTGATCTGGCCGATGAGTTGGTCGATCTCTTTGCGCTTGTAGCGCACCACGTGCAGCACCGGACCAAAGATCTCGCGTTGCAGCTCGTCGAAGCTTTCCAGCTCTATCAGGGTTGGCATCACGAAGGTGCCGCGCTTGATCTCTTCACCATCGGCAATCGCCACCTGGTACACATTGCGGCCTTTGTCGCGCATGGCCTGGATGTGTTTCTCGATGCCGGCCTTGGCTTCGGCGTCGATCACCGGGCCGATATCCACCGACAGACGCTCCGGGTTACCCAGGCGGCATTCAGCCATGGCGCCCTTGAGCATTTCGATCACACGGTCTGCCGAGTCTTCCTGCAGGCACAGTACACGCAGGGCCGAGCAACGCTGGCCGGCGCTGTCGAAGGCCGACGAAACCACGTCGATCACGACTTGTTCGGTCAGTGCCGAGGAGTCGACGATCATCGCGTTCTGGCCGCCGGTTTCGGCGATCAGCGGGATCGGACGGCCCTGGGCATCCAGGCGTCCGGCGACGTTGCGTTGCAGCAGGCGCGCCACTTCGGTGGAGCCGGTGAACATCACGCCTTTGACGCGATCATCGCCCACCAGGCGGGCACCCACGGTTTCACCCTGGCCTGGCAGCAGTTGCAGCACGCCTTCGGGAATGCCGGCTTCGAGCAGGATGCGCACAGCTTGTGCGGCGACCAGGGGCGTTTGCTCAGCCGGCTTGGCCAGCACTGGGTTACCGGCAGCCAAAGCTGCCGCAACCTGGCCGCTGAAAATCGCCAGCGGGAAGTTCCACGGGCTGATGCAGACCACCGGCCCGAGTGGGCGGTGGGCGTCGTTGGTGAAGTCGTTGCGTGCCTGCACCGCGTAGTAGCGCAGGAAGTCCACGGCTTCACGCACTTCGGCGATGGCGTTGGCGAAGGTCTTGCCGGCTTCGCGGGCCAGCAGGCCCATCAGTGGCTGGATTTCACCTTCCATCAGGTCGGCGGCACGTTCCAGGATCGCGGCGCGCTCGGCGGGCGGGGTGGCCTGCCAGATCGGACCGGCACTGATGGCGCACTGGATCGCGTTGTCGACATCTTCGACGGTGGCTTCTTGCACATGACCGACTACATCGCGCAGGTCGGACGGGTTGAGCACCGGCGCCGCGGCTTGCTCGCTGGAGGTGCAACCGAGCATCGGTGCGGCTTTCCAGTTGTTGTGAGCGGTGGCCAGCAGCGCGCAGGACAGCGATGCCAAGCGATGTTCGTTGGCCAGGTCGATACCTGCCGAGTTGGCGCGGTCGCTGCCGTACAGGTCACGCGGCAATGGAATGCGCGGGTGCGGCAAGCCGAAGCCGCCTTCCAGCGTAGCCATTTGCTCGATGCTGGCCACTGGATCGGCCACCAGCTCCTGGATCGAGATGGATTGGTCGGCGATGCGGTTGACGAACGAGGTGTTCGCACCGTTTTCCAGCAGGCGACGGACCAGGTAGGCCAGCAGTGTTTCGTGGGTGCCGACCGGTGCATACACACGGCACGGGCGGTTCAGCTTGCCATCGGCAACCTTGCCTACCACCTGCTCGTACAGCGGTTCACCCATGCCGTGCAGGCACTGGAACTCGTACTGGCCGGGGTAATAGTTCTGACCGGCGATATGGTAGATGGCCGACAGCGTGTGGGCGTTGTGCGTGGCGAACTGCGGGTAGATGACTTCCGGCACCGACAGCAGTTTGCGTGCACAGGCAATGTAGGAAACGTCGGTGTACACCTTGCGGGTGTACACCGGGTAGCCTTCCAGGCCTTCGACCTGGGCGCGCTTGATTTCGCTGTCCCAGTACGCGCCTTTTACCAGGCGGATCATCAGGCGGTGGCGGCTGCGGCGCGCCAGGTCGATGACGTAGTCGATCACATACGGGCAACGCTTCTGGTAGGCCTGGATCACGAAACCGATACCGTTCCAGCCGGTCAGTTGTGGCTCGAAGCACAGGCGTTCGAGCAGGTCCAGGGACAGCTCCAGGCGGTCGGCTTCTTCGGCATCGATGTTCAGGCCGATGTCGTATTGCTTGGCCAGCAGGGTCAGGGACAGCAGGCGCGGGTACAGCTCGTCCATCACGCGCTCATACTGCGCACGGCTGTAGCGCGGGTGCAGCGCCGACAGCTTGATGGAGATGCCCGGGCCTTCATAAATCCCACGGCCGTGGGAGGCTTTGCCGATGGAGTGGATGGCTTGTTCGTACGAGGCCAGGTACTTCTGCGCATCGTGTTCAGTCAGCGCGGCTTCACCGAGCATGTCGTAGGAATAGCGGAAGCCCTTGGCTTCGAACTTGCTCGCGTTGGCCAGGGCCTCGGCGATGGTTTCACCGGTGACGAACTGCTCGCCCATCAGGCGCATGGCCATGTCGACGCCCTTGCGGATCATCGGCTCGCCGCTCTTGCCGATGATGCGGCTCAGGGAGGAGGTGAGGCCGGCTTCGTTGTGGGTGGCGACCAGTTTGCCGGTCAGCAGCAGGCCCCAGGTGGCGGCGTTGACGAACAGCGATGGGCTGTTGCCCAAGTGCGGCTGCCAGTTGCCGGTGCTGATCTTGTCGCGGATCAGTGCGTCGCGGGTGCCTTTGTCCGGGATGCGCAGCAGCGCTTCGGCCAGGCACATCAGCGCCACGCCTTCCTGGGACGACAGGGAAAACTCTTGCAGCAGGCCCTGAACAATCCCGGCACGGCCACCGGCACTCTTCTGGTTACGCAGTTTTTCGGCAATCGAGGCAGCCAGCTTGTTGGTGGCTTCGGCCATCGGCGCCGGCAGGCGGGCCTGTTCGATCAGCATCGGCACCACTTCCGGCTCGGGGCGACGGTAAGCGGCAGTGATCGACGCTCGCAGCACGGACTGCGGCAGGATGCTCTCGGCGAACTCCAGGAAGCACTGGTGGGCGTGGTCGGTCTGCACCTCGCCTGCATCGTCAGCGTCCTTGCTGCTCAAACCATTGAGTTCGGTCAGGGTTGCACCACCCTCCAGTTTCTCCAGGTAATTGAAAATCGCCTGCTTGATCAGCCAGTGCGGCGTGCGATCAATGGAGGTCGCGGCTGCCTTGAGGCGCTCGCGGGTTGGGTCGTCAAGTTTGACCCAAAGGGTGGTCGTAGCCATTTTCTTATCCTCATGGGTGCCACTACCGAGTGGCATCAGCTGGCGGCAAGATTAGCTTTGCGCATGCGGAGGTGCAACCGGGTGCAACCCATTTTCTTCATGATTTTTTCGATCGTGATCGGGAAAAAATTCGGCCTTCGACGGAAACCGCTTCGCCTTGGTGCGTTTGCTTCTGAGATCGGCTGTTCTTGCTCCGAAAAGGAGCAAAAACCGGGTGTTTTGCGCATTTCACATCAAGGTGCAACTTATTCTCGCGAAACTGGTTGCACCTTATTTGCTTTGTTGAATAGCATTCGCGCCCAAGGTGCAACCACCTCTGAGGTTCGGTTCATCGGCTGGCGGCTTTCCTGGGGAAACGTCAGTCATAAATGCGCGGCACGCAGCTACGTCTACCTACTTCCAGTGGGTGGTCGTCTGACAGACCGCCGCTACATAAAAACAAAGCCAGGGCGTCACTCTTATGAGCGTTAGTAATCCCACCCTGATCACGTTTGTGATCTACATCGCAGCAATGGTGCTGATCGGCTTCATGGCCTATCGCTCCACCAACAACCTTTCCGATTACATCCTGGGCGGTCGCAGCCTCGGTAGCGTGGTGACTGCCTTGTCGGCTGGCGCTTCCGACATGAGCGGCTGGTTGCTGATGGGCCTGCCGGGCGCGATCTACATGTCCGGCCTGTCGGAAAGCTGGATCGCCATCGGCCTGATCGTCGGCGCCTACCTCAACTGGCTGTTCGTCGCCGGTCGCCTGCGGGTCCAGACCGAGCACAACGGTGACGCCCTGACCCTGCCGGATTACTTCTCCAGCCGTTTCGAAGATAAAAGCGGCCTGCTGCGGATCATCTCCGCCGTGGTGATCCTGGTGTTCTTCACCATTTACTGCGCTTCTGGCATCGTCGCCGGCGCCCGTCTGTTCGAAAGCACCTTCGGCATGTCCTACGAGACCGCCCTGTGGGCCGGTGCTGCGGCGACCATTGCCTACACCTTCGTCGGTGGTTTCCTGGCCGTGAGCTGGACCGACACCGTACAAGCCACCCTGATGATTTTCGCGCTGATCCTCACGCCGATCATCGTGCTGCTGGCCACCGGTGGCGTCGACACCACCTTCCTGGCGATCGAAGCCAAGAACCCTGACAACTTCAACATGCTGAAGAACACCAGCTTCATCGGCATTATCTCGCTGATGGGCTGGGGCCTGGGTTACTTCGGCCAGCCACATATCCTGGCGCGTTTCATGGCGGCGGACTCGGTGAAGTCGATTGCCAAGGCGCGTCGTATCTCCATGACCTGGATGATCCTGTGCCTGGGCGGCACCGTGGCGGTGGGTTTCTTCGGTATCGCCTACTTCTCGGCACACCCGGAAGTGGCTGGTCCCGTGACCGAAAACCACGAGCGTGTATTCATCGAGCTGGCCAAGTTGCTGTTCAACCCATGGATTGCCGGTGTACTGCTGTCGGCTATCCTGGCTGCCGTGATGAGTACCCTGAGCTGCCAGTTGCTGGTGTGCTCCAGCGCCCTGACCGAAGACTTCTACAAAACCTTCCTGCGCAAGACCGCCTCCCAGGTTGAGCTGGTGTGGGTCGGTCGTGCCATGGTGTTGCTGGTGGCACTGGTCGCTATCGGCCTGGCCGCCAACCCGAACAACCGCGTACTGGGCCTGGTGAGCTACGCCTGGGCTGGTTTCGGCGCTGCGTTCGGTCCTGTGGTGCTGATCTCGGTGATCTGGAAAGGCATGACCCGTAACGGCGCACTGGCCGGTATCCTGGTCGGCGCGATCACCGTGATCGTGTGGAAACACTTTGAGCTGCTGGGCCTGTACGAAATCATCCCAGGCTTCATCTTCGCCAGCCTCGCGATCTACGTCGTGAGCAAGCTGGGCGCACCGACTGCCGGTATGGTCGAGCGCTTTGATGCAGCGGAAAAAGACTACAACCTCAACAAGTAATTCGCCGGGCGTTAAGCGCCTGATGAGTTGAAAGAAAGGCCCGCTTCCTACGGTTAGCGGGCCTTTTTTTGCGTGCGCTTTACGCTGATCCAGAGAGGATTCGTACGCATATTTGTAGGGTTTTACTGATTTGCCTGGCGGGTGCTCGACAGGGGGGAGTCGTGATGCAGAATCGGCCTCCTTACCCCTCGCAGAGAAACACCGGATGTTCGCTCCTGCCAATCAAAGTGCCTTTACCCTGTCCCTCGATGGGGCGCCCAGTGAATTCAAGGTCCATGGATTCACGGGGGATGAGTTCATCAGCCTGCCTTTTCGCTTTGACCTGGAGTTGGTCAGCGAGCAACCCGACCTGGACCTTGAGAACTTGATGCACCGTCAGGCGTTCCTGGGGTTTGATGCTAATGGTCATGGCATTCATGGCCTGGTGTATCGGGTGGCCCAAGGCGATTCGGGCAGGCGCCTCACGCGCTATCAGATCACCCTGGTGCCGCAGCTGGCTTATTTGGAGCACAGCACTCATCAGCGGATCTTCCAGAAAAAAACAGTGCCCCAGATCATTGCGCAGGTATTGGAAGCCCAGGCCATCAAGGCTGATGCCTTTGCGTTTCATCTGAGCGGCAAGTACCCCGAGTGTGAGTATTGTGTTCAGTTCGGCGAAACCGATCTGGAATTCATTCAGCGCTTGTGTGCCGAATGGGGCATTCACTATCACTTCCAGCACAGCTCCGAGCGCCACCGGTTGGTGTTTGGCGACGATCAGAGCGTGTTTGCGCGGCCGGAGCACACCACGCCGTATTCACCCGGCTCCGGGATGGTTGCCGATGGGCCTGCGATCAAGCGCTTTATGCTGCGGCTCAAGACCCGCACCAGTGATGTGAACCTGCGGGACTACGACTTCAAAAAGCCCAACCTGACGCTGGAAAGTGCAGTCTCCAGTCAGCAGCAACCCACTCTGAACGAACAGCGTTACCCCGGGCATTTCATGGATCGTGAGCGTGGCAAATACCTGGCGCAACGCGTGTTGGAGCGTCATCGCAGCGATTACCGCCAGGCCAGCGGCCATAGCGACCAGCCGGCGTTGGTCACCGGACAGTTCCTGAAGATGGCTGGGCACCCTCGTCAGGAGTGGAATGACTTATGGCTGGTCACCCAGTTGCAACATGTTGGGCGGCAACCTCAGGTGCTTGAGGAATCTACCCCTGAAGGGTATGGCGATGAATCCTCCCAAGGCTACCGCAATGAATTTGTCGTAACGCCTTGGGACGTGCTGTTTCGAACACCGCTCATGACGTCGCGGCCGCCCATGTCGGGTTACCAGAACGCAGTGGTGACGGGCCCCGCCGACAGTGAAATCCATTGCGACGAATACGGCCGGGTCAAGGTGCAATTCGCCTGGGACCGCGCCGGTGAGCGCAACGACCAGTCCAGTTGCTGGCTGAGGGTTGCCAGCGGTTGGGCCCATGATCGTTATGGTTCGGTGCTGATCCCGAGGGTCGGCATGGAAGTCCTGGTGGGCTTCGTCAATGGCGACCCGGATATGCCGCTGGTGATGGGTTGCCTGCCCAATGCGGCAACACAGGTGCCCCTCGATTTGCCAGCAGACAAAACCCGCAGCATCTTGCGCAGCCAGAGCAGCCCCGGTGGTGGTGGCTACAACGAGCTGCGCATCGAGGATCGCAAAGGCGCCGAGGAAATCTACCTGCGCGCCCAGCGGGACTGGACGCAGCATGTGCTGCATAACCATCGGGTGACGGTGGACGGCGAATCGCACCATGAAGTGCAGGGCGAAGAGCAGCGGATAAACCATGGCAGCCGCCTGACCGAGCTCAAGCAGGACGACCATCAGGTGGTGGGCGGTTCGCAGCAGGTGCGGGCCGGGCAGACCATCCAGATAAGCGCAGGACAAAGCGTTGTCATTGATGCGGGCGCGACCGTCACGATTCAGGCGGGTGGGCAGTCGATCACCCTGTCTGCCGGCGGCATTTTCAGCAGCGTACCGATCCAGCCTGGCGGTGCGCCCGCCGCGGTAGCCGCACCGTTGATGCCGGGAGTGAAGGCAAAACTGTTGGCAGTGATCCCCGCTCCGCTTTCTCGCGTGCAGGTTGCCAGCCTGAAACGCAGCGCACCGTTTTGCGAAGAGTGCGAGCGTTGCAGGAGCGGCCAGTGCGACCTCACCTGACTTCCATCCAGAAGGACTCTACGTCGATGCTTCAACCCTTGCTTGCTGGTGAAAAGATCTTCGCAGTACTTGGCGCTGCCAGCGACGCCGAGCCCTTGAATGCGTGGCGAACGCTGGCCAGCGGAGCGCCTTTGCATCCCGTTTGGGCCAGTACGGCCTATGCGACCTGGGAGGAGGTGATGCCCTATGTAGGCATCGTCGATCCGGGCAGCGCGTTCCTGGAATGGGCCGCCGCCACTGACGCTACGGATTGGGGCTGGCTGGCCGTATCGTCCAGCCCGTTGGACGTGGTGGTCGCACACCTGCAAAGCCTGACCAAGGTGTACCTGGCCGATGGGCAGGAGGTGTTCTTGCGCTTTTGGGATGGGGCGCAGTTTCTGCCGATCCTTCAGCAACGGGGTGAAGAAATATTGCCGGTATTCCAGCGCTACCTGATCAATGGCCAACTACTGTCGGGTGCATCTGGCCCAGTCACTGCCGCCAGAGCCAGCCCATGGTGGCGGGTGCCGGCACCCTTGCTGGAGCACTTGCCGCAGCAATCGCCGCAAACCCTGATCGGTAACCTGTTGCAATGGCTCGAAGAGCAGCGCCCCGACCTCTACACGGCTTTTGCGCCGACGACCTTGCAATACAAGGTCGCCTACTTTGCGCGTCGACCGGATATCAGCCATGAAGCGCTGGCTGCTTACCTGGCCTCAGAGCTGAGTTGAGCCCAGCGCCTGCTGCAGATCTTCGATCAGGTCTTCAATGGCCTCGATGCCCACCGACAGGCGAATCATCTCCGGCTTCACACCGGCCTTGGCTTGTTCCTGTTCGTTCATCTGCCGATGGGTGGTGGAGGCGGGGTGGCAGGCCAGGGATTTGGCATCGCCGATGTTCACCAGGCGCTTGAAGATGTGCAGCGCGTCGTAGAAGCGCACGCCGGCCTCATAGCCGCCTTTCAAGCCAAAGGACAGGATCGCTGAGGGTTTGCCTTGCAGGTACTTCTGCGCCAATTCGTGGTGCGGGTGGTCCGGCAGGCCTGCGTAACTGACCCACTCTACCTCGGCATGGCCTTGCAGGAACTGCGCGACTTTCAAGGCGTTTTCAGTGTGGCGTTCCATGCGCAGGGCCAGGGTTTCCAGGCCTTGCAGCAGCAGGAAGGCGTTCATCGGGGCCAATGCCGCGCCGGTGTTGCGCAGTGGCACGGTGCGGGCGCGGGCGATGAAGGCGGCGGGGCCGAATTTTTCGGTGTAGACCACGCCGTGATAGGCGGGCTCGGGGTTGTTGAGCCCGGGGAATTTCTGCGGGTAGTCGGTCCAGGGGAAGTTGCCGCTGTCGACGATCACGCCGCCCAGGGAGTTGCCGTGGCCGCCGATGTATTTGGTTACCGAGTGCACCACGATATCGGCGCCGAACTGGATAGGTTTGCACAGGATTGGCGTGGCCACGGTGTTATCCACCACCAGCGGTACGCCGCGCGCGTGGGCGACCTTGGCCAGGGCTTCCAGGTCGACGATGTTGCCCGCCGGGTTGCCGATGCTTTCGCAGTACACCAGCTTGGTGTTGTCGTCGATCAGCTCGGCGATGGCTTCGGCGGAGTCATCCCGGGTAAAGCGTACATCGACGCCGAAACTGGGCAGCAAGTGTGCAAACAAGGTGTAGGTGCCGCCGTAAAGCTGCGGGGTGGTGACGATATTGTCTCCGGCGCGGGTGAGCGTCTGGATCGCATAGTGGATCGCCGCGCTGCCGGCCGACACTGCCAGGCCTGCGATACCGCCTTCGAGCGCGGCGATGCGCTGCTCCAGCACATCATTGGTGGGGTTCATGATGCGTGTGTAGATATTGCCGGGCACGTCCAGGTTGAACAGGTCTGCGCCGTGCTGGGCGTTGTCGAATTCGAAGGCGACATTCTGGTAAATCGGCACAGCGACAGCCTTGGTGGTCGGGTCTGAGGTGAAGCCGTGGTGCAGTGCAATGGTGGCGTCTTTCATGATGGTGATGGACCTCCCTGGAGTGTGGATCGCCACAATAAGTCCGAGTCATCGTTGAGATTTAGACTTTTTTCCAGTGATTGCCTGTCTTTTCGATATAAGCACCGCCTGGCACGTTGCCCTGCACCTACGCTTGCGTAAAAGGTAAACTTCGCCCCCTGCGCAGGAGCAACCATGAATTATCGTCACGCCTTTCACGCCGGCAACCATGCCGATGTCTTCAAACACCTGACCTTGACCCGCCTCATCGCCCTGATGTCGCGCAAGGAGCAGCCGTTCGCCTACCTCGACACCCATGCCGGGATCGGTCTGTACGACCTGCAGGGCGACCAGGCCAACCGCACCGGTGAATACCTGGAAGGCATCGCCCGCCTGTGGGGCGAAGGCGACCTGCCGCCGTTGACCGCCGATTACATGCGCGTGCTGCATGAGATGAACCCGGATGGCGAATTGCGCTACTACCCCGGTTCGCCGGAACTGGCGCGGCGCCTGACGCGCCCTCAGGACCGCGTGCTGCTCAATGAGAAGCATCCGGAAGACGGTGTCTTGCTCAAGGACAACATGAAGGGTGACCGCCGCGTCAAAGTGCACCTGGGCGAAGGTTGGCACGTACCGCGTGCGCTGTTGCCGGTGCCGGAAAAGCGCGCGCTGATGCTGATCGACCCGCCGTTCGAAAAGCTCGACGAGATGCAACGCTGCGCCGCCTCCCTCAAGGAAGCCGTGGGCCGCATGCGCCAGACCGTTGCGGCGATCTGGTACCCGGTGAAGGACCAGCGCCTGTTGCGCCGTTTCTACCAGGACCTGGCCGGCACCGGTGCGCCGAAGTTGCTGCGGGTGGAGTTGCTGGTGCATCCGCTGGACACCCCCAACACCCTGACCGGCTCGGGCCTGGCGATCGCCAACCCGCCGTGGGGGCTGGAAGAGGAACTGCGTGAGCTGCTGCCGTGGCTGTCCAAGAAGCTTGGGCAGACCCAGGGCGGGTGGCAGATGGATTGGCTGATCGCTGAGTAACCGGATCTACAGACATATATAAAAACAATGTGGGAGGGGGCTTGCCCCCGATAGCGATCTATCAGTTACAGATGTACTGACTGACACACTGCCATCGGGGGCAAGCCCCCTGCCACATTTTGACCCGTGTCGGCTTCAGATCGGGCAAGTCACGCCGGTGCCACCAATCCCGCAATAGCCCTGCGGATTCTTCGCCAGGTATTGCTGGTGATACGCCTCGGCGAAGTACACCGTCGGTGCTTCTTCGATTTCCGTGGTGATCGCACCCAACCCCGCCTTGGTCAGTTCGCCTTGATAGGCTTCGGCACTGGCCTGCGCCGCCGCCAGTTGTTCCGGTGTGGTCGCATAGATCACCGAACGGTACTGGCTGCCGATGTCATTGCCCTGGCGCATGCCCTGGGTCGGGTTGTGCAGTTCCCAGAACATTTTCAACAAATCTTCGTATTTCACTTTGGCCTGGTCATACACCACCAGCACCACTTCGCTGTGGCCGGTCAGGCCCGAGCAGACTTCTTCATAGGTTGGGTTCGGCGTGTAGCCGCCGGCGTAGCCGACCACGGTGCTGACCACGCCATCGCACTGCCAGAACCGGCGCTCGGCACCCCAGAAGCAACCCAGGCCGAAGATTGCAAAGCCGACGTCATCGAGGAATGGGCCGAGCAGCGGGTTGCCGTTGACGAAGTGCGTCTCCGGCAGCGTCATCGGGGTTTCACGGCCAGGCAGAGCTTGTTCTTGAGTAGGCAGCACGTTTTTGTTCACCAGAATTTCCGAGCGCAAGACCATGATCAGTCCTCTCGTCAGGTTGAGTTAGCAGTAAATTGTCAGACCGCCAGTGTGCCCGAGTGTTACAGCGCTGTCAGGCGATTGGCCCGCGCGGGTAGCGTTTCAGCATCGCCAGCAGCTCGGCGCCGGGGATCGGCCGGTCGAACAGGTAGCCTTGGCCCACATCGCAACGGTGCCGGCGCAGGAACGCCAGTTGCTCGGCGGTCTCGATGCCTTCGGCCACCACCTTGAGCTTGAGGTTGTGGGCCATGGCGATCACTGCGGAGGTGATTTCCATGTCGTCCTGGTTGTCCGGGATCTCGTGGATGAAGCTGCGGTCGATCTTGATGATGTCGATGGGGAATTTTTTCAGGTAACTCAGCGACGAGTAACCGGTGCCGAAGTCGTCCATGGCCAGGGTCAGGCCGAAGCTCTTCAATTGATCAAGCTGCAGGCGCGTGTCTTCGGTGGCCTCCAGCAGCAGGCCTTCGGTCAGTTCCAGCTCCAGCAGGTTGGCCGGCAGTTGTTCTTCCTTGAGGATCGTGGCAATCGAGGCCACCAGATCCGGGTCGGAAAACTGCTTGGGTGACAGGTTGATCGCCACCTGCAAGTTGCCCATGCCGCCGGCGGTCAACTGCCGGCTCATACGGCAGGCCTGGCGTGCGATCCATTTGCCGATGGGGATGATCAGGCCGGTTTCTTCAGCCACGCTGATGAATTGGTCGGGGCGGATCATGCCTTTTTCCGGATGGTTCCAGCGCAGCAACGCTTCCATCCCGAGCAGACGGCCACTGCGCAAGCACAGCTTGGGCTGGTAGAACACGTCCAGTTCGTTCTGGGTGAGGGCGCGGCGAAGGTTGTTCTCCACGAACAGCTTGTAGCTGGCCTCGGCATTCAGTGCTTCGGTAAAGATCTGCACCTGGTGTTTGCCATTGGCCTTGGCCTTGTGCAAGGCCAGGCCGGCGTTGCGCATCAGGGTCTGCGGGTCGCGGCCGTGCAGTGGCGCACAGGCCAGGCCTACGGAGCCGGTGACGCTGATCAATTGGTTGTCGACGAACATCGGCTTGTCGAGGGTCGCGAGCAATTGGCTGGCAACCTGCTGGCCGCTTTCCAGGTCGGTGTCGTCGAGCAACACCGCAAACTCGTTACTGGCAAAGCGCGCCAGGCTACCGCCGGTGCTCAGGCTGTTGCGCAGGCGACGGGCCAGGCTGATCAGCAGCTTGTCGCCGGTCTGGTGGCCGAGGCTGTCGTTGATGCGCTTGAAGTTGTCGATGTCCACCAGCAGCAGGCTGATCGGGCTGTCGCTGTCACGGGCAAAGCGTTCATCGAGGTTACGGATGAACGCCGGACGGTTGCCCAGGTTGGTCAGGTTGTCGGTATAGGCCAGGCGCTCGATACGCTGCTGGGCCAGCTTGGTCTGGGTGATGTCTTCGTAGATGCCGATGTAATGCGTCAACTCGCGGTTGTCGCCATACACCTTGGAAATCGACAACTGGCCCCAGTAGGGCTCCAGGTTCTTGCGCCGGCTTTTGAATTCACCCTGCCAGCTGTTGCTCTTGGCCAGGCTCGAGGGTGCGTCGAAGAGCAATTCGCTGAGGTTCTCCAGCGCTGGCAATTGGGCCAGGCGGTGGCCGTGGACCTCTTCGGCGCTGTACTGGGTGATCGCGGTAAAGCTCGGGTTGACGTACTCGACCACGCCGTCGCAGTTGACCAGCAGAAAGGCGTTGGCGCTTTGTTCCACGGCACGCTGGAACAGGTGCAGGGCGCTGGTGGCGGTGCGGCGGTTGTGGTTGTTGATCACCTGGGCGAACTGGTCGGCCAGTTCGCCGGCAAAGGCAATTTCATCGGCTTGCCAGGCGCGGGTGCTGCCGCTTTGCTCCAGGCACAGCACGCCCACCACATGACCATCGACACGGATGCTTGCGTCGAGCATGGCGTGGATGTCTTTGTCGCGCAGGCTGTCGGCCATTTCCCGGGTGCGTGGGTCGCGCAGTGCGTTGGTGGCGTCGATGGCCCGGCTGGAGTGCAAGGCTTCCAGGTAGTCCGGGAAGCAGCTGGCGTCGATGGGTTCGGGCAGGTGATGCTGCTGGTCGGCGCGGTGGTAGGCAGAGATCGGCACCAGGCGCTGGCCTTCGAGGTTCCAGATGCTGGCGCAGTCGATCTGGTAGATATCGCAGGCGCTGCGGGTGATCAGCTCGGCGGCTTCCTGCAACGAATTGTGGGTGGTGTAGCGCTGGCGGGCCAGCAACAGGATCAGTTCCTGCTGGGCGCGCACCCGCTCCAGATGCTGCAGCTGTTCCTGCTGGGCGCGTTGGTTGAGTTCCAGGGCGATCTGCAGACGGCTGTTCTGGTTTTCCAGGTCTGCCGTGGGCACGGCAGTGGGGATTTCACTGAACAGGCCATCAACCACCATCAGGTAGCCGCGCAGCAGGTGACGATTGTGTTGTTTGTAGGCTTCGCCCATTTCCAGCAGGCTCAGCGGGCCGTCGCTGGTGTGCAGGGTGTAGCGCACCAGGTAATGCGGGCTCTGGGTCAGTTGCTGCTGGATGGTGTCGTGCAGTTGATAGCGTGCCTGGGGCTCCATCAGGCTGGCATAAGGGGTGCCGATCAGCGCACACAGCTCGACCGCCGGCAGGCCGAATTGGCGCTCGCAATTGGGGTCGAGGTAAAGGAGGGCCCAGCTTGCCTCATTAAGCCGCTCGAAACGCAGCATACCGAGGCGCGAAGGCACCGGTAACTGCGTCACTACCTCGGCCGCCATTCGGGCGGCATCGGGTTGGCTTTTCATGGGGGAAACTCACTTGAAATAACGCGTACGGCGCCGGGCTCACGCCCTCTTTTCTGTTGCCTGCGGCAAGGTTGCATCATGCGGCGCGGGCTGACAAGAGAGGATGAAGGCTAAGTGCTATAAGCGGGTTATCGGCTGTGGAAGGGATTTCTGCAATCGAGGTGATGGGTGGCGCATTGCCGCAGCTCCCACGATCCACTGTACGAGCGAGCTTGCTCGCGAAAACCCTAACGGTGCCGCGTTGAATCAGGTAGCCAACGTCATCGTTGAAGGTTTTCGCGAGCGAGCTCGCTCCTACAGAAAAAGCAAAAAAAGCCCCGCCAAGTGGCGGGGTTGAGATACGAGCGTGGCGCTCGAAAATCGGTGCAACCAGGCCTCCTCAGTGAAGAGGAGGCCGTGGCGGCTTACAGCAGGATAGTGCGGATATCGTTCAGCACTTGGCCCAGACGCTGGGTGAAGCGCGCAGCGGCGGCGCCGTTGATCACACGGTGATCGTAGGACAGCGACAGCGGCAGCATCAGCTTCGGCTGGAACGCTTTACCGTCCCAAACCGGCTGAATAGTCGCCTTGGACACACCCAGGATCGCCACTTCCGGCGCGTTGACGATTGGCGTGAAGCCGGTACCGCCAATGTGACCGAGGCTGGAGATGGTGAAGCAAGCGCCCTGCATGTCGTCCGGGGTGAGCTTCTTGTCGCGGGCCTTGGCAGCCAGTGCGGCGGCTTCGGCAGCGAGCTGTAGCAGGCTCTTCTGGTCGACGTTCTTGATGACCGGTACCAGCAGGCCATCCGGGGTGTCGACCGCAAAGCCGATGTGCACGTACTTCTTGCGAATGATCGCCTTGCCGCTTGGCGCCAGCGAACTGTTGAAGTCCGGCAGCTCCTTGAGCAAGTAGGCACAGGCCTTGAGCAGCAGCGGCAGCACGGTCAGTTTCACGCCGGCTTTCTCGGCCACGGCTTTCTGCGCAACGCGGAAAGCTTCCAGGTCGGTGATGTCGGCCTGGTCGAACTGTGTCACGTGCGGGATGTTCAGCCAGCTGGCGTGCAGGCCGGCCGCGCCGATTTGCATCAGGCGGGTCATCGGCACTTCTTCGACTTCGCCGAAGCGGCTGAAGTCGACGGTGCGGATCGGCGGAATGCCAGAACCACCGGTGGCGCCGCCGGCAGCTGGCGCTTCCTTGGCTTTCTGCATCATGGCCTTGACGTAGACCTGCACGTCTTCCTTCAGCACGCGGCCGTGAGGGCCGGTGGCCGACACAGCGCTCAGCTCCACGCCGAACTCACGGGCCAGCTGACGCACGGCAGGGCCGGCGTGAACCTTGGCACCGCTTGGCGCAGGTGCGGCAGCAGCAGGGGCCGGTGCGGCCTCGGCTTTCGCAGCAGGTGCAGGAGCAGCGGCAGTCGGTGCGGCTTCAGCCTTGGCGGCTGGAGCAGCGGCCGGGGCAGGAGCAGCAGCCGGCGCAGCGCCTTGTACTTTCAGCTTGAGGATGAAGTCACCGGTGCCGACTTCGTCTTCCAGCTTGACCGCGATGCTTTCCACCACGCCGGCAGCCGGCGAAGGGATTTCCATGGAGGCCTTGTCGGACTCCAGGGTGATCAGCGACTGGTCGGCTTCGACGGTGTCGCCGACCTTGACCAGCAGCTCGATGATCTTGGCCTTGCCCGACGAGCCGATGTCCGGGACGTGAATGTCCTGGACAGTAGCAGCGGCAGGTGCGGCAGCCGGAGCGGCAGGCGCTTCGGCGGGTTTTTCAGCAACAGGCGCAGGTGCAGCAGCGGCAGCAGGAGCCGCCGCAGGGGCCGCATCAGCGGCACCTTCGATTTCCAGCTCCAGCAGTTCGTCGCCTTCTTTCAGGCGGTCGCCCAGCTTCACTTTCAGGCTCTTGACCACGCCGGCCTTGGGAGCAGGGATTTCCATGCTCGCCTTGTCCGACTCCAGGGTCAGGATGCTCTGGTCGGCTTCGACGGTGTCGCCGACCTTCACAAACAGCTCGATTACTTCACCTTCACCGCTGCCGATGTCAGGTACGCGAATGAGTTCGCTCACAAAAAATCTCCTCAGCAGTCCAGTGGGTTGCGTTTTTCCGGGTTGATCCCGAACTTGACGATAGCGTCAGCCACCACCTTCGGTTCGATCTCACCACGGTCAGCCAAGGCTTCCAGGGCTGCCAACACCACGAAGTGACGGTCAACCTCGAAGAAGTGACGCAGCTTCTTGCGGCTGTCACTGCGGCCGAAACCGTCGGTGCCCAGGACTTTGAATTCCTTGGACGGGACCCACTGGCGAATTTGCTCAGCAAACAGTTTCATGTAGTCGGTCGAAGCGATCACCGGGCCTTTACGGCCGGTCAGGCACTCTTCAACGAAGGTGCGCTGTGGCTTCTGGCCAGGGTGCAGGCGGTTGTGACGCTCTACGGCCAGGCCGTCGCGACGCAGTTCGTTAAAGCTGGTCACGCTCCACACATCGGCGCCGACGTTGAACTCGTCACGCAGGATCTTAGCCGCTTCACGCACTTCGCGCAGGATGGTGCCGGAGCCCATCAGCTGGACGTGGTGCGCCGCTTCCTTGGTGTCTTCTTCGAGCAGGTACATGCCCTTGATGATGCCCTCTTCCACGCCGGCCGGCATGGCTGGCTGCTGGTAGGACTCGTTCATCACGGTGATGTAGTAGAAAACGTCCTGCTGCTCTTCGGTCATCTTCTTCATGCCGTCCTGGATGATCACCGCCAGCTCGTAGCCGTAGGTTGGATCAAAGGTGCGGCAGTTCGGGATGGTGGCAGCCAGGATGTGGCTGTGACCGTCTTCGTGTTGCAGGCCTTCGCCGTTCAGCGTAGTCCGGCCGGCAGTGCCGCCGATCAGGAAGCCACGGGTACGGCTGTCGCCTGCTGCCCAGGCCAGGTCGCCGATACGCTGGAAGCCGAACATCGAGTAGAAGATGTAGAACGGCAGCATCGGCTGGTTGTGGCTGGAGTACGAAGTACCGGCAGCGATGAAGGAGCTCATGGCGCCCGCTTCGTTGATGCCTTCTTCGAGGATCTGGCCCTTCTTGTCTTCCTTGTAAAACATCACCTGGTCTTTATCGACTGGCTCGTAGAGCTGGCCGACGGAGGAGTAGATGCCCAACTGACGGAACATGCCTTCCATACCGAAGGTACGGGCTTCGTCCGGGATAATCGGGACGATGCGCGGGCCGATGTCCTTGTCCTTGACCAGCTGCGCGAGGATCCGCACGAAGGCCATGGTGGTGGAGATTTCACGGTCGCCCGAGCCGTCAAGGATGGCCTTGAGGGTGCTGAGGTCCGGCGTCGGTACGCTGAAGCTCTGCGCGCGGCGTTGTGGCACGAAACCACCCAGCGCGGCGCGGCGCTCGGCCAGGTAACGGGCTTCGGCGCTGTTTGGCTCCGGCTTGAAGAACGGCAGGTTTTCCAGCTCTTCGTCCTTGACCGGGATGTCGAAGCGGTCACGGAACAACTTCAGGCTGTCGACATCGACTTTCTTGGTGTTGTGCGCAGTGTTCTTCGCTTCGCCGGCACCGGTGCCATAACCCTTGATGGTCTTGGCCAGGATGACGGTCGGTTGTTCCTTGTGGTTCACCGCTTCGTGATACGCCGCGTAGACCTTGTACGGGTCGTGGCCACCACGGTTGAGTTTCCAGATCTCGTCGTCGGACAGGTCGGCAACCATCGCCTTGAGTTCAGGCGTGTTGAAGAAGTGTTCGCGGACGAACGCGCCGTCTTTGGCCTTGTAGTTCTGGTACTCGCCGTCGATGACTTCGTCCATGCGACGCTGCAGGATACCGTCGACGTCCTTGGCCAGCAGTGGGTCCCAGAAACGGCCCCAGATGACTTTGGTCACGTTCCACTGGGCACCGCGGAACACGCCTTCGAGTTCCTGGATGATCTTGCCGTTGCCGCGAACCGGGCCGTCGAGGCGCTGCAGGTTGCAGTTGATGACGAAGATCAGGTTGTCCAGCTTCTCGCGGCCGGCCAGGGAGATGGCGCCCAGGGATTCCGGCTCGTCGCACTCGCCGTCGCCCAGGAAGCACCAGACCTTCTGCTTGCCTTCAGGGATGAAGCCACGGGCTTCCAGGTACTTCATGAAGCGTGCCTGGTAGATCGCTTGAATTGGACCCAGGCCCATGGAAACGGTCGGGAACTGCCAGAAATCAGGCATCAGCCAAGGGTGCGGGTACGACGACAGGCCGTTACCGTCCACTTCCTGGCGGAAGTTGTTCATGTGTTCTTCGGTGATGCGGCCTTCCATGAACGCGCGGGCATAGACGCCTGGCGAGGTGTGGCCCTGGAAGTAGATCAGGTCGCCGCCGTGTTCGTCGGTCGGGGCCTGGAAGAAGTAGTTGAAGCCGATGTCATACAGGGTTGCGCTGGAAGCGAAGCTGGAGATGTGACCGCCCAGGTCCGAATCTTTCAAGTTCGTGCGCATTACCATCGCCATGGCGTTCCAACGTACCAGCGAGCGAATGCGGCGTTCCATGAACAGGTCGCCAGGCATGCGTGCTTCGTGGGTAACGGGGATGGTGTTGCGGTATGGCGTAGTGATGGCGTAAGGCAGTTGCGAGCCGCTGCGGGTCGCGAGTTCGCCCATACGGGTCATCAGGTAGTGAGCACGGTCTTCGCCTTCTTTGTCGAGAACCGATTCCAGGGCGTCCAGCCATTCCTGGGTTTCGACGGGATCGAGGTCTTGCATGGCTTGCTCCAGGGCGGAAAGGCTACCAGAATCGGTTGCCTGAAGTTTGCGACTGGCCTTGTGGGCAGACGACATAAATTCTTGGATGGCCGAAGGTTGCTTCGGCGTCCTGTAGTTTTACTACAAATCGTCGGCCATTTCAGCCTTTCGAATGTATATACGAGTAGTAAAACTACACAAGACTGAGCGTATGGCTCGGTCTGGCTGGTGAGCATAATCGTTATTGTTGATCTTTTGCGAACAAGAAAAGGTGAAAGTTTGATGTTGGCTGCCAAAATGAAATTAATTTCAGCTATTTCTAACCTTTGTTCGACAGTCCTTCATAGAGCGTGGTTCTTGCGTTCACAACACGTAGCCAATTACACGCCGATCAAGGATAGACCATGAGCCTTCCAACACTGGCCCAACTCCCGGCCATTCTCTTGCCAAAAGCCCAGCGGGCCGAGCAGTCATTTCGTGGCGCAGTGGCCGCGCTGGACGACGATCATGGACTTTCTGCGTGGACGCCGCAACGGTGGGTCGACTTCGCCCGCGTGTGCGCCGCCAGTGATTTCGTCATTGAACAGAGTGTTCGTGACCCTTTGATGTTGCTCGAACTGGCCGCCTGGGGCGAATTGGACCGGGGGTTTGCGCCCGGCGAGCTGTGCGGGCAGATCGCTGGCGCCGTGCAACAAGCCGAAACAGAAGATGAGCTGGGCCGTGTCTTGCGTCGCCAGCGCACGCGCCAGCAAGTGCGCATCATCTGGCGCGACCTGACCCGTCAGGCCGACCTGGTGCAAACCTGCCGCGACCTCTCCGACATGGCCGACGCCTGCATCGACCAGGCCTACCAGTGGCTGTACCAACGCCACTGCGTACAGTTCGGCACGCCCACCGGCCGACGCAGCGGCGAGCCGCAGCATATGGTCATCCTCGGCATGGGCAAGCTCGGTGCGGTGGAGCTGAACCTGTCGTCGGACATCGACTTGATCTTCGCCTACCCGGAAGGCGGCGAGACGGTGGGTGTGAAGCGCGCCCTGGATAACCAGGAGTTCTTTATTCGCCTTGGTCAAAAACTGATCAAAGCCCTAGACCCGATGACCGTCGATGGTTTTGTGTTCCGCGTCGACATGCGCCTGCGCCCCTACGGCTCAGCCGGTGCGCTGGTTCTGAGCTTCAATGCGCTGGAGCAGTACTACCAGGACCAGGGCCGCGACTGGGAACGCTACGCCATGATCAAGGCGCGGGTTGTCGCCGGCGACCAGGCGGCCGGTGCGCAATTGCTCGACATGCTGCGCCCGTTCGTCTACCGCCGCTACCTGGACTTCTCCGCCATCGAAGCGCTGCGCACCATGAAGCAGCTGATTCAGCAGGAAGTGCGGCGCAAAGGCATGGCCGACAACATCAAGCTGGGCTCGGGCGGTATCCGCGAAGTGGAGTTCATCGCCCAGGCGTTCCAATTGATTCACGGTGGGCGCGACCTCAGTCTGCAACAGCGTCCGCTGCTCAAGGTGCTCGGCACCCTGGAAGGCCAGGGTTACCTGCCGCCGGCGGTGATTGCCGAATTGCGCAATGGCTACGAATTCCTGCGTTACACCGAACACGCGATCCAGGCGATTGCCGACCGCCAGACACAAATGCTCCCGGACAGCCCCGAAGACCAGGCGCGCATTGCCTTTATGTTGGGTTTTGCCGACTGGGACGCCTTCCACGAGCGCCTGATGTACTGGCGTGGCCGAGTGGACTGGCACTTCCGCCAAGTGATTGCCGATCCGGACGAAGAAGAGGGCGAAGAAAGCGAGCTGGTCGTGGGCGGTGAGTGGTTGCCCCTGTGGGAAGAGTCCCAAGATGAAGAGGCGGCCTGCCGTCAGTTGGCCGAAGGTGGTTTTACCGACGCAGCCAAGGCCCTCAAGGCGTTGGCAGGCCTGCGCAACAGCCCGCAATTGCGCGCCATGCAGCGTCTGGGGCGTGAGCGTCTGGATGCATTTATCCCGCGCCTGCTCGCCCAGGCCGTCGAGCATGCCAACCCGGACCTGGTACTGGAACGTGTGTTGCCGCTGGTGGAAGCCGTCGCTCGACGTTCCGCCTACCTGGTGCTGCTCACGGAAAATCCCGATGCCCTGCGCCGCCTGTTGACCCTGTGCGCCGCCAGCCCGTGGATCGCCGAGCAGATCACGCGTTTTCCACTGCTACTCGACGAATTGCTCAACGAAGGCCGCCTGTTCAAGCCGCCGTTGGCGCCTGAGTTGGCCGCCGAACTGCGCGAACGCCTCACGCGCATCCCCGAAGATGACCTTGAACAACAGATGGAAGCCCTGCGGCACTTCAAGCTGGCCCACCGCCTGCGCGTGGCGGCCTCGGAGATCGCCGGCAGCCTGCCGCTGATGAAAGTCAGCGACTACCTCACATGGCTCGCCGAAGCCATCCTCGAACAAGTGCTGGCCCTGGCCTGGCGCCAGACCGTGGCGCGCCATGGCTCGCCGCAGCGCTTGGACGGCACCCTGTGCGATCCTGGGTTCATCATTGTCGGTTATGGGAAAGTCGGCGGCATCGAACTGGGGCATGGTTCGGACCTGGACCTGGTGTTTATCCACGACGGTGACCCCCAGGCCGAGACCGATGGCGCCAAGCCCATCGACGGTGCGCAGTTCTTCACGCGCCTGGGCCAGCGCATCATTCACCTGCTGACCACCCAGACCAACTCGGGCCAATTGTATGAAGTGGACATGCGCCTGCGACCTTCCGGCGCATCCGGTTTGCTGGTGAGTTCGCTGGGGGCGTTTGAGCGCTATCAACAAAATGAAGCCTGGACCTGGGAACATCAGGCCCTGATCCGGGCGCGGGTGCTGGTGGGCAGCCAGGATGTGGGCCAGGCGTTCGAGCAAGTACGGGCTAACGTGTTGGGACAGGAGCGGGACCTGGCGAAGCTGCGCCAGGAGGTCAGCGAGATGCGCGCCAAGATGCGTGACAACCTGGGCACCAAGGGCACGGCGGCCGGCACCGGCGCCAATGCCTTCGAAGCCACGGCGCTGTTCGACCTCAAGCAGGACGCCGGAGGTATCGTCGATATTGAATTTATGGTGCAATACGCCGCTTTGGCGTGGTCTGCGCAACATCCATCGTTGCTGCGCTACACCGACAATATCCGCATTCTGGAAGGCCTGGAGCAGGTGGGCTTGATGCCCGCCGCCGATGCCCATCTGCTGCGCGAGGTGTATAAGGCCTACCGTTCCGCCGCGCACCGCCAGGCCTTGCAGAACGAGGCCGGTACGGTGGCCGGGGATCATTTCGCCGACGAACGGCGCCAGGTGCTGCGAATCTGGCAGGAGCTGGGGTTGAGCTGAAACACTATTACGGCGGGGAGGCATAAGCCTCCCCGCATCGTTTGTGGAAACTACATGAATATTCTGATCGTTGGGCCCAGTTGGGTCGGTGACATGGTGATGGCGCAGACACTGTTCCAATGCCTGCGCGTGCGTTACCCGGACTGCCAGATCGACGTGCTCGCCCCCGAGTGGAGCCGCCCGATCCTTGAGCGCATGCCCGAGGTGCGCAAGGCCTTGAGCTTCCCGCTTGGCCACGGAGCCCTGGAACTGGCGACCCGCCGTCGCATGGGTAAATCCCTGGCGGGTGAATACGACCAGGCGATCCTGCTGCCCAACTCGCTCAAGTCGGCGCTGGTGCCGTATTTTGCCGGCATCCCCAAGCGCACCGGCTGGCGCGGCGAGTTCCGCTACGTGCTGCTCAATGACGTGCGCACACTCGACAAAGCCCGCTACCCGCTGATGATCGAGCGCTTCATGGCCCTGGCGTATGAGCCGGGTGCCGAGTTGCCCAAGCCATATCCGCGCCCGAGCCTGCAGATCGACCCGCTGAGCCGCGACGCGGCCCTGGCCAAGTTCGGCCTGACCCTGGACCGCCCGGTGTTGGCCTTGTGCCCCGGCGCCGAGTTTGGCGAGTCCAAGCGCTGGCCGTCGGAGCATTACGCGAAAGTGGCCGAGGCGAAGATCCGTGAGGGTTGGCAGGTATGGCTGTTCGGCTCGAAGAAGGACCATCCGGTGGGTGAAGATATTCGCCAGCGCCTGATCCCCGGCCTGCGCGAAGAGGCGGTGAACCTCAGTGGCGACACGTCCCTGGCCGAGGCCATCGACCTGCTGTCCTGCGCCGATTCGGTGGTGTCCAACGACTCCGGCCTGATGCACGTGGCCGCTGCGCTGAACCGCCCGTTGGTGGCGGTGTACGGCTCCACCTCGCCGGGCTTCACGCCGCCCTTGGCCGATCAGGTCGAAGTGGTGCGCCTGGGCCTGGAGTGCAGCCCGTGTTTTGACCGTACCTGCCGCTTCGGCCACTACAACTGCATGCGCCAATTGCTGCCGCAGCCGGTGAACGAAGCCTTGCAGCGGTTGCAGGGCTCTGCGGTCGAGGTCCGATAGTTTGCGCGTACTGGTAATCAAGACCTCATCCCTGGGCGACGTGATCCACGCCTTGCCGGCGCTGACTGACGCGGCGCGGGCGATCCCCGGCATTCAATTCGACTGGGTGGTGGAAGAAGGCTTCGCAGAGATTCCTACCTGGCACCCGGCGGTCGACAAGGTGATTCCGGTGGCGATCCGCCGCTGGCGCAAAAACCTCTGGCAAACCATCAAGAGTGGCGAGTGGCGGCGGTTCAAGCAGCAAGTGCAGTCGACCAAATACGATCTGGTGATCGATGCGCAGGGCCTGCTGAAAAGCGCCTGGCTGACTCGCTACGTGCGCGCGCCCATCGCCGGTTTCGACAAAAATTCCGCCCGCGAGCCGATGGCCGCACGTTTCTATTCCCGGCGCCTTGCCGTTGCACGGGGGCAACACGCGGTGGAGCGTCTGCGCCAGTTGTTCGCTGTGGCGCTCGGTTATGACTTGCCCAAAGGCCTGGGCGACTACGGCCTGAGCACTGAAAAACTCCTGGGTCTGCCGCCGAAAAAACCTTTTGTGCTGCTGCTGCACGGCACCACTTGGGACACCAAGCACTGGCCCGAAGCTTACTGGCGCGAGCTGGCCGAGCGCATGGGCCGCCTTGGCGTGGATGTGAAGTTGCCGTGGGGCAACGCCGCCGAAAAAGCCCGTGCCGAACGCCTGGCCCAGGGCCTGCAAAACGCCGAGGTGCTGCCCAAGCTGAACCTGGCCGGTGTGGCTCGTGTACTGGCTGGCGCTCGCGCCTGTGTGGCGGTGGACACTGGCCTCGGGCACCTGGCTGCTGCGCTGGATGTGCCGACCATCTCCCTGTTCGGCCCGACCAACCCCGGCCTCACCGGCGCCTACGGCAAGGGCCAGATTCATCTGGCCAGCGACTTCCCCTGCGCACCATGCCTGCAAAAAAACTGTACCTATCAACCAACGGCCGACGACCTGCGTCGGTTCGACCTCAAGCGCGAATCGCCCCTGTGCTTCACGCGCCTGAACCCTGAGCGTGTGGCCAGCCGACTGAGCACGTTGTTATTGGCTGAGGAGCTGCACTGATGCAACTGGCTTTTGTGCTGTACAAATATTTCCCCTTCGGTGGCCTGCAGCGCGACTTCATGCGCATCGCCCTGGAGTGCCAGCAGCGCGGCCATCAGATTCGTGTGTACACGCTGATCTGGGAAGGCGACATCCCGCCCGGCTTCGAAGTGCTGGTGGCGCCGGTCAAGGCGTTCTTCAACCATCGGCGCAATGAAAAACTCAGCGCCTGGATGGCTGCCGACCTGGCCAAGCGCCCGGTGGATCGCCTGATCGGCTTCAACAAAATGCCCGACCTGGACGTGTACTACGCCGCCGACGGCTGTTTTGAAGACAAGGCGCAGAACCTGCGTCACTCGCTGTACCGCTATTTTGGCCGCTACAAGCACTTCGCCGAGTACGAGCGCGCGGTGTTCGCCAAGGACGCCAAGACCGAAGTCCTGATGATTTCCGAAGTGCAGCAGCCGCTGTTCATCAAGCATTACGACACCCCGGTGGAACGCTTCCACCTGCTGCCGCCGGGCATTGCCCAGGACCGCCGGGCGCCGCCGAATGCCGCCGAAATCCGTGAAGGTTTCCGCAGGGAATTCAACCTCGGCGACGACGACCTGCTGCTGGTGCAGATCGGTTCGGGCTTCAAGACCAAGGGCGTCGACCGCAGCCTCAAGGCCGTGGCCGCGTTGCCGTCTGAACTGAAAAAACGCACGCGCCTGTTTGTAATCGGCCAGGACGACCCCAAGGTATTCCAACTGCAAAGCGCTACCTTGGGCTTGGGCGACAACGTGCAGTTCCTTAAGGGCCGCAGCGATATCCCGCGTTTCCTGCTGGGCGCCGACCTGTTGATCCACCCGGCGTACAACGAAAACACCGGTACTGTTTTGCTTGAAGCCCTGGTGGCCGGGCTGCCGGTACTGGTCTCGGCCGTTTGTGGGTATGCCCACTACATCGCCGAGGCTGACAGTGGCCTGGTACTGGACGAGCCGTTTGAACAGACGCAGCTCAATCAATACCTGACGCACATGCTCACCGACACTGCACAGCGCGCGGCCTGGAGCCGCAATGGCCTGGCCTTCGCTGAGACGGCCGACCTTTACAGCATGCCGCAGCACGCTGCGGATGTGATTCTGGCGGAGCCAAAACGATGAAGTTGATTCTTGCCGAACCGTTCAAGACTTTGTGGGCCGGGCTTGATGCCTTTGCCGAAGTCGAGAAACTGCAAGGCGAAGTATTCCGCGAACTGGCAGCGCGTCGCACGCTGCGTACCGAGGTGGATGGCCGTCCGTATTTCGTGAAGATCCACCGTGGCATCGGCTGGGGTGAAATCTTCAAGAACCTGATCACCGCCAAGCTGCCGGTACTCGGGGCGGGCCTTGAGTGGGCGGCGATTCATCGCCTCCAGGCACTCGGCGTGCCGACCATGACCGGCGTGGCTTTCGGCGAGAAAGGCAGCAACCCGGCGGACCAACACTCGTTCATCATCACCGAAGAGCTGGCGCCGACCCTCAGCCTCGAAGACGTCACGATCAACTGGGTCGCCGAACCGCCTGCGCCTGCGTTGCGTCACGCCCTCACGGCCGAGCTGGCACGCATGGTCGGCGATATGCACCGGGGTGGCGTGAACCACCGCGACTGCTACTTGTGCCACTTCCTGCTGGACACCGCCAAGCCCGTCGATACTAATAACATCAAGCTGTCGGTGATCGATTTGCACCGCGCTCAACTGCGTGCCCATCTGCCGCTGCGCTGGCGTGACAAGGACCTGTCCGCGCTGTACTACTCGGCACTGGACATCGGCCTGACCCGTCGCGACAAGCTGCGTTTCCTCAAGGGCTACTTTCGCCAGCCGCTGCGCCAGATCCTCGCCGAGCAGTCGGCGTCCCTGAGCCTGATGCAGCGCAAGGCCGACAAGCTGTATGCGCGCAAGCTGCGTTATGGGGATGCAATCTGATGGCGGGTTGGAACCTGGAACCTGCTTACGCCAGCCTGGCGGATGATTTTGGCAGCCTCGAAGCGGTCTTCGCCCTGCAAGGCGAGCGGCTGACCCGCGACCCGCTGTCGGAAGTGATCCGCGTGGAGCGTGGCGGGGTCAATTATTACGTCAAGCGCTACACCGGCGCGGGCAAGGGCCTGCGGCGTTACCTGGGCAAGCCGCGGGTCAAGTCCGAATGGCAGAACCTCAAGCGTTTCGCCAAATGGGGCATTCCCACCGCCGATGTGGTCGCTTGGGGCCTTGAGCGCAAGGGCCTGGCCTACGACCGTGGGGCAATGATCACCCGCGAGCTGCCCAGGACCGAAGACCTCTCGGTGCTGGCCGAGCGCAACGATGCGTGCTTGCGCGACCCCCAGTGGGTCGACGTGGTGAGCCGTCAACTCGCCGAATACACGCGCACCATGCACGATCACCGTTTTACCCATAACGACTTGAAGTGGCGCAACCTGCTGATCGATGACCAGCGGACCCTGTACCTGATCGACTGCCCTAACGGCGATTTCTGGCGCGGGTTCTGGCTCAAGTACCGCATCACCAAAGACCTGGCCTGCCTGGACAAGGTGGCCAAGTATCACCTGTCCGCCACCCAGCGCCTGCGGTTCTACATGCAATACCGTCAGCGCCGGCACCTGAGTGCATCGGACAAACAGCGTATTCGCCATGTGGTGAAGTTTTTCGAGGGACGCGAATGAGTGATTTCCTGGCGGCAGAAGATCGGGCGCTGCTGGAGCGCAACGGCTTGGCGACGTTCGATGCCCTGTGGGCCAAGCAACTGGACGCGGTGGACGAACCCAACACCAGTCGCGGCGGCTGGAGCAGCGTCTTTCGCCTGGAACTCGACGGCCACGGTTATTACCTCAAGCGTCAGAGCAACTACCTGACGCGCAGCCTGCACCGTCCCTTTGGCGAACCGAGTTTCTCCCGCGAATTCCGCAATATCAGCCGTTACCGCAAGCTCGGCATCCCGGCCTTGCAGGCGGCGTTCTATGGCGAGCGCAAGGTGGGTGGCGAGTATCGCGCCATGTTGCTGACCCGCGCCCTGGACGGCTGGAATGACCTGGATTCGCTGCTGGAGCAGTGGCCCCAATTGAGCGACGCCCAGCACCGCGCGATCCTGCTGGCCTGCGGTGAGCTTGCTCGTCGGTTGCACAGCGTAGGCCAGGTGCATGGCTGTTTTTATCCCAAGCATATTTTTATGCAGGCTACCGGCGACGGTTATGCCGCGCAGTTGATCGACCTGGAGAAAACCCGCCCGCTGCTGTTCGGCTGGCGTGATCGGGTCAAGGACCTGGAGCCGTTGCTGCGACGTGCACCGCAGTGGTCGGATGAACAGGTACGCCAACTGTTGGCTGCCTATCTGGATCAACCGAAGGACAGCGCGCTGGTCGCCAGCTGGCTGCAGAAATTGACCGCGCGCCGCAGTCACAAGGAAAACCGTTGATGCGCTTGTCCGAGCTGAAAACCGCCGGCCGTACCCCCGAGCTGCCCCTGACCCTCGAACTGGCCGATGCGGCGGGCCCAGGCCAGTTGCAACTGCTGAGCCTGTTGCGTGTGCTGCCGGGCGAGCGTTATGTGGGGGCGGCGGTCTGGCGTGGTCGCCCGGTTTTGGCCAAGTTACTGGTGGGCAGCAAGGCGGCACGGCATTTTCAGCGTGAGCTCACGGGTGTGCGCCTGCTTGCCGAGCATGGCCTGACCACGCCGTTGCTGCTGGCCGATGGCTTGCAGGAAGGCGAGGGCGGCTGGTTGTTGTTCGCGTTCATCGAGGGCGCCGAAAGCCTGGCCGATGCCTGGCGGGCCGTCGAAGGCCTGCCGCCGCTGGCTGACGAGCAAACCGCCGTGCTGGCCGAAGCGCTGGGTGCGATCGCTCAGATGCACACCAAGGGCCTATGGCAGGAAGACCTGCACCTGGACAACCTGCTGCGCCAGGACGGCAAGCTGTACCTGATCGATGGCGCCGGGATCCGCGTCGAAGAGGCGGGCAAACCGCTGTCGCGCAACCGCGTGCTGGAAAACCTCGGTGTGTTTTTCGCCCAGTTGCCGAAAAATCTCGCGCCGTATACCGAAGAGCTGCTGGTGTACTACCTGCTGAGCAACGGCGAGCACGCCCTGCCGCTGGAAGCCCTGGAGAAACAGGTGCGCAAGGTCAGCGCCTGGCGTCTCAAGGACTTTTTGAACAAGGTCGGCCGCGAATGCACGTTGTTCAGCGTGGTGCGCGGCGCCTTTGCCTTGCGTGCGATCCTGCGCGAAGAAGAACCGGCCATGCTGCCGGTACTGGAACAGGCCGATGCGCTGCTGGACCAGGGCCATTTGTACAAGACCGGCGGCGCCGCCAGCGTGGCCAAGGTCGAGGTGGCCGGTCGGCCGCTGGTGATCAAGCGCTACAACATCAAGGGTTTCGCGCACTGGCTCAAACGCTTCTGGCGCCCGAGCCGTGCCTGGCACTCCTGGCGCGAAGGCAATCGCCTGGCGTTCCTAGGCATCGCTACGCCCAAGCCGCTGGCCGTGCTGGAGAAGCGCTTCTTCTGGTTGCGCAGTCGCGCTTACCTGGTCACCGAATACCTGCCGGGCCCGGACATCATCGAGCGCTTCGCACCGTACGTTGAAAACGGTGACGCGCCGGAAAACGAACTGTTGGCGCTGGATCACCTGTTCGCCGAGCTGATCCGCGAACGCATCAGCCATGGCGATTTCAAGGGGCACAACCTGTTCTGGGACAAGGACCGCTGGTCGCTGATCGACCTGGACGCCATGTTTCAGCACGGCTCCGACGCGAGCTTCGCCCCGGCCTATGCCAAGGACAGGGCGCGGTTTATGCGCAATTGGCCTGAAAGCAGCGCGCTGTACCAATTGATTGATCAGCGGTTGCCTAAAGTGAGTCAGTCTGGTGGCCCCCTGTAGCAAAGCCGTAGGGCAATATGAATGTTGATGCGTGACTCGGAAAACACGCAAACAACAGGATTAGGCATCCCATGGCAGATGAAAAACTAACGTCCCCTCAGTTCATGCTCTTTGAAAGTGAAACTGAGGCAGAGCGCGCTGCGCAAGTTTTTGCAGTGACGCCGCCGAAAGGTGCGTTCAGCGACTTCATTGTGTATGTGGATGAAAGTGGTGATCACGGGATGCAGGCGCTGGATGCGAATTACCCCATGTTTGTTCTAGCGTTTTGTGTTTTTCATAAAAGACACTACTGTGAAAAAGTCATTCCGGCCCTCCAAAAGTTTAAGTTCAATCATATGGGGCATGATCTTGTTGGCCTGCATGAATTGGAAATCCGTAAGGAAAAGGGGGCTTTCTCGAACGTTTTTGTCTCTCGCCAGCACAAACATGCCTTTCTTGAGGAGCTGACAAGCATCATTGAGTCGAGCAACTTTGTTTTGATCAGTTGCGTTATTGATAAGGTCACTCTTCGGGAGCAGCAAGGTCCCGTACATAACCCCTACCATCTGGCGCTTGGATTCTGTCTTGAAACGCTTTATGAGTTTCTCAGTGAGAAAAATCAGCAGAGAGCGTTGACCCATGTCATTTTCGAACGACGAGGGCGTAAAGAAGATAACGAGCTTGAGTTGGAGTTTCGGCGAATGTGCGACGGCGCCAATCGTTTAGGTATTCGCCTGCCATTTGACATCGTGTTTGCGACTAAACAGGTTAACTCCACGGGGTTGCAACTTGCAGATCTCGTTGCAAGGCCGATAGGCATGAGTGTTCTACGGCGAGGTCAGGAAAACCGTGCCTTTGATGTGCTCAAGCGCAAGTTTTACTGCAGCGGAGGACGAAGCAAGGTCGGTGAGGGTTTTGAGAGCTGGGGACTTAAAGTTTTCCCTACCGCAGAAAGCGAAAAGCCCCGATGAAACTCACCGAGGCTATAACGCCGACCGGGATCCCCCAGTCCATTTGCGCCAGCATTCTATGCTTGCGATTTTTGAGTGTCAATGCAGAGTGATTACTGCTCCTGGATGATCAGAATCGGTACTCCGCACCTGCTCCGGCATACCACGAACGCCCTGGCGCGGCTTCGTAATAGCGGTTGTTGCCGTCGCCGACGATCACCGAGCCGACGTACTGGCGGTCGAGCAGGTTATCCAGGCGCAGGGTCTGGTGGAAGGTCCAGTGTTCGACTTTCTGTTCAAAGCGGGCGCGCCAGTTGAACACGCTGTAGGCCGGGGCGGCGTGTTGGCTGTTGGTGTCTTCGACGTAGACCTGGCTGCGGTACATGCCTTCGAGGGCGGTGCTGACCCAGTCGCGGGGCTTCCAGTTGAGCTCGGCGAACAAGGTGGTTTGCGGTACGCCGGGCAGGTAGTTGCCCTTGTCGACGGCGGTGTTGCCGCCGCTGACGAAGTCACTGTCGTAGGTGGCTTGCAGGCGGGTGTAGGCAAGGTTGGCGCTCCAGTGTTCGCTGAGCTGGCTTTCGATGCCCAGTTCGAAGCCACGGCGCAGGGTGCGGCCGGCGTTTTGGTAACTGGTGCGGCCGCCCAGGGATTGATAAACCACCAGTTCATCCTCGGTGGTTATCTGGAATACGGCAGCGTTGATTCGTGTGTTGTTGAGCTGAGCTTTCAGTCCCACCTCGTACTGGGTGCTTTCCGATGGCTTCAGGCCAAAGTTGAAACCCTCGACGCTTCCTGGTGCATAGGCCAATTCGGCCTGGGTCGGTGTTTCGAAGCCTTTGCCCGCGCTGACATAACCATGCAGTTCAGGTGTGAACGCGTACATCACGCTCATTGACGGCGTATTTTTCTGATAGGTCTTGTTGCCGCTGGAATCGCCATTGCTGAGGAACTGGTCGTCAACGTCCAACTGCATGGTGCTGTGTCGGACGCCGGCTTGCAGGGTCCAGCGGTCGAGGGCCCAGTTGGCCTGGATATAGGGATCGAGGCTGCGGGCGGTGTCGATTTCATCGCGGCGCAGTTGGCCTTTCACGCCGAGGGTGTTGCCGCTGTAGTTCTGGTAGCCGTGGCGACTGTCTTCGCTTTGATCGAAATCCAGGCCGGAGATGATCATTAGCTCGCCCGGTGCGCTTTCAATAGGCTGCATCCAACGCACGCTGCCGCCATAGAACTTGCGGTTGAATTGCACCACGCCGCCGCCACGCTCGTTGGCGGGTGTGCCTCTTGGAATCGACAAATACTGAATCACACTCCGACGCCCCGTATACCCATTCACCTGCAACGTCGCATCGCCGAAGTACCGCTCGTAATTCATGCCCAATTGCTGATGATCGATACTTTTGCGCGTGTTGTACGTCAGCGCGTTGGCGCTCACCGAGCGTGGGTCAGCCTTGTACGCCGCCCACGTCTGCCCCAGTGGGTCCTGGGTGCCGTTCTGTTCCAGGCTGCTGTAGATCAGCGCCAGCTTGCTGTCGTCATCCGGCTGGACGTTGAGCTTGGCGAAGGTCTGGTCGCGGCGTGCGCTGCTGTGGTCGCGGTAGCCGTTGGTGTCCATGCGCGAAGCGTCAAGCACGAAGCCGGCGCCGTTGGTCGCGCCTTCGGCGCTCAGGTGGTTCTTGTTCAGGCCGTCGCTGCCCACCAGGGTCTCGGCGCCAATGCGCGGCGGGCCTTCGCCGTCGCGGGAGAACATCTGGATCACGCCGCCGGCATTGCTGCCATACAGGGTGGCGGCAGGGCCACGCAGCACTTCGATGCGTTCGGCTGTGTCGAGGTTGAAGGTGGCCGCCTGGCCCTGGCCGTCCGGAGTGCTGGCGGGGATGCCGTCGGCAATCAGCTTGATGCCGCGCACACCGAACGCCGAGCGGGCGCCGAAGCCGCGGGAGGAAATCTGCAGGTCCTGGGCATAGTTCTGGCGGTTCTGCACCACCAGGCCGGGCACGCGGGACAGGGCCTCGGAGGCGTTGATGCCCATTTGGCCGTCGCTGATCTGTTCACGGCTGATGCCGTCCACCGAGTACGGCAGGTCGAAGGTCGGGCTGGCGCTGCGCGAGCCGGTGACCACGCTGGGGTCGAGCACCAGCGGGGCGTCGTCAGCCCGAGCGGCATCGCTCAGGGCGAACAGGCCAGGCAGCAACAAGGTGAAGCGGGCGAGGGTTTTCATCGGTCAGCTGGAATCCATGGCGCGCATAGGCGATAGACGCGTAAAGGGGCGCGAGTTTAGTGGCTCGGGCGATTTTTATCATTTGGGAATCGTCCTACGCTGCAAATCAGTGTTGCCGCTTTGGGTCACCTGCCCTTGCGATGTTAGCGTGGTCAGCCTTGGCAGTAACAATGGCTGATGGGCCATAAGGAGAGGGTCATGAGGAGGGGGGCGAAAGTCTTGTGCAGTGCGCTGTCGCTTATGCTGGCGGGCTGCGGAACCATCAATACCGTCTTCCGGCCAGATGCGGTCACCAGCCAGAACCTCAAGGACTCGCGCAGTCACTGCGAAAACGTGCCGCGCATCTACAGTGGGGTGATCTACGGGTTCTGTACCCTTAATGGGGAACCGGCGCCCGACAAGAGCCTGAAGGACAACAGCCTGATCGACCATGGCGGGAGCATGCTACCCATTGTCGCGGTGGAGTTTGTCGCCTCCGGCGTGCTGGACACCCTGGTGCTGCCCTACACCGTTTACCGTCAAAGCCGGGACGGCAGCATCGAGATCTTCCGCTGATCCCTCTTGACGCTCGCCGCTAACAGCTTCCCGCCGCTTTTACGCTATAATCCCGCCCTTTAGCTGTTTCCCGCCCAGGCGGGAGGCACACTTTTTTCAGGCGCAACCCGCCTGCATGCAGACTAAAAGAGGCTAGACCCCTGTGGCATTGACGATTCTTGGCCTGTCCGGCGCCCTTAGCCATGATCCTTCCGCAGCCTTGTATATCGACGGCAAGCTGATCGCGGCCGCCGAAGAAGAACGCTTCGTACGTGACAAACATGCAAAGAACCGCATGCCCTACGAGTCGGCGAAGTTCTGCCTGGAGCAGGCCGGCATCAAGCCCTCCGACGTTGACGTGGTCGCGATCCCGTTCGCCCCGATCAGCCTGTTCGGCGAGGCGCGCTGGCACTACGCCAAGCGTTACTGGTATGCCCCGGACCGCGCCCTCGATGCGATCCTGATGGGCAACCGTCGCTACAAGCGTTATCGCAACAAGATCGTCTGGTGCCTGGAGCAACTGGGCTTCGATCCGAAGAAAATCAAGATCGAACCGGTTGAACACCACCTGGCCCACGCTTCCAGCGCCTACCACTGCTCCGGCTTCCAGGAGAAAACCGCGATCCTCGGTATCGACGGTAAAGGTGAGTACGCCACCACGTTCTTCGGCTACGGCGAGAACGGCAAGATCCACAAGATCAAGGAATTCTACGATCCGGACTCCCTCGGCGGCCTTTACGGCGCGATCACCGAGTTCCTCGGTTTCGAGATGCTCGACGGTGAGTTCAAGGTCATGGGCATGGCGCCGTATGGCGATGCCAGCAAGTACGATTTCTCGCGCCTGGCCTCCTTCGAGAACGGCGAGTTGGTGATCAACACCGACTATGCCAACGTCATCGGCCTGCGCCGTTACAAAGAGAAGGGCAAGGGGTTCTACTTCTCGCCAAAACTGATCGAGTGGCTGGGTCCCAAGCGCGAAGGCGACATCGCCGACGAGCCGTACATCCATTACGCCGCCAGCATGCAGGCGCTGTTCGAGAAGCTGGCCCTGCAGATGATCGACCACTACTTGGGCGACATCCTCAAGGACACCGGCAAGCTGGCCTTCGCCGGCGGCTGCGCGCTGAACGTCAAGCTGAACCAGAAAATCATTGCGCGTGACGACGTGAAAGAGCTGTTCGTGCAGCCGGCGTCCGGCGATGCCGGTACTGCCGTGGGGGCGGCGGCCTACGTGTCCCACGCCCGTGGCGTGCCGGTGGAGAAGATGGAACACGTCTACCTCGGCCCGTCCTACAGCAACGAAGACGTGATCGCCGCGTGCGCCAAGCATGAGAGCAAGCCGAACTGGCGCAAGATCGAGAACATGCCTCAGCGCATCGCCAAGATCATGGTCGATGGCAACCCGGTGGCCTGGTTCCAGGGCCGCATGGAGTTTGGCCCGCGTGCACTCGGCGGTCGTTCGATCATCGGTTGCCCAAGCGCCACCGGCGTGGCGGACCGCATCAACCATCAGATCAAGTTCCGCGAGCGCTGGAGGCCTTTCTGCCCGTCGATGCTCGACACCGTCGCGCCGCAGATGATCAAGGTCGACCACCCGGCGCCGTTCATGACCTTCACCTTTGAAGTGGCCGAAGAGTGGAAAACCCGTGTGCCGGAAGTGGTCCATGAAGATGGCACCTCCCGCGCCCAGGTGCTCAAGCGTGAGTACAACCCGCGCTACTACGACATGATGAAAGAGCTGGAAGTACTGACCGGCAACGGCGTGTCCCTGAACACCTCGCTCAACCGCCGTGGCGAAGCGATGATCTGCTCGCCGACCGACGCGCTGAACATGTTCTTCGGCTCCGACCTGCAGTACCTGATCATGGAAGACATCCTGGTCGTCAAGGACGGCGTGGACCCTTATGACGCGCTCGGCTGATCGCCACGTCCTGCAGTTCTGCCACGGCTATGACGGGCCGTTCCTGGACTGCGCGCGGCAGTACGCCAGTCTGTTCGCAGGCTCCGGCTACAAAGTGACCACGGTTTTCCTCACCGGGGTCGCCGACCCCGAGGTGGCCGCCGGTTGCGCCAGTGATGAAGTGCTGTTCATGGAATTCAGCTCCAAGGCCGTTCGCGGCCTCAAGCTTGGGGCTATTGCCGAGCTGCGCAAGATCGCAGCGTCGCGCAACTTCAGTTTCTGCATTGCCCACCGTTTCAAGCCGATCTACGTGGCCTTGCTGGCCACGCGGTTGCCGGTGATCGGTGTGCATCATGCCTTTGGTGATTACCAGCGCCGCAGCCGCAAGCTGTTTGCCGGCATTTTCCGCAAGCGCCTGAGCCTGCTCGGGGTGTCCGACGCGGTGCGTGACGATATGCGCCGTTGCCTGCCGGCCTGGCCGGCTGCGCGTATCCAGACGCTGTACAACCGCATCGATGTCGACGCCCTGCAGGCCATGCAGGTGCCGGTGGATGAGGCGCGTGATGCCCTGGGGCTGTCGCCGGACGAGTGGGTGGTCGGCAATGTCGGCCGCCTGCACCCGGACAAGGACCAGGCCACATTGCTCAAGGGTTTTGCCCTGGCGCTGCCGCACCTGCCGGAGCAAAGCCGCCTGGCGATCCTCGGCAGTGGCCGCCTGGAGCAGGACCTCAAGGAGCTGGCCCGGGAACTGGGCGTTGCCGACAAGGTGCTGTTCCTTGGTCAGGTGCCGGATGCGCGCCGGTATTTCCGCGCATTCGATGTTTTCGCACTGAGCTCCGACCACGAGCCGTTCGGCATGGTACTGCTGGAGGCCATGGCCGCTGGCGTGCCGTTGCTGGCCACGGCCTGTGGCGGGGCGAAGGAAGTGGTCGAAGGCGTCGGCATCCTGTTTCCCTTTGGTGACGCCGAGCACCTGGCCCAGGGGCTGCGACATCTGGCTGCAATGGATCGCCAGCAACAACGGCAGTGTGCCGAGATGATGCTGGAGCGCCTGCATGCGCGTTTCTCGGATCAGGCGGTACGCGATACCTTCTGGCAACTGCCGCACGTTATAGAACTGACCGCGGGGGCTTGATGCTCAATCGATTCCAAGGCTGGCGCGAGCGAGGCTGGTCCGTCGTTGACGCGCCTGTCTACGGCGACGCCTGGCAGCGTTTTGGCGGCAGCGTCGCCACCCATCCCCAGGTGATCGAACGCCTGGCGGGGCTTGCCGAGATCCCGGTGCGTTACCTGGCCTGGGAGCAGGGTGGCGAGCTTCAGGCGTGCATCGCCACCTGGGGACGCGACCTGGCTTTGTCCAAGGATGTGCTCAAACAGCGCGGCAAAAAGGGCTTGTTCGACCTGGGCAATGCCGAGCTGATCCTGCCGGCCGCCGCCGGGGCCAAGGCGCCGCTGCGCCAGCGCGCGCGCTACCTGTCGGTGTTGAACGAGGGCCGTTTCAATGGCCTCAAGCCCCAGGCCGAGCAACTGGCCATGGCGCGCACGCCGGAAGAACTGTCGAAGAAATTCCGCTACAACCAGCGCCGTGAACTGCGCCTGCTGGAAGAGGCGGGTGGCGTCGTGCGGCCGGTGGGTGAGTTTTCCAGCCAGGAGCTGGCGTCGATCTATTGCGATTTGTTCCTGCGCCGCTGGGGCTTTGTCGCCACGGGCGCCGAGCGTATGGCTGAGGTGATCGAGTTGCTGCGCGAGTGGCTGATCGGCTCGGTGATCTTTCTCAACGATGCGCCGATTGCGGTCCAGCTGGTGTACCGGGTCGAGTCGCCCGAGTGGATCAGCGTCGAATACGTCAACGGCGGTGTCGATCCTGAAACCCGTGCGTTCAGCCCGGGCAGTGTGCTGAGCTTCCTGAATACCCAGAGTGCCTGGGAACAGGCGCGTGAAGTCGGCAAGCCGTTGCGGTTTTCCTTCGGGCGTGCCGACCGCGAGTACAAGGACCGTTGGTGCAACCCTGTGCCGGTGCTGACCGTATGAGCCGCAAACAGCAATTGCTCAAGCGCCATCGGCGCAACAAGCGCATCGGCCTGTTGATTGGCTTGCTGCTGTTGCTGGTGATCGGCATCTGCGTGGCCTGGTGGTTGCCCTTGGTACTGGCCGTGCTGGCCTGGGTTGCCCATGAGGCCTGGTTTGCCGACCACCTGTTTTATGCGCCTGGCGAAGATTATCAATACCGTTTTTCGGCGGATGCCGAGGTGAGTGGGGTTCGCTTCGAGCGCGGGCGACTGCTGGTTGATTCGGCCCTGGAGGCCGATGCGACGCTGGTGTTGGCGATCCGGGTCAAAAGTGCTTGGTTGGGACGCCTGCTGGACCCTGCTGTCGAGATCCTGGGGGGCGAGAGTCCCGACCGCCAGGCCTTCGAGCGAGGCGTGAATGGCGTGCGTTATCTCAACCTCAGTGGTTTGGCCCCGGCCCTGATGGCCGGCGAGTTGCGTTTGCATGGGCGCTTTTGCCGATTGCTGGGCGCGCCCCGGCTCTGGGCCTGGGCCACTGCGGATTACACGGCGCAACGGATGATGGTCATCGCCCCCCATGCCGACGATGCCGAGCTGGCCGCATTTGGTCTTTACAGCCAGGCCGACAAGCCCTGGATCGTGACCCTCACCGCCGGTGAAATCGAAGCCGAGCACTATCAACAGATGGGCATGGACTCGGTCGAAGCCGCGCGCATCAAGGGGCGCCTGCGCGCCTGGGACAGCATTGCCGTGCCCCGCTGGGCCGGGGTGCCCGAGGCGCAGTGCGTGCAATTGGGCTACTTCTGCCTGCAATTGCCGGTGATGCGGGAGACACCGGATCAACCGGTGGCCTCCCGTGAGGCGGATTTGTCGGATATCCGCCTGTTCCGCCAGTTCAACCCGTTCCCGTTGCCGGCGGACCAGGATGGCCTGCCCACCTGGAACAACCTGCTGGCCGACCTGCGATACTTGTTGCTGATGGCGCGCCCCGAGGTGATTGTGCTGCCCCACCCGGTCCTCGACCCGCACCCCGATCACATCTGCGCGCACCAGGCGGTCACCGAAGCCTTGCATGGGTTGGAGTGGCAACCGACGACCATCCTGGGCTACGCCAACCACCTGCATGACAACGATCGTTGGCCCATGGGCGATGCGGGCACCGGCATTGCGTTGCCGCCGCAGTTCGATGATGCATTGGTGTTGTCACCCAGCAGTGTTTCATTGTCACTCGCGCAGCAGCGTGACAAGGCGATGGCATTGGGCATGATGCATGACCTGCAACCGGCACCGCCGTTCAAGCGCCGTGTACGGCGCTGGCTGCAGCGTGTCTTGGCGGGCCGTGCGCCGTCGCCCTATGGTGAGAACGAATTTTTCCGCAAGGCCGTACGACGGCACGAGTTGTTGTGGCGTTTGGGAAAGGATAAGTCATGAAAGTCTTGTTTCTGGTGCAGAAAGAACAGCGCGCCATCCTCGATCGCTTGTACGAAGGCATTGCCGAGCACTGCGAATGTGATACCCGCTGGTTGAGCAGCGACGAGCAACGCAACCTGCGTGCTTACTTCCGGCGCGAGGTCGATGTGACCCGTTACGACCGCATCGTGTTCTTCCTGCGCTTCAAGCAGGAAATCCGCCAGGTCGGGTTTATCCGCACGATCCCGAACCTGGTGATCCTCGAGCACGACGCTTACCAGAACTACATTCCCTGCAAGTACACCGGCAAGTTCAGCGCCCATTACCGGCGCCTGCCGTGGGCGCGGGTGATCAGCTCCGGTCACATGGTGACCGAGCGGCTGCGTGCCGAAGGTTTTGATGCGGTATTCGTGCCCAAGGGGTATGACCAGGCGCTGTTGCAGCCCCAGGACCGTGAGCGTGATATCGAGTTGGCATTTGTCGGCAGCACCAACAGCGTTGCCTATAGTGGTCGCAAAGCGTTGCTCGATGAGTTGGCAAAGGTTGAGCCGTTAGTAGTGACACGCACCAAATCCGGTGAGGAATACTGCGCGACCCTCAACCGCATTCGTTTTTTCGTCAGTGCCGATGTGGGCATGGGCGAATACATGATCAAGAACTTCGAGGCCATGGCCTGCGGTTGCGTATTGCTGGCGTTCGATCAGGGCGCAGAGGAAAACGCGGCCCTCGGGTTCGAGGACATGGTCAATGTGGTGTTCTACAAGGACATCCCGCAATTGCAGGAAAAGCTCGCTGTGTTGCGGTCGAATCCGCATTTGGCAGCCGACATTGCACGTAATGGGCAGGACCTGGCCGTCAACCAGTTCAGCTTTGCCCGTATTGGCCAGCGGATTGTCGAAGCGCTTGAGCCGCCCCTGCGGCCGCGCGCTCCATTGAATATGCTGGAGAAGTTGCGTCTGAAGCTGGGCGTTTAATGTCGGCTAATAGCTGAAAAATGATGGCTATGTGATACTATCGAGGCCTGAATGCAATTCTCCGATCAAAGCGATGTGACGCTCGTGGTGACCAGTTGTGGTCGCTTCGATTTGTTGAAGCGTACGCTCGAGAGCTTCGATCTGTTCAATACAGCGGACATACGCGAAGTCTTCATCACCGAGGACTCTGGCGATGAAGCTGTTCGCCTTGCGGTCCCAAAGCATTGGCGCAGTCATTGCACTTTCTTGATCAACCGCCCGAAGCTTGGGCAGTTGGCATCCATCGACTTGGCCTACGAGTCGGTCAAGACCTCCTACATTTTCCATTGCGAGGATGATTGGGCGTTTTATCGACCGGGTTTTGTCGAGGACTCCAAGACGATACTGGAGCAGCGCCCCGATATTCTGCAGGTCTGGTTACGCAATTATGTTTATGACTTGCAGGTACACAGCCCTTATATCCATCTGGGCGCGCGCGAGGTGATTGGCGGTGTGCCGTGTTATCCCCTGCTGTCCGACAAGCCCGAGTGGCAAGGTTTTTCACTGAACCCAGGGTTGCGACGCATCAAGGAGTATTGGTTGTGCGCGCCCTATGCCGGGTTTGAGGGTGAGAAGGGGCTTTCCAAGCGTTATGCGCAACTGAACCTGGGGGCCGTGACCCTGGAGGGTGATGCGGTGTTACATACCGGTTTCGGTCTGCATGTGGCGACCGCGCAGGAACGCCAGACCAAAGCGCGGCGCAAGCGGCGAGAGCGGATCAAGCTTGCGACCATGCTGATACTGGGAGCCGGTATCGGCTGGTTGATCCACTAGTTGCATTCGACAAGCCACTACAACGCTGCAAAAGGTCATTTTTACCGATGAGTATCCTCAACATCATGTGGGCCGGCGGTTCTGCATTTGCCTCGGTGCAGAAGGTCCATCAACAGATACTGTCCCACGCTATTTGTCAGGTGCCGGTCAGCACCTGGCTGCTTCAAGGCGGTGCGCAGAAAGGCGAGCCGGTGCGGGAGTGGCACTGTTCCTCGGCTCAGCTCAAGGGGCGGCACCTGTGGAAACTATGGGCGCCGCTGATGCGCGCGCGGTTTCACAAAGCGCTGCCCGAGGATCTGGAGATTGTGCTGCTGGATGGGGTCGGCGTTGCCCGGGTGATGTTGCCGGTGCTCAAGCGCTTGCCGCAGGTACGGGCCGTGGTTGTGTTTCACGGCGTCACGCGTTTGCGCCAGGCGGACCAGACGCTGTTCGACCAATTCCCGGCCTCACGTCTGACCCTCGCAGCCGTGTCGCAAACCCTGGCGGACACTTTGGAGCGTCACCTGCAACGCCCCGTCGCGGTGTTGCGCAGTGCCTTCGACCCTGTGGTTTTCCGTGCCGCTGCGCTTTCCCGAGAGCAGGCACGGACGCGCCTGGGCTTGCCGCTGGAAGGCTCGCATGTTGTGGGCGCGGTTGGGCGGCTGGTGGACGGCAAGGGGTTTGGTTGTTTGCTCGAAGCGTTTTCCGACGTGTCCATCCATCAACCGGATGCGCGCCTGGTAATTGTGGGTGAGGGCCCGGCAAGGTCGACCCTTGAGGCGCGTATCAAGGCGCTGGGCTTGCAAGGCAAGGTGTCGCTGCCGGGCCATCTGCCGGATGCGGCTACGCTTTACCGGGCCTTTGACTGGGTTGCCATTCCGTCGACACAGGAAGGTCTGGGGTTGATTCTGCAAGAGGCCGTCATGGCCGGTGTTCCTGTACTGGCCAGCGACCTGGCTGTGTTTCGCGAGCAACTGGCAGATGCCGGCTGGTACGCGCCGTCAGGCAACGTGCAGGCCTGGGGGCGGCTGGTAGAGCAAGCGTTCGCGGGCTCTGCCGAGGGGGTGCTTGAGGCTCAATCGCGGGCGCTGGCGCCGGAGCAGGCCTGGAAAGATTTCAGTGAAACCTCCCGACGCCTGTTTTCATGCCGCTAACAGCGCCTGCTCCAGTGCTTGCATTGGAAAGCGTTCGTTCAGCTTCTCGCGCGCAATATAGCGCGCGAAGTGCTGCAGGTTGCGCCGTGCGAGTTCCGGGTTAAGAGGTGCGCGAAAAAAGCGCATATCAGCCACATCGATCAGGCCCATTTCGTTGTCAGGTGTGACCACGATATTGCCCAGGTGCAGGGAGCGAAAGTAGATGCCTGCACCATGCAGGCGGCGAATGAGTGCCACCAGCGGGTCGAGATTCGTTTGCCAGTCAAAGCCGTCTTTGTTGGAGATCTGACGCAGCGTTTCCCCTGGCAGTGGGCGATACAGCACAGCCGTCATGCCGGGCGCAGCCAATTGATAGAACGCCAGTACGGTCAAGGTGGGGATGCCACGCTGTTGCAGCTGCGCCACGTTATCGATGAAACGTTTGGAGTAAGGACGAAACAGTGCCGAGGAAAACAGGCGTTTACGGCGAAACAGTTTAAGGATGTTCCCGTCTGCCAGCAGGTAGACTTTAGGGCCGTAGCTGTCCTGTTCGAGGATCTTGGCGCCTTCAATCATCGTGGTTAAATCGGCTTGGGGAAGCCTTGAACATTGCATCGTCGGAAAGCCTTGTGGGGGTAGCGGGCACAGTGATCGGCAATAATGCCGAAAGTTTTGGGTTTTAACCATGCCGGTTGGCAGGTTGGACGTATTCAGGAGCGGGTGATGCAAGCAAGTCGTTGGGCGCAGGTATGGATGATTTTCGGGTTACTGTGGTTTTTGCTGGCGATCGCCTTCGCGCCTACCAACAAGATTTATCAACAAGGCTTGACCCTCTTTCTGTGGCTGCCGGCCATGGTGTTTGCCTGGTCGGCGCGTGAGCGACTCGTGGAAGTCTGGCGTGAACAGCGCTGGATGTGCCTGATGATTGCGGCGCTCGCGGTCTGGGGCTCGATCAGCTTGCTGTGGACCAATGTCGAAGACCCTTCGCGTGAGGCCAAGCGGCTGCTGTATATCGGTGTGTTCCTGCTGTTTTTCCCGGTGTTCGCCTGCGGGCAGGCCGAGCGTGTCATTCGTGTGATGCAGTGGGGCGGTTTCGGGCTGGCTCTTTCTTCGCTGGTGGCGATCGTCAAGTTTTATGGCGTTGAGCATAATGCCTGGTTCGCCCGCCTTGAAGGTCTGGGGCAATTGGCCCACCCGATCCTGGGAGCCTATGTGATAGGCCTGGCTGCGGTCTGGCTGCTGCATTGGTTGCCGCGGGGGCGTTGGATGCAAGTGGCATGGGTGCTGTCCATCGCGCTTCTCGGGTTGTTCGTGGTGCTGAGCCAAAGCCGAGGTGCGGCACTGGCATTGCTGTTGACGGTGGTGGCGATGCCGGCGTGGTGCCGCGACCGACGTACCGCAGTGATCGCCATGGGGGCTGTGGTAGCGGCGCTGGCGGTGTTCTTCGCCATGCAATCGTTGATGCTTGCTCGCGGTGTCTCTTATCGGCCACAGATCTTCCTGTCTTCCATGCAGATGATCGCTGAGCATCCGTGGGCTGGCCTGGGGTTGGGGGGCGATTACAAAGTGTTGGCTGATGGCATTTATTTCGACCATGCCCACAACCTGTTTTCCCATGTCGCCATCGAACTGGGCCTGCCTGGCCTGCTGCTCTGGTGCGGACTGTGGTTTGGCGTGCTGTGGCAAGCCTGGAAGGCCCGCGATACGCTCTACGGCAAAGGTATCATCGGCATGTGGGTGTTTTCGTTCCTGGCCATGCAGTTCGATGCGGCGAGCCTGACGGGAACCCCGCGGGCCGAGTGGTTTATCTCGTGGCTGCCAATTGCGCTGGCCAGTGTTCTGGTCTGGGCTCGGGCCAATCCCGACGCATGTGATAAAGTTCGCGTCCTACCCAATCAGTGAGCTCGACACATGAGTGACGCACCGCCCAAAGCGGACCAGGAATCCAGCCTGAAAATCTATCTCCGGCTGCTGGGCTATGTGAAACCGTACATCGGCATGTTCCTGCTGAGTATCGTGGGCTTCGTGATCTTTGCTTCCACCCAGCCGATGCTCGCCGGGATCCTCAAGTACTTCGTGGATGGCTTGAGCAACCCGGACGTGGTGTTCATGCCCAAGGTCCCGTTCTTCAAGGACCTGAAATTGCTGATGGCCGTGCCGCTGCTGATCATCCTGATTGCCGCGTGGCAGGGCCTGGGCTCGTTCCTGGGCAACTACTACCTGGCCAAGGTCTCCCTCGGCCTGGTGCATGACCTGCGGGTCCAGCTGTTCAACAAGTTGCTGGTGCTGCCCAACCGTTACTTTGACACGCATAACTCCGGACACCTGATTTCCCGCATCACCTTCAACGTGACCATGGTCACCGGCGCCGCCACGGATGCGATCAAGGTCGTGATCCGCGAGGGTTTGACGGTAGTGTTCCTGTTTGGCTACCTGCTGTGGATGAACTGGAAGCTGACCTTGGTGATGCTGGCGATCCTGCCGCTGATCGCCGTGATGGTCGGCAGCACCAGCAAGAAATTCCGCAAGCAGAGCAAGAAGATTCAGGTGGCGATGGGCGATGTCACCCACGTGGCCTCGGAGACCATCCAGGGCTACCGCGTGGTGCGCAGCTTTGGTGGCGAAAGTTATGAGGAGCGCCGTTTTGCCGCGGCCAGCCAGGGCAACACCGACAAGCAACTGCGCATGAACAAGACCGGCGCGGTCTACACGCCAATGCTGCAGTTGGTGATCTATACCGCCATGGCGACATTGATGTTCCTGGTGCTGCTGCTGCGTGGCGATGCCACGGCGGGAGACCTGGTGGCCTACATCACTGCGGCTGGCCTGCTGCCCAAGCCGATCCGCCAGCTGTCGGAAGTCAGCTCGACGATCCAGAAAGGCGTGGCCGGTGCCGAAAGCATCTTCGAGCAACTGGATGAAGAGCCGGAAGTCGACAGTGGCACCGTGGAGCGTGATCGCGTCAGCGGCCGCCTCGACGTGCGCAACCTGAGCTTCACCTACCCAGGTGCCGAGCGCGAAGTGCTGAAGAACATCAGCTTCACCGCGGAGCCTGGACAGATGATCGCCCTGGTCGGGCGTTCCGGCAGCGGCAAGTCCACGCTGGCCAGCCTGATTCCGCGTTTCTACCACCACGAAACTGGAGAAATCCTGTTGGACGAGGTGGAGATCGAGGACTACCGCCTGCGCAACCTGCGCCGACATGTGGCCCAGGTGACCCAGCACGTCACGCTGTTCAATGACACCGTGGCCAACAACATCGCCTACGGCGACCTGGCGGATGCGCCGCGTGAGGACATCGAAAAAGCCGCCGCTGATGCCTATGCCATGGACTTCATTGCCGAGTTGCCCAAAGGCCTGGACACCGAAGTCGGTGAGAACGGCGTGCTGCTGTCCGGCGGCCAGCGGCAGCGCTTGGCCATCGCCCGTGCATTGCTGAAAAATGCCCCGCTGCTGATTCTGGATGAGGCGACGTCGGCACTCGACACCGAGTCCGAGCGTCACATTCAGGCCGCGCTGGACAAGGTCATGAAAGGCCGCACCACCCTGGTGATCGCACACCGTCTGTCCACCATCGAGAAAGCCGACATGATTCTGGTGATGGACCACGGCGAAATTGTCGAGCGTGGTACACATATGGAACTGCTGGCCATGGGCGGCTATTACTCGCGCCTGCACGCCATGGGTCTGGATGAGCCGGTAACGGCGAATATCACCTGATGTACCGGGGCGCGCAATGCGCCCCGGTATTTGTATCAGGATCCTTACCCAGCTTGACCAAAACCAAATAATCCGCGACCTGTCGTTTGTTATGTTGGCCCTCTCGATTCGAATGACGAACGAGAGGGCTAACCTTCTTGCGTGGGTAATGGAATGTTGCAACGTCTGCTCTGGAAATTGCTTCCCAAGCCCCAAAGGGTGTTTTTGCTGGGGCGGTTGTCGGTAGTGGATCGCCAGGCTGTGAATAAATCCCTGTCTGGATATGCCACCCTCAATCCGGCTTTCGAACGACACAAATGCGTGTTTATCCATGTGCCCAAATGCGCGGGAAGCAGTGTTTGCTCGGCGTTGCTCGATGGGCGTTGGCCGGGGCACCTGCCGTATTACTGGTACCAGCAGCAATTTCCCGAGCACTGCGAGCGCAGCTTCAAGTTTGCCTTCGTGCGTGACCCGCTGGAGCGTGCCTACTCGGCCTATACCTACTTGCGCAGCAATCATATGGGCGGTCGTGACCTGCATGCCCAGGCGCTGGTTTCCAGCTATCGTGACTTTGATCACTTCGTCGCCGGCTGGCTGCACCCCGACAATCTGCGGCGCCAACTGCACTTTGCCCCCCAGACTGATTTCCTGGTGGATCAGGTGGGCCACATGGCCATGGATTTCCTGGGGCGCCAAGAGTCCCTGGAGCAAGACTTCCGGCACCTGTGTGAGCGTCTCGGCGTGACTACATTCCTGCCACATCTCAATATTTCACTGGGTCGGCGCAACGAGCCGGTCAGGGATTTCTGCACCCTGCGCACACGCCGACTGGTCCGGCGTGCCTATCAACGTGACTATGAGGTCCTGGGTTATGAATAGTCCGTCGCTTGTCAGTGGTTCTGCTTCCATCCGTCCCTTTGGCTTGTCGTTGTCGGCGGCTGCGCGGGCGGCGCTCAAGCACCAGCAGCCTTGTTGTGTATGGCTGACGGGGCTGTCCGGGTCGGGCAAGTCGACCCTGGCCAATGCCCTGGAAGTGCGGCTCAACGAGCAAGGGCGGCACACCTTTGTGCTCGATGGCGATAACTTGCGCACGGGGTTGTGCAACGACTTGGGCATGAGCGATACGGCGCGCAAGGAAAACATCCGGCGTATCGGCGAAGTGGCGCGGTTGATGGTGGACGCGGGATTGATCGTGATTGTTTCGGCGATATCTCCGTTCAGCGCCGACCGTGCGACCGCCAAAGCGCTGTTCGGGCCGGGGCAGTTCTTTGAGGTTTACATCAGCACGCCGTTTGACGTGTGTGCCCGACGCGACCCCAAGGGTTTGTACCGCGCGGCCCTGGAAGGGCGCATCAAGGCCTTCACCGGGCTGGACAGCCCTTATGAAGCGCCGCTATGCGCCGATTGCAAAATCAACACCGATGAGGTCGAGCTGGCTGACGCAGTCGAGCTGATTCTGGCGGTTCTGTTCAAAAAATGATCAGGTGCGGCCCCTGATGCGTCCTGGATAAAGCTCACGAACTAGGCGGCGCTCACCCTGTGCTAATATCGCGCCCCTGTTCATTTTGTATGTGGGTTGCTCCATGAAGTTGTCCATGCCGCGATTCGATCAAGCCCCTGTCTTGGTGGTCGGCGATGTCATGCTCGACCGTTACTGGCATGGTGGTACCTCACGGATTTCCCCTGAGGCGCCGGTGCCGGTCGTCAAGGTCGAGCAAATCGAAGACCGTCCAGGTGGCGCTGCCAACGTTGCCCTCAATATTGCCGCGCTCGGCGCCCCGGCCTCGCTGGTCGGCGTGACCGGCGACGACGAAGCCGCCGACAGCCTGGCCAACAGCCTGCGCGGTGCTGGCGTGCGTGCGCTGTTCCAGCGCATCGCCCACCAACCGACCATCGTCAAGCTGCGGGTGATGAGCCGTCACCAGCAATTGCTGCGTATCGATTTTGAAGAACCCTTCGCCACCGACGCCCTGGCCCTTAGCGGCCAGGTCGATCAGTTGCTTGAAGGTATCAAGGTGCTGGTGTTGTCCGACTACGGCAAAGGCGCCTTGAAGAATCACCAGGAACTGATCCAGGCCGCCAAGGCCAGGGGCATTCCGGTATTGGCTGATCCCAAGGGCAAGGACTTCTCGATTTATCGCGGAGCCAGCCTGATCACGCCCAATCTCAGTGAGTTCGAAGCCATCGTTGGCGGTTGCGCCGATGAGCACGACCTGGTGACCAAGGGCGCGGCGCTGATGGCCGACCTCGACCTCGGCGCCTTGCTGGTGACCCGTGGCGAGCACGGCATGACCCTGCTGCGCCCCGGCCACCCGGCGATGCACTTGCCGGCACGCGCCCGTGAAGTGTTCGACGTCACCGGCGCCGGTGACACCGTGATTTCCACCCTGGCTGCCTCGATTGCCGCCGGTGAGGAACTGCCCCACGCCGTGGCCCTGGCCAACCTGGCTGCGGGCATCGTGGTGGGCAAGCTGGGTACCGCTGCCATCAGCGCGCCTGAATTGCGCCGTGCAATTCAGCGCTCCGAAGGCTCGGAGCGGGGCGTGCTGACCATCGAGCAGTTGCTGCTGGCGATTGACGATGCTCGCGCTCACAACGAAAGCATCGTGTTCACCAACGGCTGCTTCGACATCCTGCACGCCGGTCACGTGACCTACCTGGAACAGGCCCGCGCCCAAGGCGATCGCCTGATCGTCGCGGTCAACGATGACGCTTCGGTCAGCCGCTTGAAAGGCCCTGGCCGTCCGATCAACAGCGTCGACCGGCGCATGGCCGTGTTGGCCGGTCTGGGGGCTGTGGACTGGGTGATCAGCTTCCCTGAAGCGACCCCGGAAAACCTGCTGGCCCAGGTCAAGCCGGACGTGCTGGTCAAGGGCGGTGACTATTCCGTCGACCAGGTCGTGGGGGCTGATATCGTCAGTGCCTACGGCGGTAAGGTCAAAGTGCTGGGCCTGGTCGAGAACAGCTCGACCACCGCCATTGTCGAGAAGATCCGCAACAATGAATAAGCAGGTTCTTGTCACCGGCGGCGCGGGCTTTATCGGCTCGCACCTGGTCGATGCGCTGCTCGCCAAAGGCTACGGTGTGCGGGTGCTGGATAACCTGTCCACCGGCAAGCGCAGCAACCTGCCGTTGAACAATCCGCGCGTCGAACTGCTGGAAGGCGATGTGGCCGATGCCGAGCTGGTCGCCCGTGCCGCTGTCGGCGCAGCCGCGGTGGTGCACCTGGCAGCGGTGGCCTCGGTGCAGGCGTCGGTGGATGATCCGGTCAGCACGCACCAGAGCAACTTCATCGGCACCTTGAATGTGTGCGAAGCCATGCGCAAGGCCGGTATCAAGCGCGTGGTTTATGCCTCCAGCGCTGCGGTATACGGCAACAATGGCGAAGGCGCTTCCATTGACGAAGCCACCACCAAGGCGCCGTTGACACCCTATGCGTCCGACAAGTTGGCCGGCGAGCACTACTTCGATTTCTACCGTCGCCAGCATGGCCTGGAGCCGGTGATCTTCCGCTTCTTCAATATCTTCGGGCCGCGCCAGGATCCGTCCTCGCCGTATTCCGGTGTGATCAGCATCTTCAGCGAGCGGGTGCAGCAGGGCGTACCGATTGCCGTGTTTGGCGATGGCGAGCAAACCCGCGACTTCATGTACGTGGGCGACCTGGTGGACTTGTTGGTGCAGGCGATTGAAGCGCCCGAGGCGCCATTGGGTGCAATCAATGTTGGCTGGAACCGCACCACGACGCTCAAGGATGTGCTGCAAGCCTTGGAAGACATCGTCGGCAAGCTGCCCGAGGTGACTTACGGGCCGGCCCGCTCCGGGGATATCCGGCATTCGCGGGCGAACAACCAGCGGTTACTGGCGAGTTTTACCCTGCCCGAGCCCACTCCTTTGAAGGTAGGCCTGGAGCACTTGCTCAAAGGCTGACGCGATGTGTAGTGAGCGGGCTTGCCCCGCGCTGGGCTGCGTAGCGGCCCCAAAAAATCAGGAGCGCTACGCACTCCAGCGCGGGGCAAGCCCGCTCACAACAGCGTGATTCAGGCCTTGGTTTTTTTCTTGGGTACGATCTTGCGCAGCACCCTTTGGGCCAGGCGCTTCAATTTCGACTCTTTCTCAGGCTCAGCCAGGCCTTGCTGGCGCAGCCAGTCCTTCCAGCGAATCCGCTCCTCACGCACCAGCCAGCCTTCCTGCTGGGCGAAGCTTTCCGCCAGGTACAAACCCCGCGTGCTCGCCGGGTACAGCTGGTCTTTCTTGACGGTGTAGAGCTCGGCCAGGGGCTGGCCGTCTTTCAATGGCATCAGGTACAGGTCCGGGCGCTGGCGGTCGAGGCGGGCGACCAGTTGATCACCTTCGAGGCGCTCGTCCACATGGAACAGGCTCAGGGATTTGGCTTCCTTGGGCACTTCCAGGCGCAGGTCGTAGATCAATTGCAGCGAGGCAGTTGGCAGGTGCACGTAGGCGCGCGGGCGTTCGATCAACTGGGTGGTGGCGCAGCGCACCGGGCGAGCCGCACCGGACAGCGGGCTGAGACGAAAGGGCAGGGCTTCGCGGTAATGCAGCGCGGAGGCATAGGGCGCCGGCAGCCAGGTGTCGTTGAAGCGCCCGCCCAGCCAGCCTTCCGGCGTTTCCAGCAGGCACTCTTCGGCAATTTCCTGGATGGCAGTGTGCAGCGGCAGGTTCAGCTCATGGGCAGGCACGTAGCCGGAGATCAGCTTGAGCACCACGTCGCCACGGTCCTGGCGGCGCTGGCGCACCAGCACCCAGTAATCCTTGTTTTGCCAATGCAGGGTCAGGCGCACCGACACGCCAAGGTTGGCCAGCTCCAGGGCGAAACGCTCGGGGTCCGGTACATCGACCGGCTTGCGCCGTTGCAGGGTCTGGGCAAAGTTGAGCGGCATGCCGACGCTCTGGTAGCTCAGGCCTTCGGGGGTGGCTTCGACGTGCAGCGGCAGTGTCTTGAAGTTGCTGGGGTTTTTTCTTATGAGCGTTCGCGGCATGTCGGCTCCTTCTTGCGACGGGGTCGGCCGCGTCGGCGGCATCAGAGTTGACGAATGACCTGGGCAGCGGTCGCCACGTTATGGGCCAGGTGCAGCGGGTTAATGGTCCCGACAATAGCACTGGCGACGCCCGTTTGCGCAAACAACAACATGAAACTGGCACGAATTGGATCCATTCCCGGCTCCAGGCAAACGTGGCCGCTGGCCAAGGCCTTTTTCACCAGGATGCCCTTGCCGTGGGCCGCCGCATATTCAATGACGGTTTTCTCGGCCTGTTCGTTCAAATTGTAGGTGACCATCGCGCAATCGCCCTGTTCCAGAGCCTTCATACCGCCCTCGACGGTTTTTCCGGAAAAGCCGAAGCCACGGATCTTGCCTTCCTGTTTCAACGCCGCCAGGGTCTGGTAGACCTCGCAGTCATTGAGGATATGCAGGTCGTTACCGTCAGAGTGCACCAGCACCAGGTCGATAAAATCGGTTTCAAGTCGTTTCAGACTGCGCTCGATCGACACCCGGGTGTGGGCCGCGCTGAAGTCGTGGCTCGACGCACCGTTCTCAAACTCTTCGCCGACTTTACTGACGATCACCCAATCTTTGCGCTGGCCGCGCAGCAGCGGCCCCAGGCGTTCTTCGCTCATGCCGTAGGCTGGCGCAGTGTCGATCAGGTTGATGCCCAGTTCGCGGGCCTGGCGCAACAGCATGCGCGCTTCGTCGTCAGCGGGGATCTGGAAGCTGCTGGGGTATTTCACCCCTTGGTCGCGGCCCAGCTTGACGGTGCCCAGGCCCAGCGGTGACACCAACAGGCCAGTGCTGCCCAAGGGGCGATGCAGGTCGTGCAGGGTAGGCAGGCTCATGGCAACAGTTGCTCCCAGGCAGGTGCGCCAATGGCGGGTTTTGGCAGGTCGGGTAGAGGTTCGGTGGTGCTTGGGCGGATACCGTCACGTTCCAGGCTATTGATCACTCGATCGGCGAAGTCCGGCGCCAGCGCCAGCTTGGTCGGCCAGCCCACCAGCAGGCGGTCTTGCTCGGCGACAAAGGCATTGTCGGGGCGGGTCAGGCCCGATTGCAGGGGCTCGGCACGGTCGACGCGCAGGGTGGCCCACTGGGTCTGGCTCATGTCGATCCACGGCAGCAATTGCGCCAGCTCTTTTTGCGCCGTGGCGATCTGTTCCTGCGGCGTGCGCGCCACACCATCGGCTTCGGCAATATCGCCGCCCATGTACCACACCCAGTTGCCATCGGCGGCCGGGTGAGTGGTGACGGTGATGCGTGGCTTGGTGCCGCCGCCCAGGCAGTGGGCATACAGCGGCTTGAGGCCGGGGCCCTTGGCGATGATCATGTGCAAGGGGCGTTTTTGCATGGCTGGCTGGCTGATACCCAGCGTGGTCAGCAGATCCGCCGTACCGGCGCCGGCACTCAACACGATGCGCTGGGCGCGGATCTCGCGACCGTCCACCCTCAAGCCCACCAGCGTGTCGCCCTCCAACAAAGGTTCTATGTGCTGGCCGGCGAGCAAACCATCGCCAGCCAGTTGGGCCAGTCGTTCGATCAGGCTCGGTACATCGATGACCAGCTCCGCCAGGCGATAGACCTTGCCCTTGAAGCGGCGGTCTTGCAGCGCCGGCGGCAAATCGTCGCCTTTGACTTGGTCGACACGGCCACGCACCGCCTTGCTGGCGAAGAAACTGGTGAGGTTGCCGGCAAGCGTGCCGGGGGACCACAGGTAATGCGCCTCAGACAACAGGCGCACGCCGCGCAGGTCCAGCTCGCCGTTACCCGCCAGTGCTTCGCGCCAGCGGCGCGGCATATCGGCAATGGCTTCAGAGGCGCCGGTGATCGCGCCATGCAGGGCGTATTTCGCACCGCCGTGAATGATCCCCTGGGACTTCACGCTTTGCCCGCCACCCAAGGTGGCGTTTTCCACCACCACCGTGGAAAACCCCTGGCGGCGCAGGCGCGCATTCAGCCAGAGGCCGGCAACCCCGGCGCCGACTATCAGAACGTCGGTGGAAATAACGGATGGCATGGGCGACCTCAGTGTTCAAGACAAGAGGCGCAGTATACAGGCTGTTGAGGAGTGGTCAGTGCCCGGCGGTTTTCGAGAACAGCTGAATCACCACCACGCCCAGCACAATCAGGCCCATCCCCAGCATCGCCGGAATATCCAGCTTCTGCCCGTAGATAAACAACGCCGCGATGCTGACCATCACAATGCCCATTCCAGCCCACACCGCGTAGGCCACGCCCACCGGTACGGTGCGCACCACCAGCGTCAGCATCCAGAACGCCACGCCGTAGCCGACGATCACCAGCAGCAGGGGGATGGGCGTGCTCCAGCCCTTGATGGCTTTCATGGAAACGGTGGCGATCACTTCCGAGCAGATGGCGATAGCCAGGTAGTAGTAGGCGGCATTCATGGGGCAGTCCTCGGGTAAAGCGATCAGTTAAGGCTGGCATTCTAGAGTTTAATCAGATGGGGTAAAGTCATTACCTATCCGAATTAGAGATGGGTTGAGCCATGAGCGTGCAGTGGGATCTGGAACAGATGCGCCTGTTTGTCAGCGTCGCCGAGCAGCGTTCGTTTTCGGCGGTGGCGCGCCAGCAGCGCAAGGCTCAATCGGCGGTCAGCAATGGGATTGCCATGCTGGAGGCGGACCTGGGCGTCAGCCTGTTCGAGCGCAGCAGCGGCCGCCAGCCCCGGCTGACCGAAGCTGGCAGCGTGTTGTTGGAGGAAGCACGCGAAGTATTGCGCCAGTGCGAGCGGCTCAATGGCCGGGCACTGTCATTGACCCGTGGTGAGGAAGCGTGCCTGCGCCTGGCCCAGGATGAAGCCATGTTGTTCCAACCGGTGCTCGACAGCCTGGAGGCGTTGGCGGGCCAGTACCCATTGCTGGAGGTGCAGTTGTCCAGCGCGGCCCAGGGTGATGTGGCGCGCAAGCTGGTGGAGCGCAAGGCTGACCTGGGCCTGCTGTTCTATCACGACCAGATCCCTGAAGCCCTGGAGCGGCGCGTGGTTGGCAGCGTGGAGATGGTCACGGTATGCGGGGTGAACCACCCGTTGGCCAAGGAAACCTATGTAACGTGCCAGCACCTGGCGCAGTTCCGCCAGTTGCTGATGTCGACCCAGACCAGTGTCTACCCCGGCAGCGAAGCCGCCAGCCCGCTGGTGTGGCGCGCCGACAGTTTCTACGTGTTGGCCGAATGGCTGATGAGTGGCCTGGGCTGGGCCTGGCTGCCCCGGCATATCGTGCAGTACCCGACCTACCAGCAACAGATGGTCGAACTGGACAGCGAATGGACGCCGCCGGCTCTGGTGGTCGAGTTGGTCTGGCGGCGCGACGAGCATCTGGGGCCGGCGGCGCGCTTCCTGGCCAAACGATTTGCCGAGTGCTTGCAGGCGATCGGCTGAAAAAGCCGATAAACTCCGCCGCCATGAATAGAACTCTCTACAGCTGTCTGTTTTACCTGGCGCTGCCCTTGGTGGCTTTACGTCTGTGGCTGCGCGCGCGCAAGGCGCCGGCCTATGCCAAGCGCGTCGGCGAGCGCTTCTCCTACGGCTTGCCGGTGATGCAGCCAGGCGGGATCTGGGTGCATGCCGTGTCGGTGGGCGAAAGCATTGCCGCCGCGCCGATGGTGCGCGGCTTGCTCGAGCGTTATCCGACGCTGCCGATCACCGTCACCTGCATGACGCCGACCGGGTCCGAGCGCATCCAGGCGTTGTTCGCCAATGAACCGCGAATCCAGCACTGCTACTTGCCGTATGACTTGCCGTGCGCGGCCAAGCGATTCCTGGATCGCGTACAGCCCAAGCTTGCGGTGATCATGGAAACCGAGCTGTGGCCCAATCATATCCACGCCTGCGCCCAGCGCGGGATTCCGGTGGCATTGGCCAATGCACGGTTGTCGGCACGTTCGGCCAAGGGCTATGCGCGCTTTGCCAGGCTGACCGCGCCGATGCTGTCGGAAATGAGCCTGTTCGCAGTGCAGACGCAAACCGAAGCCCAGCGCTTCCTGGATTTGGGCGCTCGGCCGGAAACCGTCGAAGTCACCGGCTCGATCAAGTTCGACCTGACCATCGATCCCCAGTTGCCGGTACGCGCCGCCGCGTTGCGCGCGCAATGGGGCGCCAGCGAGCGTCCGGTGTGGATTGCCGCGAGTACCCATGAGGGTGAAGATGAGGTGGTGCTGGCGGCCCATCGCCAACTGCTCGACAGCTACCCCAACGCCCTGTTGATTCTGGTGCCGCGCCATCAGGAGCGCTTCGGCCCGATGTTCGAACTGTGCGAGCAGCAGGGTTTTGCCACGGTGCGTCGCTCCAGTGGCGAACCCGTCAGTGCGAGCACGTCGGTACTGCTCGGCGACACCATGGGCGAGTTGCTGTTTCTCTACGCCTTGGCCGACAGCGCCTTCGTAGGCGGCAGCCTGGTGGCGACCGGTGGGCACAATCCACTGGAACCGGCGGCGCTGGCGTTGCCGGTGATCATGGGTCCACATGTGTTCAACTTCCTCGAAATCACCGCGATGATGCGTGACGCCGGGGCGTTGAGATCAGTGGATGACGCAGAAGGATTGGCCGAAGCCGTGCGCCAGTTGTTCGAACTGCCGCAGGATGCGCGCAAGATGGCGCAGGCGGGGCTCAAGGTGATGCAGGCCAACCAGGGCGCGTTGAAGCGTTTACTGGATGGGTTAGGTCGACTGCTGACTGACTGAATCACCACCTGACTCAATGTGGGAGGGGGCTTGCCCCCGATGGCGGTAGATCAGTCACCTATACGGTGCCTGACACTCTGCTATCGGGGGCAAGCCCCTCCCACATTGGTTTGCGGTGGATTCAGTTGGCGGGGCGGGCCTTGAGTTGTTCGGCTGCAGCCTTGGCCAGGTCCGGCGGCAGGAAGTCGCGGTCCGGGTTGTAGTCAGCCTTGAGGTAGCGCGCCAGGTCTTGCAGATCGCCTGGGTTCAAGGTGCCCGCCGCCTGCTTCAAGCGCAGGTTGTCGAGGATGTAGTCGTAGCGGCTGTTGTTGTAGTTGCGCACCGACGCATAGAGCTGGCGCTGGGAGTCGAGCACGTCGACGATATTGCGCGTCCCCACCTGATAGCCGATTTCCGTGGCTTCCACCGCGCTCTGGTTGGAAATGATCGACTGGCGGCGCGCTTGCACCTGCTCCACATCGGTGTTCACCGCGCGGTGCAGGTTGCGGGTGTTTTCCACTACCTGGCGGCGCAGGCCTTCGCGCTGCTGCTCGGTCTGGCCCAGGCGCGAGTAGGACTCACGCACCTGCGAGCTGGTCAGCCCACCGCTGTAGATCGGGATGCTCAGGCGCAGGCCGATGGTGCGCTGTTCCACATCGCCCCGGTACGGGGTGCCGAAGGCATTCGGGTTGCTGAAACCGAGGGCGTCGTTGTCGCCTTTTTCATATTGCGCTACGGCGTCCAGGGTCGGTGCGTGGCCGGCTTTGCGTTGCTTGAGGGTTTCTTCGGCGGCCGTGACCGCATAGTTGCTGGCCAGCAGGTTCAGGTTCTGGCGGCCGGCGGTTTCGACCCAGGCCTTGGCGTCGTTCGGCAGCGGCGGCAACACCGGCAGCGTGTGGACGATGCCCTGGATCGAGTTGTACTGGCGGTTGGTCAGGGTGATCAGCGCTTCAAACGCGTCTTCGACCTGGCGTTGGGCCAGGATGCGGTTGGCGCGGGCGGTGTCGTAGCTGGCCTGGGATTGCAGCACGTCGGTCTTGTCCGACAGGCCCACGTCAAAGCGCTCGTTGGACTGGTCCAGCTGGCGTTTGAACGCATTTTCTTCGGCCTTGGTCGAGGCGAGGTTGTCCTGGGCGCGCAGCACGGCGAAATAGTTTTCGGCGCTTTGCAGGATCAGGTTCTGTTCGGTCGCCGACAGTTGCAACGCCGCCTGCTCATTGGTGGCCTCGGCGGCTTGCAGCTGGAACCAGCGGTCGGCACGGAACAGCGGCTGGCTAAGGGTGGCGCGCCAGGAGTGCGCATCGCGGTTGGCGGTGGCGGCCGGGGTGTCGATCTGGGTGCGTACGTTGTTGATATCGGCACCGCCGGTCAGGTTCGGCAGCAGGCCGGCGCGGGCCTGGGGCACCACTTCCTTTTGCGCGCCGTACTGGGCACGGGCGGCGGCCAGGTCGGCGTTGTTGTCCACCGCTTCCTGGTAGACGCTGACCAAGTCAGTTTTGGCGGACAAGGGCGCTTCAGCTGCCCAGACCATTCCGTTGGTCGCACAAGACACGGCAAGAGCCAGTGAAAGTTTGCGCAGCATGAGGCGATCCCTAGTTTGAATATTACGGTGATAATTTATCGCCCAAGGCTAAGGCCGGCCATTCCTGGCGTCAAGCATTGTGGCGGCAACCGAGTGTAGTGGTGCTGACTCGGCGCAACAATCCCGCAATCACGCCATTCATCCCGCTGAATGCACCGCCATTGGCAATTTGCCCACGGCATGGTCTAGACTGGCCGCGTTCTTGTCGGGGTGCCTTGTTGGAAGGCTGAGATCGGTAAATACCGGATCCCGTTGAACCTGATCAGGTTAGCGCCTGCGTAGGGAACAAGATTTCTCGTCACCCGGCGAGTCCTCTTGTGCTTCGTCCGGGATGTTGTTCGACAATCGAACAGCCCTCGTGCGCCAAGCACAGCACTGGTTCCAGTGCGTCCGTCCGTCACAGGTTCGCTCCGACAAAAATCCACCGCCTGGATAAGTTGGAGAGCCCGTGATGACTACAACATTAAAAAACACCGTGCATTTGAGTGAATCGGCCAAGGTCGACTCCGGCTCCGTGCAGCCGTTTACCCGCTCGCAGAAGATCTACGTGGAAGGCACCCGCCCGGACATTCGTGTACCGATGCGACAAATCAGCCTGGACGTCACCCCCACCGATTTCGGCGGTGAGATCAACGCGCCGGTCACCGTGTATGACACCTCCGGCCCCTACACCGACCCCAACGTGATCATCGACGTGCGCAAAGGCCTGGGCGATGTGCGCTCGCCGTGGATCGAAGTGCGTGGCGACACCGAGCGGCTGCCGGGCCTCAGCTCGCACTTCGGCCAACAGCGCCTCAGTGATGCCGAGCTGACCGCGTTGCGCTTCGCCCACGTGAAGAACCCGCGTCGTGCCAAGGCCGGCGCCAACGTCACCCAGATGCACTACGCGCGCAAAGGCATCATCACCGCCGAGATGGAATACGTCGCCATCCGCGAGAACATGAAGCTCGAAGAAGCCCGCGCCAGTGGCCTGCTCGACCAGCAGCACGCCGGGCACAGCTTTGGCGCCAGCGTGCCGAAGATCATCACCCCCGAATTCGTGCGCGAAGAAATCGCCCGCGGCCGCGCCATCATCCCGGCCAACATCAACCACACCGAACTGGAACCGATGATCATCGGCCGTAACTTCCTGGTGAAGATCAACGGCAACATCGGCAACAGCGCCCTGGGTTCGTCCATCGAAGAAGAAGTGGCCAAACTGACCTGGGGCATTCGCTGGGGTTCGGACACGGTGATGGACCTGTCCACCGGCAAGCACATTCATGAAACCCGTGAGTGGATCATCCGCAACTCGCCGGTGCCGATTGGCACCGTGCCGATCTACCAGGCCCTGGAAAAAGTCGGCGGCGCCGCCGAAGACCTGACCTGGGAGCTGTTCCGCGACACCCTGATCGAACAGGCCGAGCAGGGCGTCGACTACTTCACCATCCACGCCGGTGTATTGCTGCGCTATGTGCCGCTGACCGCCAAGCGCGTTACCGGCATCGTGTCCCGTGGCGGCTCGATCATGGCCAAGTGGTGCCTGGCGCACCACAAAGAGAACTTCACCTACACGCATTTCGACGAAATCTGCGAAATCATGAAGGCCTACGACGTCAGTTTCTCCCTTGGCGATGGCCTGCGCCCGGGTTCGATTGCCGACGCCAACGACGCCGCGCAATTCGGCGAGCTGGAAACCCTCGGCGAACTGACCAAGACCGCCTGGAAGCACGACGTGCAAACCATGATCGAAGGCCCTGGCCACGTGCCGATGCAGTTGATCAAGGAGAACATGGACAAGCAGCTCGAGTGCTGCGACGAGGCGCCGTTCTACACACTCGGCCCGCTGACCACCGACATCGCGCCAGGTTACGACCACATCACCTCCGGCATCGGCGCGGCGATGATCGGCTGGTTCGGTTGCGCCATGCTCTGCTACGTCACGCCCAAGGAGCACCTGGGCCTGCCGAACAAGGATGACGTGAAGACCGGGATCATCACCTACAAGATCGCCGCCCACGCGGCGGACCTCGCCAAAGGCCATCCGGGCGCGCAGATCCGCGATAACGCCTTGAGCAAGGCGCGTTTCGAATTCCGCTGGGAAGACCAGTTCAACCTCGGCCTGGACCCTGACACCGCGCGTTCCTATCACGACGAAACCCTGCCGAAGGATTCGGCCAAGGTCGCGCACTTCTGCTCGATGTGCGGGCCGAAGTTCTGTTCGATGAAGATCACCCAGGAAGTGCGTGAGTACGCGGCCAACCAGCGCATTGAAGCGGTGGATGTGGACGTGGCCAAGGGCCTGGCGGAGCAGGCGGAGCGGTTCAAGCAGGAAGGCAGCCAGCTCTACAAGAAGGTCTAGTACCGATGATCGTTCCCACGCTCCGCGTGGGAATGCATCCGTGACGCTGTGCGTCACAACGGCGGACGCAGAGCGTCCAAAGCGGCATTCCCACGCAGAGCGTGGGAACGATCAGTTCCTCAGAGATAACACCCTTGAGCATTCAACCGAGTACTTACTCCCCCGATATCGCAGTGCCGAGCGACAAAAGAGTCTTCGGCGCCCGCGACCTGTTCTCCCTGTGGTTCTCCCTCGGCATCGGCCTGATGGTCCTGCAGACCGGCGCGTTGCTGGCGCCGGGCCTGGGCTTGTCCGGCTCCTTGCTGGCGATTTTCCTCGGCACCCTGGTCGGCGTCCTGCTGCTGGCCGCTGTCGGCGTGATCGGCAGCGACACCGGCCTGTCCGCCATGGCCGCGCTCAAGCTGAGCCTTGGCGCCAAGGGCGCCAGCCTGCCGGCGCTGCTCAACCTGCTGCAATTGATCGGTTGGGGCTCGTTTGAAATCATCGTGATGCGCGACGCCGCCAGCCTGTTGGGCACGCGGGCGTTCAGCGGCGGTAGCCTGTTGGCCAGTCCATTATTGTGGACGCTGTTCTTCGGTGGCCTGGCGACCTTGCTGGCGGTCAGTGGTCCGCTGACGTTTGTGCGCCAGATCCTGCGCAAATGGGGCATCTGGCTGCTGCTCGCCGCCTGCCTGTGGCTGACCTGGAACCTGTTCGCCAAAGCCGACCTCGCCGCACTCTGGGCCAAGGCCGGTGACGGCTCGATGCCGTTCGCGGTGGGCTTTGATATCGCGATTGCCATGCCGCTGTCATGGCTGCCGCTGATCGCCGATTACTCGCGCTTCGGTAAACGCGCCCAAGGCGTGTTCGGCGGCACGGCGCTGGGGTTCTTTATCGGTAATTTCTGGCTGATGAGCCTGGGCGTGGCCTACACCCTGGCGTTTGCGCCGAGCGGCGAGGTGAATGCGCTGTTGCTGGCGTTGGCCGGGGCTTGCCTGGGGATTCCGCTGCTGCTGATCCTGCTGGATGAGTCGGAAAACGCCTTCGCCGATATTCACTCGGCGGCGGTTTCCAGCGGCCTGCTGTTGCGCTTGAAGGTCGAGCACCTGGCGCTGGCCATCGGTGTGATCTGCACACTCATCGCCTGCTTTGCGCCATTGGCCCAATACCAGAACTTCCTGTTGCTGATCGGCTCGGTATTCGCGCCGCTGTTCGGCGTGGTACTGGTGGATCACTTTGTCCTGCGGCGCCGTGGTCAGGGGGCTGTCGCCAACCTGCGTTGGCCGGCGCTGCTGGCGTGGTTGGGTGGCGTCGTGACTTATCACCTGTTGGCCAACCTGTATCCGGATATCGGCGCGACCCTGCCGGCGCTGGTGCTGGCAGGGCTGTTGCAGTTGATCCTGAGGCGGGTTTTCAGCGGCGTGCAGGCACCAGCTCAGGCTGGATGATGCCGTCCAGGCGTGAGTAGGGAATCTGCAATTCGACGTGGCCCAGGGCGTACGGCGCGATGGTGTTGGTCGGGTACTTGAGGATCACGCCACCATAGGTCAGCGCCACGTTCGGGGTTTTCTGGAAGGGGTAGGTCTTCACATACTCCGGCTCCAGGCTCAGGCGGGTGCTGATCAACCAGCTGTTGTGAGCCACCTGGGCGGCTTTCCAGAACGCATCTTCCTTGCCGGGCAGCAGCATGTCGGTCAGGGTCAGGGCCTTTTGCCGCTGGCGCGAATAGTTGATGAACGCGCGGCCGGGCTCGCCGTGGGTGGCGCCCTGGTCCAGGTAGCTGGACAATTCGATGATCACCAAGCCGTCATGCTGTTCACGTACCTTGGCCTGCAAGTACATGCTGTTGCGGGGGGCGGCGGTTTTCAGGAATTGCTCGCGATAGGTCTCCAGGCTGGTCGGCAGGGGATCGCTTTGGGTCATTTCCAGCAGGCGCTGTTCAATCAATGCGTCCAGCTTGGGTTCCTTGGCAAAGTGCACGGTGTCGATATTCACCAGCGGACAGTCGGCGCTGGCGCAGCCCGGCTTGCTCTGCTCGGTGGCGTCGCGGGTGGCTTCCACCGGGGCTTTGTAACTCGGCTGGAACAGGCTCTGGCATGCGCCGAGGGTCAATGCGATACAGGCCACGGAGGCGATTTTTAAAAGCGACATGGATGTCCTTCGTCTAGCGATAAGAGCGAAATTTGTGCAGCTTCGACTGCCAGCAAGGCCGTCAGTTCGCCACTAAGCTGATTAGAGTGTGTTTGACGCCCGCCGTCTATCCCGGCAACTGGAAAGGGGCTGCATCCAGAGGCATGAGCGCGTTAGGATGGCGCCAATTGCGCAGGCTCAACGAGGAAGGGACATGACGGATTCAGCAAAATCGACGCCGAGCACAATCGAGATTGTTCAGCGCGACAATGCCTACCAGGGCTTCTACAAGCTTGATCGCGTACAACTGCGCCATGAGAAGTTCGATGGCGGCATGAGCCGGGTGATCAACCGCGAAGTCTTTGTTCGTCATGATGCCGTGTGCGTGCTGCCCTACGACCCGCAGCGCGATGAAGTGGTGCTGATCGAGCAGTTCCGCGTCGGCGCCATGGGCCGTACCGACAACCCGTGGCTGGTGGAGATGGTCGCCGGCCTGATCGACAAGGATGAAGAGCCGGAGGAGGTTGCACACCGCGAAGCCGAGGAGGAAGCTGGGCTGACATTCTCCGCGCTGTGGCCGATCACCAAGTATTTCCCGTCGCCCGGCGGCAGTACCGAATTTGTCCACTTGTACCTGGGCCGTTGCGACAGCTCGGGCGCGGGCGGCGTCCATGGATTGGAAGAAGAAGCTGAAGATATCCGCGTCACCGTGTGGGCCTTCGAAGATGGCCTGCAAGCGGTACGCGACGGCAAAATTTCCAACGCAGCCAGCATTATCGCCCTGCAATGGCTTGCGCTTAATCGCGCAGAAGTGAGGGGGTTATGGCAGTAAAGGCACGGGAACGTTATCGAGTCGACCTGATCGGGCTGCAAGCCGCCTGCGAGGCCAACTATGCGCGGCTGATGCGCCTGCTCCCCGACATGCGCCATGCCCCCGAGGCACGGCGCATTGGCGTGACCCACGGCGACCAGATGCTCGGCGTGCTGGCCCTGGAAGTGATCGTCAACTGCCCCTACACCACCACCCTGCGCGTGCGCCAGGAACACAGCCTGCCTTGGCTGCCGGTGCCGCAGTTGGAAGTGCAGGTGTACCACGACGCGCGCATGGCCGAAGTGATCAGCGCCGAACATGCGCGGCGCTTTCGCAGCATCTATCCTTACCCCAACGTGTTCATGCACCAGCCCGATGAGAAGGCACAGCTCAATGTGTTCCTCGGTGAATGGTTGAGCCACTGCCTGGCCCTGGGCCATGAGTTCGAAGCCGTGCGGTAGATGTGAACTGCGTCCGCTTCCTGGGTTTCCTCTTTGTGTCCTGCCCCAGCATAATCACGCCAAACGTCCATTCCTGTGATTGCCTTGGGAGAGCGCCTTGCCGAGCGTATCCACCGTGAGCCCCGATGCACCGGCCTTGCTGGTGCAACTGTCCGACAGCCACCTGTTTGCCGACGCTGACGGCATGCTGTTGGGCATGAACACCCGTGACAGCCTGCAAAGGGTGATCGAGTTGGTGCGTGCGCAGCAGCCACGCATTGATCTGGTGTTGGCCACTGGGGATCTTTCCCAGGACGGCACATTGGAGTCGTATCAGCAGTTTCGCGATATGACGGCGCCCATCGGCGCCCCGACGCGCTGGATTCCCGGCAATCACGACGAGCCGCAGATCATGGCCCACGCCGCGGTGCACAGCGATTTGCTGGAGTCGGTGGTCGATACCGGCCAATGGCGCATCACCCTGCTGGACTCCGCCGTACCCGGTTCGGTGCCCGGTTACTTGCAGGACAGCCAATTGCAACTGCTCGCCCAGGCCCTGAGCGAGGCGCCAAACCGTCACCATCTGGTGTGCTTCCACCATCATCCGGTGCCCATCGGTTGCGCCTGGATGGAACCCATTGGCTTGCGCAACCCGGAGGCCCTGTTTGCGGTGCTCGACCGTTTCCCGCAGGTGAGGGCGGTACTGTGGGGGCATGTGCACCAGGAGATCGACCGCGAGCGCAACGGCGTGCGCCTGTTGGCGTCGCCGTCCACCTGTATCCAGTTCGCACCGGGCAGCGAGGATTTCAAGGTCAGTGAGCAAGCGCCGGGCTACCGCTGGCTGCGCCTGCATGCTGACGGACGGTTGGAGACCGGGGTGGAGCGGGTCCAGGGCTTCGAATTTACCGTGGACTACGGCAGCAACGGCTATTAACTGTGGGAGGGGGCTTGCCCCCGATGGCGGTGGATCAGTCAGATCTAACAGTGCCTGACACTCCGCTATCGGGGGCAAGCCCCCTCCCACATTGGATCTTCGGTGTATTGAGGGCTGAGGTCATCACACACGGCCCCGATCCCTGTAAACTGCGGCTCTTTGGCTGAGTCATGGAGAGCCCGGCATGTCCGCTTCGATCCTGTATATCCACGGTTTCAACAGCGCGCCTGCGTCCAACAAGGCCAGTCAGTTGATCACTGTGATGGGCGCTATCGGCCTGGCTGACCAACTGCGTGTACCGGCCCTGCATCACCATCCCCGTCAGGCGATTCCTCAACTGGAAGCCGCGATTGCCGAACTGGGTCGGCCACTGCTGGTCGGCAGCTCACTCGGCGGCTACTATGCAACCCATCTTGCCGAACGCCATGGCCTCAAGGCATTGCTGGTAAACCCGGCGGTCAGCCCGCATCGGATGTTCGACGGTTACCTGGGCACCCAGAAGAACCTCTACACCGATGAAACCTGGGAACTGACCCACGACCACGTCACGGCCCTGGCCGAGCTGGAAGTACCGGCGCCCCAGGACGCCGCGCGGTATCAGGTGTGGTTGCAGACCGGGGATGAAACCCTGGATTATCGCCTCGCCCAGCAGTATTACCGAGCCTGTGCCTTGCGCATCCAGGCCGGCGGCGACCATGGTTACCAGGGGTTCGCCCAGCAATTGCCGGCAATGTTGAGCTTTGCCGGCATTGGCGCAGATCAGTATCAATCCTTCGACTTTGCTGCACTGTAAAGTCGCAGGTCATTTTTTAATCGAACGACTCACGACGAGACCCCATGGCCACTCCCAGCGCTAGCTCTTATAACGCCGACGCCATCGAAGTCCTCTCGGGCCTCGACCCGGTGCGCAAACGCCCCGGCATGTACACCGACACCAGTCGGCCGAACCACCTTGCCCAGGAAGTCATCGACAACAGCGTCGACGAAGCCTTGGCCGGGCACGCCAAGTCGGTGCATGTCATTCTTCACGCTGACCACTCCCTGGAAGTGTCCGACGATGGTCGCGGCATGCCGGTGGATATCCACCCGGAAGAGGGCGTGTCGGGCGTCGAGCTGATCCTCACCAAGCTCCATGCGGGTGGCAAGTTCTCGAACAAGAACTACCAGTTCTCCGGTGGCCTGCACGGTGTGGGTATTTCCGTGGTCAACGCCCTGTCCACGCTGGTGCGGGTCAAGGTCAAGCGCGACGGCAACGAGTACCAGATGACTTTCGCCGATGGCTACAAGGCCACCGACCTGGAAGTGATTGGCACCGTTGGCAAGCGCAACACCGGCACCAGCGTGTACTTCGCCCCGGACCCGAAATACTTCGATTCGCCGAAATTCTCCATCAGCCGCCTCAAGCATGTGCTCAAGGCCAAGGCCGTGCTGTGCCCGGGCCTGCTGGTGACCTTTGAAGACAAAGGCACTGGCGAGAAGGTCGAGTGGCATTACGAAGACGGCCTGCGTTCGTACCTGGAAGACTCCGTCAGCGACTTCGAACGCCTGCCCAACGAGCCGTTCTGCGGCAGCCTGGCCGGTAATAAAGAAGCCGTGGACTGGGCGCTGCTGTGGTTGCCGGAAGGCGGCGACAGCGTGCAGGAAAGCTACGTCAACCTGATCCCCACGGCCCAGGGCGGCACCCACGTGAACGGTTTGCGTCAGGGCCTGCTGGATGCCATGCGCGAATTCTGCGAATACCGCAGCCTGCTGCCACGCGGCGTGAAGCTGGCGCCGGAAGATGTGTGGGAGCGCATTGCGTTCGTGCTGTCCATGAAGATGCAGGAGCCGCAATTCTCCGGCCAGACCAAAGAGCGCCTGTCGTCGCGCGAAGCGGCGGCGTTTGTCTCCGGTGTGGTCAAGGATGCATTCAGCCTGTGGCTCAACGAACACCCTGAACTGGGCCTGGCCCTGGCCGAACTGGCGATCAACAACGCCGGCCGTCGCTTGAAGGCCAGCAAGAAGGTCGAGCGCAAGCGCATCACCCAGGGCCCGGCACTTCCAGGCAAGCTGGCCGATTGCGCCGGGCAGGACCCGATGCGCTCCGAGCTGTTCCTGGTGGAGGGTGACTCCGCCGGCGGTTCCGCCAAGCAAGCGCGGGACAAGGAGTTCCAGGCGATCCTGCCGTTGCGCGGCAAGATCCTCAACACCTGGGAAGTCGATGGCAGCGAAGTCCTGGCCAGCCAGGAAGTGCACAACATCGCCGTGGCCATTGGTGTAGACCCGGGCGCGGCGGACATGAGCCAGTTGCGCTACGGCAAGATCTGCATCCTCGCCGACGCCGACTCCGATGGTTTGCACATTGCCACGCTGCTCTGCGCGTTGTTCGTGCAGCACTTCCGCCCGCTGGTGGATGCTGGCCACGTCTACGTCGCCATGCCACCGTTGTACCGGATCGACCTGGGCAAGGAGATTTTCTACGCCCTCGACGAAGCCGAGCGCGATGGCATTCTCGACCGCCTGGTGGCCGAGAAGAAGCGCGGCAAGCCGCAGGTCACGCGATTCAAGGGCCTGGGTGAAATGAACCCGCCGCAACTGCGCGAAACCACCATGGACCCGAACACTCGGCGCCTGGTGCAGCTGACGCTGGGCGACGACTTCGCCGCGACCTCGGAAATGATGGACATGCTGCTGGCGAAGAAACGCGCGCCGGATCGCAAGTCCTGGCTGGAATCCAAAGGCAACCTGGCCGAGGTTCTGGGCTGATGCGCACAGGTTTCGCCCTGGCGATCCTGATGTTGAGCGGTTTGGCGGCCACCCAGGTGGCTGCCGCGCCTGCGGCCGAGCTCAAGCTGGTGTCCGAACACCCGGTGGACGGCATGCGCGGCGGCAACCTGTCGGGGCTGGCGTTGTGCGGTAGCGAGTTGTGGACGGTTTCCGATCGCGATGACGACCAGATCTACCGCCTGGACATCACCGCACCGACCTGGAAGGCTGAAACGGTAAAGATCGACGTGCCACCGGTGCCCGAGTCCGGCTTGCCGTGGGGGTTGCGTTCACGTACCAAGGCCGCGTCGTTCATTCGCGGTGGCGACCTGGATTTTGAAGGGATCACCTGCGATGCCGCCGGTAACCGCTACATTGTCAGCGAAGCCCATGCGGCGGTGCTGCAAGTGCCGGTGACGGGCGCGCCTGAGTGGTTGAAGATCGCACCCGGCATGGTGCGTGAAGCGCGGGCCAGCGGTATGTTGCTGCACTTCAATGCATTGTTTGAAGGCCTGGCGATCAACCCTGAGGGCAATCAGATCTGGCTGGCGGCTGAGCGTGAACGGCGTGGCCTGATTTCCATCAAGCGTCCGCAAAGCCTGTGGGATTGCGACGGCCCGTGCGTGTTGTTGAGTGAGGCGGGCACCGAGATGCAGCCTGCCCAGGTGCCCAAGGCCAAGGCGGTCGCCAGGAATTTTTCGGATGTGGCGCTGTTTCAGGGCAAGTTGTTCACCCTCGAAAGCAGCCAATACCAGCTGTGCCGCCGCGATGCCGTTACGGCAGCGGTCGAACAGTGCTGGTCATTTGCTTCCGAAATGCTCACGCCGCAACGCCGATACGATCAGCCTTACGGCCTGGCCGAAGCGCTGGTGGTGGATGCCGATGGCGCCTGGATCGGTCTGGACAACAACTTCGGCCCCCGCGCCGATGGTGAAAAACGCCCCATGGTCTATCGTTTTGCCGCCCCTGTCGGTGGCTGGAGAGCCCGGCCATGAACCCCTGCTTTTTTGAATTGACCCGGTGCAGCGGCAGTTCCGTTGCGCCTTACACGACAATGATGAGGCCCGCATGAGTGACATCCTCGCAGACAGCTTAGACGGCGTAGAGCGCCGGTCGCTGGCTGACTTCACCGAAAATGCCTACCTCAACTACTCCATGTACGTGATCATGGACCGTGCCTTGCCGCATATCGGCGACGGCCTTAAGCCCGTACAACGGCGCATTATCTACGCCATGAGTGAGTTGGGCCTGGATGCCGATTCCAAGCACAAGAAATCGGCGCGTACCGTCGGTGACGTGCTCGGTAAGTTCCACCCTCACGGCGATTCTGCCTGCTACGAAGCCATGGTGCTGATGGCGCAACCGTTCAGCTATCGCTACACGCTGGTGGACGGCCAGGGTAACTGGGGGGCGCCGGATGATCCCAAGTCCTTCGCAGCCATGCGATACACCGAAGCGCGCCTGTCGCGTTACTCGGAAGTCCTGTTGAGCGAACTGGGGCAGGGCACCGCCGATTGGGGGCCTAACTTCGACGGTACTCTCGACGAGCCGCTGGTGTTGCCGGCACGTTTGCCGAATATCCTGCTCAATGGCACCACCGGTATTGCGGTGGGCATGGCCACTGACGTACCGCCGCACAACCTGCGTGAGGTCGCCACGGCCTGCGTACGTTTGCTGGATGAGCCCAAAGCCACGGTGGAGCAGCTCTGCGAGCATATCCAGGGGCCGGACTATCCGACCGAAGCGGAAATCATCACACCGCGCGCCGACCTGCTGAAAATGTACGAAACCGGTAAGGGCTCGGTACGCATGCGCGCCGTGTACCACATCGAGGATGGCGACATTATCGTCACTGCGCTGCCGCACCAGGTGTCCGGCGCCAAGGTGCTGGAGCAGATCGCCGCGCTGATGCAGGCCAAACCGTCGAAACTGCCGCAGGTGGCCGACCTGCGTGACGAATCCGACCACGAAAACCCCTGCCGGATCGTGATCATCCCGACCAACAGCCGGGTCGACCATGAAGTGCTGATGCAGCACCTGTTTGCCAGTACCGACCTTGAGTCCAGCTACCGGGTCAACGTCAACATCATCGGCCTGGACGGCAAGCCGCAGTTGAAGAACCTGCGCAACCTGCTGGTGGAGTGGCTGGAATTCCGCGTGCAGACCGTGCGTCGCCGCCTGCAATTCCGCCTCGATAAGGTCGAGCGCCGCCTGCACCTGTTGGACGGCTTGCTGATCGCCTACCTCAACCTGGATGAAGTGATCCACATCATCCGTACCGCCGAGCACCCGAAGGCCGAGCTGATCGCGCGTTTCGAGCTGAGCGAGATCCAGGCGGACTACATCCTCGACACCCGCTTGCGTCAATTGGCGCGACTGGAAGAAATGAAGCTGCGCGACGAACAGGACGCGCTGCTCAAGGAACAAGCCAAGCTGCAAGCCCTGCTGGGCAGCGAAGCCAAGCTGAAAAAGCTGGTGCGCAGCGAGCTGATCAAAGACGCCGAAACCTACGGCGACGACCGTCGTTCGCCGATTGTGCAGCGTGCTGAAGCGAAAGCCCTGACAGAAACCGAGCTGCTGCCGAACGAGAAAATAACCGTCGTTCTGTCGGAAAAGGGTTGGGTTCGTTCCGCCAAGGGGCATGATATTGACGCCACCGGTTTGTCGTACAAGGCCGGCGACGGGTTCAAGACTGCTGCTGCCGGGCGTTCCAACCAGTTTGCGGTGTTCATCGACTCCACCGGGCGCAGTTATTCGGTGCCGGCCCACACCTTGCCATCCGCACGGGGGCAGGGCGAGCCGTTGACCGGGCGCCTGACGCCGCCGCCAGGGGCGAATTTTGAATGTGTGCTGCTGCCGGACGATGATGCGCTGTACGTGATTGCGTCCGACGCGGGTTATGGGTTCGTGGTCAAGGGTGAAGACCTGCAGGCCAAGAACAAGGCGGGCAAGGCATTGCTGAGCTTGCCGAACAACGCCAAGGTGATTCTGCCGCGGCCAGTGGATGATCGTGAAAGCAACTGGCTGGCGTCGGTGACCACCGAAGGGCGCTTGCTGGTGTTCAAGATCAGCGACCTGCCGCAGCTGGGCAAAGGTAAAGGCAACAAGATCATCGGTATTCCCGGCGAGCGTGTGGCCAGTCGCGAAGAGTACGTGACCGATATCGCGGTGATCCCGGAAGGTGCAACCCTGGTGCTGCAGGCGGGCAAGCGCACGCTGTCTCTGCGCCCTGACGACCTTGAACATTACAAGGGCGAACGTGGTCGGCGTGGTAACAAACTGCCTCGAGGCTTCCAGCGAGTGGATGCCCTGCTGGTAGAAGCGCCGGTTTAACGCGTTTTAGAGCTCTCGATCTACGATTTAAAGCGTAGATCGACGCTTTGGCGCTGGAGTCATGGCGCATATTCACGGATGATATGGCCTTTCCAGCGCCGGCGTGGCCGAGCGTGTTTAGGTTATTTTTAGTATTACATTGTGGTTTGCCTTGTGGCAGCCACCTGGATGGGATGATGACTGCTCCACGCCTTCCTTTTATTTTCATGCTCGCTGGCCTTTTGGGGTTGGCGGGTTGCAGCACCCATCAACCGGTGTCGCTGTACCAGCTGGACAGCGGAAGTCCGGCTCAACCTGCACAGACCGCCGGCATGGCCGTCTTGCTCGGCCCGGTGGTCGTAGCTGATTACCTGCAACGCGAAACCCTCCTGCAACGTCAGAACGATGGCAGCCTGCAAGGTTCCACCGATGGCCGTTGGGCTGGCAGTTTGTCCTCCGACATCAACCAGTTGATGTTGCGCCAGGTGGCGGGCCAGTTGGACAGCCAGCGTGTGGTCCTCGCGCCTGCGCCCACCGGTTTTACCCCGGATGTGCAGGTGTTGCTGACCATTACCCGGCTTGACTCCGGTAAGTCGCAACCGGCAATTCTCGATGCGCAATGGCGCTTGATCGACCGTCGTGGGCAGGTGCGTGATAACCGCATCGTGCACTTGCAGGAGGAACACACCGGCTCCACAGCGTCCCAGGTCCAGGCCCAGGGCGTGCTGTTGCAGCATCTGGCGCAGCAGTTGTCGGTGGCGCTCAAGCCATTGGCCAACCAACCGCCGATTGCCGAGGCCCCACGCAAGCAGAGCGCCCCGGTCCAGGCCAAGCCGGCAGAGCCGCAGAAGCCGAAGATGCCGATGGCGACGCCGATCCGTACGGATATGGAAGTGTTCAGATTCTGACCTGAATCGCAGAGAAACTGTAGGAGCGAGCTTGCTCGCGAAAAACGCAAGAACAACGCGTTTTATCAGTAGTACCCTGTGATCGTTGACGGTTTTCGCGAGCAAGCTCGCTCCTACAGGGAGCGTAAAAAAGCCCGCCCATGAGTGATCATGGGCGGGCTTTTTATTGGACGAGGATTCAGCCTTTGGCGCGGGTCTCGTGCATCCGCGCCAACTGCCGCTCCAGCATCGACGGATACGGCTCCATCAACCGCTCTACACAACTGGCACCCTCAGGGCTGGCAATCGGGCGGATACGTGCGCGTTGGCGGATCAGCGTGTCTTCACTGATCTTGCGCTCCACCAGCAGCAGGTTGCGGCTATGTTGGGACAAGGCCAGGGCATCCTGGGCGATCTCGGTGAGCAACAGGTCGATCTGGCTTATGCCGAACAGATCGTCGCCCACTGTCAGGCCAAGCTGCAGTTGCAGGGTAATGCCGCTGTCTGCCACTTCGATCTGCAGTTCATGACCCAGGGCGCGCAGCAGTTCGCCGCAGCAAATGGCGTTGGTCAGGTAGTCTTCACCACTGTCTTCACTGTGGAACAGCATCAGCGTGCTGCCATCGTTCAGGGTGTGCAGTTCGCTCTGGTACAACGAGGCGGCCTGGTCGAGGCAGTCACGGTAGCGTTCCAGCAATTCGGTCAGGCGTGCGCGTGGCAGGCGACGCAGTTGATCCTGTGCACCCAGTTGCACCGCCAGAACGGCGCTGTACTGCGGTTCTGCACTCTTCACCGGAGCCGGTTTGGCGGCGACGGCCGGCGCGCTGGCCGAGGTGTCGCGCAGGTCGGCGAACGGGTCTTCGTCGTCCAGCTCGTCTTCTTCAGCTTTGAACGCCTGACGGGTGGCAGGTTTGAGGCCCGCCACCGGCGCGTCTTCCACTTCAAACTCAGGCTCATCGTCGAACTCAGGTTCTGGCTCAATCTCGCGCACCACCGGTTCCGGGGCGAAGCTGGCGTGCAGCTGGCGAGCGAGGTCGCCTATTTCGTCCTGGCGATCAGTGGCCGGGGTATGTTCGTCGATGTCCCGCAGCCAGATGCGCAGTTGCATCAAGGGCGTAGAGATGTGCCGTCCCAGGCGCAGGCTCAGGGCCAGGGCCAATGCCAGCAGGATCGCGCTGAGAATGCCCATGCTTTGCAGGCTGATGGTCATCGGCTGCTGGAATTGCTGCATGTCGAGGCTGATGCGCAGTTGGCCGGCCTTCACATCCTGAAAGGTAATATTGCTCGAATACAGGCCTTCGGCCTCACCCAGCAGGCCGTTTTTCGGGCGTTGCCCGGCTTCGGCCATGATCCGGTTGTCCACGCTGTAGATGGCGGCGTGGGCCACCAGCGGGTTCTTGGTCAGGTTGTTGAGCAGCACGTTGAGGCTGAGGATGTCGTTGGACACCAGCAACTCAGTCGCCGAGGTGGCGGTCTGGGTGGTCAGGCTCTCGCCCAGGGCGTCGGCTTGTTCGTGCATGGCCTGTTTGAACTGCAATCCCATCACGCAGGCGTAGATCACCAGGGCCAAGGCGACCAGGATCACGTTATGGCTGGCGATGCGTAATGCGATCGGTACACGGCGGTGGCGCAGTGCCCGGAAGATCAGCAGGAAGAAGTTATCGGTTTTTACTGGCGTGGGCCGGTTCACTTGCGCTCGGCTCTTGGTCCGTGAAGTTGACGCGCAGTATAGCGACAGCCCTAGGACCGGCAAAGCGCTGGCTGTGCCCGATGGTCACTGAAAGTGGGTAGAATGCGGTTTTTTTCCAGCCTGGGGGTGCGCCTTGCGCGAAATTGTCCTGATTAACATCACTGGGGAAGACCGCCCGGGTCTGACCGCAGCCATTACCGGTGTTCTGGCCCAGGGTGGTGTGAACATTCTCGACATCGGCCAGGCGGTGATCCACGACACCTTGTCGTTCGGCATCCTGGTCGAGATCCCGAGCACCGAGCAGGCGTCTTCGGTGCTCAAGGACATCCTGTTTACGGCGTACAAGCTGGACCAACAGGTGCGTTTCACCCCGGTGTCCGAAGCCGATTACCAGCAATGGGTTGCCGGCCAGGGCAAAAAACGCCATATCGTGACGCTGCTGACCCGCAAGGTCACCGCCGAGCAACTGCAGCGTGTCAGCTCCATTACCGCGCAATATGGCCTGAATATCGACCATATCGACCGTTTGTCGGGTCGTATGCCATTGGACACGCCGGCCGACAAGGGCAAGGGCTGCATCGAGTTCTCCGTGCGCGGTGAACCGGCCGACCCGCAAGCCCTGCGTGCCGAGTTCCTCAGCGTGGCCCAGGAGCTGAACGTCGATATCGCCTTCCAGGAAGACTCGCTGTTTCGCCGCAACCGCCGCCTGGCAGTGTTCGACATGGACTCCACCCTGATCGAAGCCGAAGTGATCGACGAACTGGCCAAGGCTGCGGGTGTTGGCGAGCAGGTCTCGGAAATTACCGAGCGTGCCATGGCTGGTGAGCTCGACTTCCGCGCCAGCTTCAAGGAGCGCCTGGCGCTGCTCAAAGGCCTGGACGTGAGCGTGCTGGACTCCATCGGCGCCTCCCTGCGCCTAACCGAGGGCGCTGAAACCCTGTTCGCCGAGCTCAAGCGCTTGGGCTACAAGACCGCCATCCTGTCGGGCGGCTTCACCTATTTCGCCAAGCAATTGCAGGCCAAATTGGGCATCGACTATGTGTTCGCCAATGAGCTGGAAGTGGTGGATGGCAAGGTAACCGGCGTGGCGGTGGAGCCGATTGTCGACGCCCAGCGCAAAGCCGATCTGCTGAAGGAACTGGCCCACAAGGAAGGGTTGCGTCTGGAGCAGACCATTGCGGTCGGCGACGGTGCGAATGACTTGCCGATGTTGGCAATCGCTGGGTTGGGCGTGGCGTTCCGGGCCAAGCCGTTGGTGAAGCAGTCGGCCAAGCAGGCGATTTCGACATTGGGGCTGGACGGGGTGTTGTATCTGCTGGGCTTTCGCGACCGCGACGGTCAGCTGTAACTGAATAAACGCAGTTCAAAAATGTGGGAGGGGGCTTGCCCCCGATTGCGGTGGATCAGTCAACAAATCTCTGACTGGACTGCCGCTATCGGGGGCAAGCCCCCTCCCACATTTGATCTCGGTTGCCTTCACATCAGGCTTTCGGCAGGGCGATGCCTTGGCCCATCTGTACCGGAGTACCAGCGGCCAGTTCTTCGGCCCACTTCACCTGATCCGGCCCGAACAGCACAATCGCTGTCGAACCCAGCTTGAAGCGACCCAACTCTGCACCTTTTTCCAGGTGGATCGGCGCCCGAGCTGCCTCGTCGTAGCGGAAGGTTTTCAGCTCACGCTTCGGCGGTGTCACCAGCCCGGCCCATACGGTTTCAATCGACGCCACAATCATCGCACCCACCAATACCACGGCCATCGGGCCGCGTTCGGTGTCGAAGATGCAGGCAACGCGCTCGTTACGTGCAAACAACTCGGGTACGTTTTCAGCGGTGGTCTGGTTGACCGAAAAGATGCGTCCAGGAATGTAGACCATCTCGCGCAGCGTGCCGGCCAACGGCATGTGCACGCGGTGGTAGTCCTTCGGCGAGAGGTAGATGGTGGCGAAATCACCGCCCATGAACGGCGCCGCTACGGCCGCATCGCCACCCAGCAGTTCCAGCACGCTGAAGCTGTGGCCTTTGGCCTGGAACACGCGGCCATGTTCGATCGGGCCCAGTTGGCTGACCGCACCATCGGCTGGGCTCAGCACCGCGCCAGGGGTTTGATCCAGCGGGCGGGCGCCGTCTTTCAGGGCGCGGGTGAAGAAGGCGTTGAAGTGCTCGTAAGCGGTGACGTCTTCTACCAGGGCCTGGGACATGTCCACTTGATAGCGTTTGGCAAACCAGCTGGTGAAGGCGTTCTTGAACCAACGCACGCGGCACTCGGCAATGCAGCCGGCCAGGCGCGACAGCAAGTGGTGCGGCAGCAAATACTGGCTGAGGATAAACAACTGCTTTTTCATAACTGTCCTTAAACCTTAAATCTCGACGGGGGTGTCGGGGTGGTTGCCCCATTCGCCCCAGGAACCGGCATAACCTTTGACTCGCGGATAACCGAGCGCCTTGGCCACCAGGTAGGTGAAGCCAGAGCGGTGGTGAGTCTGGCAGTGGGTGATGATTTCTTTGTCGCGGGTCAGCCCGAGGTCTTCGAGGATCTGTGGCATGTCACGGCGGATGCGCAGGTTGCGCGCCTTGTCCATGCCGGCCGTCCATTCGAAGTTCACCGCGCCGGGAATGTGTCCGCCTTTGGCGGCGAGGACCTTCTCGCCGGAGTACTCCAGCGGGCCACGTGCATCCCAGATGCCCAGGTCGGCAGCACCCAGGCGGCTTTGCAGGTATTCACGGGTAGCGGTGGGGCCATCATGCAGCGTGAGACTGACCGGGCCACCGACAGGTGCGGGCACGTCGGTGGAGACCGGGCGTTGTTCTTCCAGCCAGGCCAGCAGGCCGCCATCCAGGTAGTGGTATTTCTGGTGGCCGATCACGTCGAGCATCCAGATAAAGCGCCCGGCCCAGCCGCCGCCTTCGTCGTCGTAGACCACGTAGGTCGCATCCGGGGTATGGCCCAGTTCGCCGAACAGTTTTTCCAGGTCGGCCTTGGTGGGCAGCAGGCCGGGTGCCGGCGGCTGGCCCAGTTGGGTGCGTTTGGGGTCAACGAAATGCGCGCCGGGGATATGCCCTTCGGCGTAGCGGGCGGCGTTGGTGAGGTCCACCAGAATCAGGTGCTCGACACCGAGGCGGCCTTGCAGGTCGCTGGACTCGATCACCAGCGGCAAGCCAGAGAAGTCAGGCATGTGAGGTCTCCTGGGCACAAATGTCGGCGATAAAAGACGGCGATTGTAGCGCAAGCGTCAGGCGCTGCGGTTGGTAAAGCTGTGCAGGGCTTTCTCGATGCATTGGGCGGTTTTACCGAAGGCTTGCACGGTGGTTTCCGAGAACGGCCCGCCACCCTGGTCGGCCACCATCAGCATCACCACCTTGCCATTGCAACTCAGGGAGCGCAGCAGCAGATGTTCGCCGGTGAACAGGCGGCGCAGGATCGGCGGCAGCAAGGCTGAGAACTGGGCATGGTTTTCGGGGTTGAGACGCACCTGGGCGGACTTTTCCAGCAGACGTTGCAGCAGGGTGCTGTTGACCACGTCCAGGCTCAGGTTGGCGGCGTCCTTGGGCAGGCCATCGACCTGGTGCACGCGCAAGGTACTCAAGGCGCGATCGGCCATCAGCAGCATGACCCGCTGCATGCCACTGGCGACCAAGGCCTCCTTGGCGCACGTGGTCAGGTGCATCGCGTTGGCAAAGCGGCTCGGTTCCACCAGCAGTTCTGTGCAGCGCTTGCGCCACACGGCCAGGGCCTCGGCGGTGGGCGGTGGCGCCGGCAGCAGGCCGCGATGAATCTTCGCCACATGCCACGGCCAGATCAGCGACAGCGCCGGGTGCCAGAGGTCGGGCATCAGGGTGGTACGGGCACTGGTGACGGCTTGCTGGTGGACCAGTTGCTGCACCTCGCCCAACGGTTGTTGCAGGTACAGCGCGGTGAGCAACTGCCAGCGTTCGGTGTGCGGGCAGGTCCAGGATTCCTGGGCCGACATCGCCAGGCCGTTGGCCAGCAACACGGTATTGGCTGGTTGGTTCAGCCAGCGCCGCAGATTGGGTTCGGCGTCGAGCAATTGCTGATGGCGCAGTGGGTCGTCCTCACGGGCGATATGCAGGGCCTTGACCAGCAGGCGCTGCTCGCTCATCAGCAACTTATAGCCCTGGGACACCCAGATCGGCAGGTGCCAGGCTTCGGTCAGGCCGACGCACAGGTCGAGCAGGCGTATGCCGAACAATTCCTGCTCGACCGCGCGGGCGGACTGGCCCTTGTGGATAACCCGCAGCTCCCACTCCTCCAGAAGCTTGGGGTAGGCCACCGCCATCGGCCACAGTGGCGACAGGAACAACAGGCTGCCCCAGTGGATGTCCTGCCACAGCCGCGCCAGGCGACTGCCGAACAGACCGTTGGCCTGCTGCGACGCGTGCTGGCTGACCAGCAACAGTTGGCGCAATGCCACGGGGATCTCGTGTGCGGGCACCGAGGGCAGGCGCGCCAGCAATTCTTCGGCGCGCTTGAGACCCAGGCGATTGAGCGCCACCTCGAGGTTTTCCGCCGGTTCCGCCAGGCTGCCATGGGTGTGGCTGTTGGCCTCGCGCATCACGCTGAGCACCAGGGCCGGGCTGTTTTGCATCAGCTCGGCAATATCCCGCAACGAACTGCGGTTATCACGGATGCCTTTGCACACGCGGTCGTGGCTGGCCTGGGGAACGGGCAGCAGCACATCGTCCAGGCGCTTGATCCAAGCGGCGAGAGAGTTGGGTTTTGCAGTTGGGACTGTCGTTTCATTAGCCATGATTGGGGCGCGATCATCACTTGCGGTCTACACGCCCGGAGCGGGCCGAACTGGCTTTTCGCCTTAACGGGCTATAGTCTGGCGCAGTTTTGCCGATAAGTAGAACAAGAGTTTTCTGCTACACCCAATATGTCCATGAACCCGACGGCGCAAGTACTCATCTCCTATGGCTAAAATTATCGGCATCATCGTCGTCTTCGCAAGCGTGCTCGGCGGGTACGTCCTGTCCCACGGTAAAATCGCTGCGCTGATCCAGCCTTTCGAGGTGATGATTATCGGCGGTGCGGCATTGGGTGCATTCCTGCAGGCGAACCCCGGCTACATGACCATGCACGTGATCAAGAAGTCGCTGGGCATGTTCGGTTCGCGCTTCACCCACACCTTCTACCTGGAGGTGTTGGGCCTGGTCTACGAGATCCTCAACAAGAGCCGCCGCGAAGGCATGATGGCCATCGAGGCCGACATCGAAGACGCCGCCGCCAGCCCGATTTTCGCCAAGTACCCGGCCGTGCTCAAAGATGAGCGCATGACCGCCTACATCTGTGACTACCTGCGCATCATGTCCTCCGGCAACATGGCCCCCCACGAGCTGGAAGGCCTGTTCGACATGGAGTTGTTCAGCCTCAAGGAAGAGCTGGAGCACCCCTCCCACGCGGTGACCGGCATCGCTGATGGTATGCCGGGTTTCGGTATCGTCGCGGCGGTACTCGGTATCGTGGTGACCATGGCATCCCTGGGTGAGGGCGACCAGGCCGCTATCGGCATGCACGTGGGTGCGGCGCTGGTCGGTACCTTCTTCGGTATTCTCGCGGCCTATGGCTTCTTCGGCCCGCTGGCGACTTCCCTGGCCCATGACGCCAAGGAAGAAGTGAACCTGTACGAATCGATCAAGGCCAGCCTGGTTGCTTCCGCTTCCGGCATGCCGCCGTCGCTGGCGGTGGAGTTCGGCCGCAAAGTGCTGTACCCCAAGCATCGCCCAAGCTTCGCCGAGCTGGAACAAGCGGTTCGCGGTCGCTAAGCCATGGAAAACAACCAGCCGATAATTATCAAGCGCGTCAAGCGCTTCGCTGCGGGGCACCATGGTGGCGCCTGGAAAATCGCCTTCGCCGACTTTGCGACGGCGATGATGGCGTTCTTCCTGGTGCTCTGGCTGATGTCCACCGCCACGCCGGAACAGAAGATCGCCATTGCCGGCTACTTCAAGGACCCGATTGGCTTTTCGGAAAGCGGCACGCCCTTTGTGATCGACCTGGGTGGCTCGCCGCAGTTGGCGCCTGAGCGCACCATCAACCCGGAGGTCAAGACCGAAGCGCCTCAGGAAAAAATCCCGATCGAGCGCGACACGGTCGAGTCGATGGCTGAACAGGTCGAGCAGGAGCGCCTTGAGCTGCTGCTGCAAGAGCTGCAAACCAAGGTCGAAGAAAACCCGCAACTGCTGAAATTCAAGGACCAGATCTCCTTCGAGATCACGCCGGAAGGCTTGCGCATCCAGATCACCGACGCGGCCAACCGGCCGATGTTCGACTCCGGCAGTGCGCGCTTGAAGCCGTACTTTGAAGACATCCTGCTGGCCATGGCCGACACCATCAAGGCGGTGCCGAACAAGATCAGCATCAGTGGCCACACCGACGCCAAGCCTTACGCAGGCCAGGGCGATTTCGGCAACTGGGAGCTTTCGGCCAACCGCGCCAACGCCGCTCGCCGCGCGCTGGTTGCAGGCAGTTATCCTGACCCGCAAGTGGCGCGTGTGGTGGGGTTTGCTTCGTCGCAACTGTTTGACCATCAAGACCCGTTCAACCCGGTCAACCGTCGGATCGATATCGTGGTGCTGACCAAAAAGGCCCAGCGTGCGATTGAAGGTGACCAGCCGCCAGCGCCGCAACCTACTCCGGGGGCCGGCGCGCCGGGTGAAGTACCGGCCGATCCGAACGCGATTCCGCCAGGGCAAGAGCCGTTGCCGGCGCATGAGCTGCGTCAGAAGCTGAACCTGTTTGATGACGGTGGGGTGAAGGATCCTACGGTGCCCAAGACGGGTTCTTAGGCAACTAAGGTCTTTTTGTGGTGAGCGGGCTTGTCCCGCGTTGGGCTGCGAAGCGGCCCTGATCCAAACGCCGCATTTCCTCCAGGTTAACCGCGTCATCAGGCTTCGGGGCTGCTGCGCAGCCCAACGCGGGACAAGCCCGCTCGCCACAATGTTGTCTGTACGGCTCAATAACTGCTTTCGGGCAAACTCGCAATAATCGACCGATAGCTGTTCATCCGCTGCTGCTGCACGCGTCCATCTTCCAGTGCCTTGAGCAACGCACAGCCCGGTTCGCGGTCGTGTTTGCAGTCGCGGAAGCGGCAGGTGCCGATCAGGTCGTTGAATTCGATAAAGCCCGCTTCGACATCGCTGCGACTGACGTGGCCGAGGCCGAATTCGCGGATGCCGGGGGAGTCGATCAGCTCACCGCCGCCGGGGAAGTGAAACAACCGTGCGGTGGTGGTGGTGTGGGTGCCCTGGCCGGACAGTTCCGACAGTGGGCCTACGCGGGTGTCGACTTCCGGCAGCAGGCTGTTGACCAGCGAAGATTTACCCACGCCGGACTGGCCCACGAACACGCTGATGCGCCCGTCCAGCTGCTGTTGCAGCTGTTCCATGCCATTACCGTGATGCGCCGAAACCTCCAGCACCGGGTAGCCGAGTGTGCGGTACACCGCCAGCAACGCGTTGAGCGCCGGGGCATTCAGCTCGTCGATCAGGTCGAATTTGTTCAGCAGCAACAGCGGGCGGATACCGGCATGCTCGGCCGCCACCAGGTAGCGGTCGATCAGGTTGGCATGGGGCTCGGGCAGTGGCGCAAACACGATCACGATCATGTCGACGTTGGCCGCTACCGGCTTGAGCTGGCCCCGGCTGTCCGGGCGGCGCAGTTCGGTGGTGCGCGGCAACTGGGCGACGATCACGCCGATGCCCTGGTTGCCGGCACGCCACACAACCTTGTCGCCTGTGACCAGCGCGGGCAGGTTGGCGCGCAAGTGGCAGCGGAACACCTGGCCTGCGAGTTCGCCTTCGAGCGCCTCGACTTCGACCTGCACGCCGAAGTGCGCGATCACCAGGCCTGTTTGTTCAGGGCCGAGGTCGCCGCCCTCGAGCGCTTCCACGGCGGAGGATTCACGTTTGGCGGCGCGCGCGGCGCGTTCACCCTGAATCTTTTCGATGCGCCAGTTTTGGCGACGATTGAGCTGGCGTTTGGCCATTGGTGTTCCGTGTCGATAATGCAAAGGTTGGGTAAAACGGTCGCGAGTCTAGCACGGCCCCGCCTGCTAAACTGCGCAGCTACGCCAAGGTGCCAAGAGAATCAAGCCATGCAAAACCCACAGAACCTGATTTGGATCGATCTGGAAATGACCGGTCTGAACCCCGACACCGACGTCATCATCGAGATGGCGACCATCGTCACCGACAGCAACCTCAACACCCTGGCCGAAGGTCCGGTGATCGCCATCCACCACAGCGACGCGGTGCTCGCCACCATGGACGAGTGGAACACCCGCACCCACGGCAACTCCGGCCTGACCCAGCGCGTGCGTGACAGCCGCGTCAGCATGGCGGAAGCCGAAGCCGAAACCATCGCCTTCCTGGAAAAATGGGTGCCCAGGGGCAAGTCGCCGATCTGCGGCAACAGCATCTGTCAGGATCGCCGCTTCCTCTATACGCATATGAAGGCGCTGGAAAGCTACTTCCATTACCGTAATCTCGACGTATCCACCTTGAAAGAACTGGCTGCACGCTGGGCGCCGGAAGTGAAGGACAGCTTCCATAAAGGCAGCACGCACCTGGCGCTGGATGATATCCGCGAGTCGATTGCCGAGCTGCAGCATTACCGCAAGCATTTCATCAAGGCTTGAATTTCCTCAATGGTGAGCCCGCTCGCCACAGTTTTGCAAGGATCGCCCTCATGCTGCTGATGCTCTACCTCATCGCCATCACTGCCGAAGCCATGACTGGCGCGCTGTCCGCCGGGCGGCGGGGTATGGACTGGTTTGGTGTGGTGCTGATCGCCTGCGTGACGGCGCTGGGTGGCGGGTCGGTGCGCGATGTGCTGCTGGGGCATTACCCGCTGACCTGGGTCAAGCACCCGGAATACCTGGTGCTGACCTCCGTCGCCGCGCTGGTAACGATCTTTATCGCGCCGCTGATGCGCCGCCTGCGTTCGTTGTTCCTGGCATTGGACGCCCTGGGCCTGGTGGCCTTCACCCTGATCGGTTGCATGACCGCCCTGGAAATGGGCCACGGCATGTTGGTGGCATCGGTCAGCGGCGTGATCACCGGCGTTTTCGGTGGCATCCTGCGGGATATCTTCTGCAACGACATCCCGCTGATCTTCCGTCGTGAGCTATACGCCAGCGTGTCATTCCTCGCCGCTTGGTTCTACATGCTGTGCCTTTATCTGGAACTGCCCAGTGAGCAATCGATCCTGCTGACGCTGTTCAGCGGCTTTCTACTGCGCTTGCTGGCGATCCGTTTCCACTGGGAAATGCCCAAGTTCGTCTACAACGACGACGTGCACTAGCGGTTGGCGTGCTGGTTCAGCGCCCATTCCACATGTTCGCGCACCAGCTCCGAGGGATACTCCCGCCGCGCCTTCAAGGCTTCCAGCACCGGAATACTCGATGGTGCGTTGCCCAGGCCCACCGCCAGGTTGCGCAACCAGCGCTCATAGCCGGCGCGGCGCAGGGGTGAACCTTCGGTGCTGCTGAGGAATTTATCCTCGTCCCACATGAACAACTCGGCCAGTTCGGCGTTATCCAGGTTGTGGCGTGGCTTGAAATCGCTCTCTGTGGTGGCGCGGGCGAAACGATTCCATGGGCAAACGATCTGACAGTCATCGCAACCGAACACACGGTTGCCGATCAACGGGCGCAGGTCTTCGGGGATCGCGTTCTTGAGCTCGATGGTCAGGTAGGAAATGCAGCGCCGGGCGTCCAGCACGTAGGGGCCGACAAAGGCATTGGTGGGGCAGATGTCCAGGCAGGCGGTGCAGCGCCCGCAATGTTCGGTGCTATGAGGTTCGTCCACCGGCAGTGGCAGGTCTACAAACAACTCGCTCAAGAAGAAATAACTGCCGGCCTTGCGATTGAGCACCAGGGTGTTTTTGCCTATCCAGCCCAGCCCGGCTTTTTCGGCGATGGCTTTTTCCAGCACGGGTGCGCTGTCGACAAAGGCACGGAAGCCGAAGGGGCCGATCTGCGCTTGGATGCGGTCGGCCAGTTGCTGCACGCGCTTGCGGATCAGCTTGTGGTAGTCGCGGCCCAGGGCGTAACGCGAGATATAGGCTTTTTCCGGTTTGGCCAGCAGTTGCGCCATTTGTGTGTCGCCGGGCAGGTAGTCCATGCGCAGCGAAACCACGCGCAAGGTGCCGGGCACCAGCTCTTCCGGATGGGAGCGTTTGCTGCCATGGGCGCCCATGTAGTCCATCTCGCCGTGGTAACCCGCGTCGAGCCAGCGTTGCAGGTGCTGTTCATGCTCGGCCAGGTCCAGGCCGCTGATGCCGACTTGCTGAAAGCCCAGCTCGCGGCCCCAGTCTTTGATCGATTGGGCGAGGGCAGGCAGATCGGTGGTGATGGCAGGCATGAGACAAGGGAAACCGCAGGTTAGATAGGTATAATTCTGCCAGACATCGGAGCTTGAAGACGCATGCCGCAGACAAAACACGTAATAACCGACGTACAGCCGCTGTTGCACGGCCATTTGCCGCAACTCGCTGCACGTTCCCCAGACGCCCATAAAGGTCAGTTCGGCCACCTGTTGGTCATCGGTGGTGACCGCGGCTTTGGCGGCGCTGCGCTGCTGAGTGCCGAAAGCGCCCTGCGCAGCGGCGCGGGCATGGTGTCCCTGGCGACGCGCCTGGAACATGTGCCCGCCGCCCTCGCGCGCCTGCCGGAAGTCATGACCGTTGGGGTGAGTTCGGCCAATCAATTGATGGGCCTGCTGGAAAAGATCTCAGTCATCGTAATCGGACCGGGCCTGGGCGATGCTGCATGGGGTAAAAGCCTGTTGTCCGTCGCCGCCAACGCCAGCCAGCCGCAGGTGTGGGACGCCGACGCCTTGAATCAGCTCGCCACCGGCAATCTCAGGCTGCCGGCCGATTGCGTGATCACCCCGCATCCTGGGGAGGCTGCGCGCTTGTTGGGCGTGTCGACAGCCGAGGTTCAGGCCGATCGTCTTAAGGTGGCGCGCGCGTTGAGCCAGAAATTCAATGCAGTGGCTATCCTCAAGGGGGCTGGCAGTTTGATTGCCAGCCCGGATGGACGTGTTTCGCGCTGTGATCAAGGCCACCCGGCGATGGCAGGGGCTGGGCTGGGCGATGTGCTGGCCGGCCTGGTGGGTGCACTGCTGGCCCAGGGCATGCCCGCCTATGAGGCAAGCTGCCTGGCCGTGTGGTTGCACGCAACGGCGGGAGATCGCCAGGGGACGTTCGGTCGCGGGTTGGCCGCCAGTGACCTGATCCCTGCCATTCGTCAATTGCTGGAGGAACAGTCACCGTGTCTGAAGTAATTCTTTTCCTGGCCGATGAAGAGGCCATGGTTGCCTTCGGCCAGCGCATCGCCCAGGTCACGGCGGGAGCGGGGCTGATCTTTCTGGAAGGCGACCTGGGGGCGGGCAAAACCACGCTGTCCCGGGGGATCATTCGCGGGCTGGGCCACACGGGGGCGGTAAAAAGCCCGACGTTCACCCTGGTAGAACCCTACGAAATCGGCGACGTGCGAGCGTTCCATTTCGACCTCTATCGCCTGGTCGATCCCGAAGAACTGGAATACATGGGTATCCGGGATTACTTCGACGAAGATGCGCTGTGCCTGATCGAGTGGCCAGATAAAGGCACAGGCTTTTTGCCAAAGCCTGACCTGACCATTACCATTACGCCGCATGAGCATGGACGTCAGTTGAAGTTGTTGCCCCAGAGCGTGCGCGGCCAGTCGTGGTGCGCGGCTTTGGCATTGGAATTCAAATAATTGGTGGGGTTAGGTATGCGCTTTCGCGCGTTGGTTGCTGTCGTGGGGGTGTTGCTTGCGGCAATGACTGTCAATGCTCTGGCTGCTTCACAGGTGAAGAGTGTTCGCCTGTGGCGAGCGCCGGATAACACGCGACTGGTGTTCGACCTGTCTGGCCCGGTCCAGCACAGCGTCTTTACCCTGACGTCGCCTGATCGCCTGGTGATCGATATCAACGGCGCGACCCTGGCCGCGCCGTTGAAAGTCTCCACCGCCAACACCCCGATTACCGCCATGCGTTCGGCCCAACGCACGCCGACCGACCTGCGCGTGGTCATCGACCTGAAAAAGGTCGTGACCCCGAAAAGCTTCTCCCTGGCGCCCAACGCCCAGTACGGCAACCGGCTGGTGGTCGACCTGTTCGACAACGCCGCCGATGCCGCGCCGCCGCCTGCGCCCACCCCGAGCGTGGCAACGGTGCCGGCAGTGCCGGTGAACCCGTCGCAACCGCAGGTCAAGCTGCCACCGCCGCCACCGGCTCCGGCCGGCAAGCGCGACATCATCGTGGTCATCGACGCCGGTCACGGTGGTGAAGACCCGGGTGCTTCCGGCTCGCGCGGCCAGCATGAGAAAGACGTGGTACTCGCCATCGCCCGCGAACTGCAGCGCCAGGTCAATGGCATGAAGGGCTACCGCGCCGAGCTGACGCGTACCGGCGACTACTTCATCCCGCTGCGCGGCCGTACCGAAATCGCCCGCAAGAAAGGCGCCGACCTGTTTGTGTCGATCCACGCCGACGCCGCGCCTTCGGCCGCTGCCTTTGGCGCTTCGGTGTTTGCCCTGTCGGATCGCGGTGCGACCTCCGAGACCGCGCGCTGGCTGGCCGACAGCGAAAACCGATCCGACCTGATCGGCGGCGCCGGCAACGTGTCCCTCGATGACAAGGACAAAATGCTCGCCGGCGTGCTGCTCGACCTGTCGATGACCGCTTCGCTGACCTCCAGTTTGAACGTGGGCCAGAAGGTCTTGAGCAATATCGGTCGCGTCACGCCGTTGCACAAACAGCGCGTGGAACAAGCAGGCTTCATGGTACTGAAATCACCGGATATCCCCTCGATCCTGGTGGAAACCGGGTTTATCTCCAACTCCAACGAAGCCTCCAAACTGGCCACCGGCAGCCACCAGCAGGCGCTCGCCCGCTCTATCAGCGCCGGTATCCGCCAGTTCTTCCAGCAGAACCCGCCGCCGGGCACCTACATCGCCTGGCTGCGTGACTCGGGCAAAATCGCCCAGGGCCCGCGTGACCATCGCGTACAGCCCGGCGACACCCTGGCCATGCTGGCGGTGCGGTTCCAGGTGTCGGCCGCGACCTTGCGCAGCGCCAACAACCTGAAAACCGATGAATTGAAAGTCGGCCAGGTGTTGACCATCCCCGGCACTGAATTGGCGGCGCAGTAATGAGCGAATCACTCCTGAACAGCGGATCGCGCATTGAGCTGCTGAGCCCGCGCCTTGCCAACCAGATTGCCGCAGGCGAGGTGGTCGAGCGCCCGGCGTCGGTGATCAAGGAACTGCTGGAAAACAGCATCGACTCCGGCGCCAAGCGCATCGATGTCGATGTAGAGCAGGGCGGCGTCAAGCTGTTGCGCGTGCGTGACGATGGCGGCGGCATTTCCTCCGATGACTTGCCGCTGGCCCTGGCGCGTCACGCCACCAGCAAGATTCGCGACCTGGAAGACCTTGAGCGGGTGATGAGCCTGGGCTTTCGCGGTGAGGCGCTGGCCTCCATCAGTTCCGTGGCCCGCCTGACCCTGACCTCCCGCACCCGCAGCGCCGAACAAGCCTGGCAAGTGGAAACCGAAGGCCGCGACATGGCACCTCGGGTCCAGCCAGCGGCGCATCCGGTCGGCACCTCGGTGGAAGTGCGCGACCTGTTCTTCAACACCCCGGCGCGGCGCAAGTTTCTCAAGGCTGAAAAAACCGAATTCGATCACCTGCAGGAAGTCATCAAGCGCCTGGCCCTGGCTCGCTTCGATGTAGCGTTCCACCTGCGCCATAACGGCAAGACCATCCTCAGCCTGCATGAAGCCAATGATGACGCCGCGCGTGCGCGCCGGGTGTCGGCGATTTGTGGTGCGGGCTTCCTGGAGCAGGCGCTGCCGATTGAAATCGAGCGCAATGGCTTGCGGTTGTGGGGCTGGGTCGGGTTGCCGACGTTCTCCCGTAGCCAGGCGGACTTGCAGTATTTCTTCGTGAACGGCCGCGCGGTACGCGACAAGCTGGTGGCCCACGCGGTGCGCCAGGCTTATCGCGACGTGCTGTTCAACGGGCGTCACCCGACGTTCGTGCTGTTCTTTGAGGTCGACCCCTCGGTGGTGGACGTCAACGTGCACCCCACCAAGCACGAAGTGCGCTTTCGTGATGGTCGCATGGTGCATGACTTCCTCTATGGCACCTTGCACCGCACCCTGGGGGATGTGCGCCCGGATGATCAATTGTCCGCGCCCATTGTGACGGCAGTGGTCCGCCCGAGTGGCCCGGAGGCCGGTGAATTCGGTCCTCAGGGTGAAATGAGCCTGGCGGCAAACCTGCTGCAATCGCCGCAGTCGCAACTCTCGTATACCGCGCCGAATGCCGGCTCCGGCTCGGGTTATCAGTACCAATACACCCCGCGCCCGCAATCGGCGGTGCCGGTGGCCGAGGCCCAGGCCGCGTACCGCGAGTTTTTTGCACCGCTGCCGGGGGCTGAGCCGGGTGCCTCGGTCGCCTTGCCGGAGGGCGGTGGTGATATTCCGCCGCTGGGTTACGCGCTGGCGCAGCTGAAAGGCATCTATATCCTCGCGGAGAACGCCCACGGCCTGGTGCTCGTGGACATGCACGCCGCCCACGAGCGGATCATGTACGAGCGCCTCAAGATTGCCATGGCCAGTGAAGGCCTCAGCGGCCAGCCGTTGCTGGTGCCGGAGTCCCTGGCGGTCAGCCAGCGTGAGGCCGATTGTGCCGAAGAGCACCACGGCGTGTTCCAGAAGCTGGGCTTTGAATTGCAACGCCTGGGCCCGGAAACCCTGGCCATCCGCCAGATCCCCGCGCTGCTCAAGCAGGCCGAGGCCAACAGGTTGGTGGCAGACGTGCTGGCAGACCTGATGGAGTACGGCACCAGTGACCGCATCCAGGCGCACATCAACGAGCTGCTCGGCACCATGGCCTGTCACGGCGCCATCCGTGCCAACCGCCGCCTGGCCCTGCCGGAAATGAACGGCTTGCTGCGCGACATGGAAAACACCGAGCGCAGCGGGCAATGCAACCATGGCCGACCGACCTGGACCCAGATGGGCCTGGACGATCTGGACAAACTGTTCCTGCGCGGCCGTTGATGAGTGCCTTGCCCCCCGCGATCTTCCTGATGGGCCCCACGGCCGCCGGCAAGACCGACCTGGCCATCGAACTGACCAAGGTGCTGCCGTGCGAGCTGATCAGTGTCGACTCTGCCCTGGTTTACCGGGACATGGACATCGGCACCGCCAAGCCTTCGAAAGAGCTGCTGGCCCAGCATCCACACCGGCTGATCGACATCATCGACCCGTCCGAGAGCTATTCGGCTGCAGATTTCCGCACCGATGCACTCGCCGCCATGGCCGACATCACCGCGCGGGGCAATATTCCGCTGTTGGTCGGCGGTACGATGCTCTACTACAAGGCGTTGCAGGAAGGTCTGGCGGACATGCCGCCGGCCGACGCCCAGGTGCGCGCCGAGCTTGAGGAAGAGGCTGCACGCCTTGGCTGGCAAGCCCTGCACGATCAGTTGGCGGCGGTCGACCCGGTATCCGCCGCACGCATTCACCCCAATGACCCCCAGCGCCTCACCCGTGCCCTGGAAGTCTGGCGTGTGAGTGGGCATACCATGACTGAACACCGGCTGAAACAAAGTGCGCAAAGTGCTGACGCAGGCGCTTCGGGACAGTCACAATTGCCCTATACTGTGGCGAATCTGGCCATCGCTCCGGCAAATCGCCAGGTGCTGCATGAACGAATTGCACAAAGATTCACAATTATGTTGGAACAGGGGTTTGTGGACGAGGTCGTAGCTCTGCGTTCCAGAGGTGACCTGCATCCAGGGTTACCTTCGATACGTGCTGTAGGCTACCGCCAAGTCTGGGATCATCTGGATGGCAAGCTGACGTCAGCCGAAATGCAGGAACGCGGCATCATTGCCACGCGCCAATTGGCGAAACGCCAGTTCACCTGGTTGCGCAGCTGGAGCGATTTGCACTGGCTGGACAGCCTGGACAGCGACAATCTGTCACGCGCCTTGAAATACTTGGGAACGGTCTCCATATTGAGCTGAGTCCTTGCAATTGCCGTCTATCCTTGGGGGTGTGACGGCCATAAGCTATCTATTTTCCGATTTTTTATTATTGATCCTTAAAGGAGTGCGGCACATGTCAAAAGGGCATTCGCTACAAGACCCTTACTTGAATACTTTACGTAAAGAGAAAGTGGGGGTTTCCATCTATCTGGTCAACGGTATCAAGCTGCAAGGTACGATCGAGTCGTTCGACCAGTTCGTGATCCTGCTGAAAAACACCGTCAGCCAGATGGTCTACAAGCACGCTATCTCGACAGTCGTTCCAGTTCGTCCAATCCGTCTGCCTAGCGCAGCGGGTGATGAACAGGGTGACGTTGAGGCAGGTAACGCCTGATAGGAGTCTCCTTTGTTCTTTGAGCGCCACGGTGGTGGTGAGCGAGTGATCCTCGTTCACTTGGATGGACAGGACCCTGAGGCGCGCGAAGATCCGCAGGAGTTTCAGGAGTTGGCAAATTCGGCCGGCGCCGAGACCGTTGCGTTTTTTAACGTGCCGCGTCATCGGCCAACCGCCAAATTCCTGATTGGCAGCGGCAAGGTCGAGGAACTGCGCGACCTGGTCCACGCCGAAGAAGCCGATCTGGTGATCTTCAATCACATCCTCACGCCCAGTCAGGAACGTAACCTCGAACGTGTCTTCGAGTGTCGCGTGATCGACCGTACCGGTCTGATTCTCGATATTTTCGCCCAACGCGCACGTACACATGAGGGCAAGCTCCAGGTCGAACTGGCCCAGCTTGACCATATGAGCACCCGGCTGGTCCGCGGCTGGACTCACCTTGAGCGCCAGGGTGGCGGTATCGGTATGCGTGGCCCGGGTGAAACCCAGCTCGAAACCGACCGGCGCCTGCTGCGGGTTCGCCTGCGCCAGATCAAGGGCCGCCTCGAGAAAGTGCGCAGCCAGCGCGAGCAATCGCGGCGTGGCCGTTCCCGTGCGGATATCCCGACCGTGTCCCTGGTGGGTTATACCAACGCCGGCAAATCCACACTGTTCAACAACGTGACGAAATCGGACGTGTACGCGGCCGACCAACTGTTCGCTACCCTCGACCCGACCCTGCGCCGTCTGGACCTTGACGACCTGGGACCGATTGTCCTGGCCGATACCGTGGGTTTCATTCGTCACTTGCCGCACAAGCTGGTCGAGGCATTTCGGTCTACGCTCGAAGAGTCGAGCAATTCCGACCTGCTGTTGCACGTGATCGATGCGGCCGAACCGGATCGCATGTTGCAGATTGAACAGGTGATGCTGGTGCTGGGCGAGATTGGTGCCCAGGACTTGCCGATCCTCGAGGTCTATAACAAACTCGATTTGCTTGAAGGCGTTGAGCCACAAATCCAGCGCGATGAGAACGGCAAGCCCCAGCGGGTCTGGCTGTCGGCGCGTGACGGCAGTGGTCTCGAGTTGCTTGAACAGGCCATTGCCGAGTTGCTCGGCAGCGATTTGTTTGTTGGCACCTTGCGCTTGCCCCAGCGTTTTGCTCGACTGCGTGCACAGTTTTTCGAGTTGGGCGCGGTACAGAAAGAGGAACACGACGAAGAAGGTGTCAGCTTGCTGGCCGTTCGATTGCCGCGCTCGGAGCTGAATCGGCTGGTCAGCCGTGAAGGCGTGGTACCGACAGAGTTCATCGAACAACACACTTTGCAATAAAAGCCTCCTAAAGCGGTTGTGCCGCAGTGGCAGGCATTCTGTAGCATTGGTCGGCGCGCCGTGGGTGCGTCTTTGCTTTATCAGATGGAGAGCGCTATGGCTTGGAATGAGCCGGGTGGCAACTCGAATAATCAGGATCCTTGGGGTGGTAAACGCCGCAATAATGGCGACCGCAAGGGGCCACCAGATCTCGACGAGGCCTTCCGAAAGCTGCAGGAAAGCCTGAATGGGTTGTTCGGTGGTGGAAAAAAACGTGGTGGTGACGACGGCGGTCGCACAAGCAAGGGCGGTGGCTATGGCCTGCTGGGCCTGGGTCTTGTCGTGCTGGCGGCCGTATGGCTGTACAGCGCCGTTTACGTGGTGGACGAGCAGGAGCAGGCCGTGGTGCTGCGCTTCGGTAAGTACTACGAGACTGTCGGCCCGGGCCTGAACATCTACTTCCCGCCGATCGACAAGAAGTACATGGAGAACGTCACGCGTGAGCGTGCCTACACCAAGCAGGGCCAGATGCTGACCGAAGACGAGAACATCGTCGAAGTGCCGCTGACCGTGCAGTACAAGATCAGCAACCTGCAGGACTTCGTGCTGAACGTTGATCAGCCGGAGATCAGCCTGCAACACGCTACTGAAAGCGCCCTGCGCCATGTCGTCGGTTCGACTGCGATGGACCAGGTGCTGACCGAAGGTCGTGAATTGATGGCCAGCGAGATCAAGGAGCGCCTGCAACGGTTCCTCGATACCTATCGCACCGGTATCACCGTCACCCAGGTGAACGTACAGAGCGCAGCCGCACCGCGTGAAGTACAGGAAGCCTTCGACGACGTGATCCGCGCCCGTGAAGACGAGCAGCGTTCGCGCAACCAGGCTGAAACCTACGCCAACGGCGTCGTGCCGGAAGCTCGTGGTCAGGCCCAGCGCATCCTCGAGGATGCCAACGGTTACCGCGACGAAGTGGTCTCCCGCGCCAAGGGTGAGGCGGATCGCTTTACCAAGCTGGTCGCCGAGTACCGCAAGGCACCTGAAGTGACCCGTGAGCGTCTGTACCTGGACACCATGCAGGAAGTCTTCAGCAACACCAGCAAGGTTCTCGTGACCGGCAGCAAAGGTGGGCAGAACAACCTGCTGTACCTGCCGCTGGACAAGATGATCGAAGGGGGCCGTAGCGGTACCAGCGCGCCGTCCACCAGTTCGAATGCCGCTGCCAATGAAGCGAGCGCCCGTGCGGCCGCTGACTTGCTGCAACAGCAAACACGTACCAGGGAGAGTCGTTGATGAGCAATAAATCGCTGACAGCCCTGATTGTGGGCGTCGTCGTGGTCATCGCTGCCTGGAACTGCTTCTACATCGTGGCTCAGACCGAGCGTGCGGTGCTGCTGCAATTCGGTCGCGTGGTCCAGGCGGATGTCCAGCCGGGCCTGCATGTGAAGGTCCCCTACGTCAACCAGGTGCGCAAGTTCGACGCCCGCCTGATGACCCTGGATGCACCGACACAGCGCTTCCTGACCCTGGAAAAGAAAGCCGTGATGGTTGACGCCTACGCCAAGTGGCGCGTCAAGGATGCCGAGCGCTTCTACACCGCGACCTCCGGCCTCAAGCAGATTGCCGATGAGCGTTTGTCGCGCCGTCTGGAATCGGGCCTGCGTGACCAGTTTGGTAAGCGCACCCTGCACGAGGTGGTCTCGGGTGAGCGTGATGCGCTGATGGCTGACATCACCCGTTCGCTGAACACCATGGCGGAAAAAGAGCTGGGCATCGAAGTGGTCGATGTTCGGGTCAAGGCCATCGACCTGCCGAAGGAAGTGAACCGCAGCGTGTTCGAGCGCATGAGCACCGAGCGTGAGCGTGAAGCCCGTGAGCACCGCGCCAAGGGTAACGAACTGGCTGAAGGTATCCGTGCGGATGCTGACCGTCAGCGTCGTGTACTGTTGGCCGAAGCGTATCGCGAGTCTGAAGAGGCCCGTGGTGATGGCGACGCTCAAGCTGCGGCGATCTACGCCAAGGCCTACGGCCAGGACCAGGAGTTCTACGCGTTCTACCGTAGCCTTCGTGCCTACCGTGAAAGCTTTGCGAACAAAACCGACGTCATGGTGCTGGACCCAAGTAGCGATTTCTTCCGCTACCTGGAAAAAGCCAAGTAATCAGCTCGTCACTGTGTAGGAAGCACTCCGTCGGGCGGCTAAAACGCCTGGCGGGGTGATCCTTTCAGAAAACGGGTGTATGATGCGGCAGCCGGGAAATTCCCGGCTTTTTTGCGTCTGCATGTTTGATTCGGCAGGCGTGACAGGTTTTTCGAGGAAAGTGCCCGACGAGGCCGATTTCAGGCCGTTCGTCACGTCGCTCTTGCGCGTGGTTTATGCAGGCGGCGGGTGTTTTCTGCTTCACTCAAGGCTCGGCCGAGGGCTGGCCGCCCGGATCATAGGGGAATGGCGTAATGGCAACGGTAGACCGCTGGCTGCTGCCAGATGGCATCGAAGAAGTACTGCCACCAGAAGCTGCGCGCATTGAAGTAGCGCGTCGTCAGGTGTTGGATCTGTTCCAGAGCTGGGGTTACGAGTTTGTCGTGACCCCCCATATCGAGTACCTGGAATCCCTGCTGACCGGCGCGGGCCAGGACCTGGATCTGCGCACCTTCAAGGTCATCGACCCGCAGTCGGGCCGTCAGATGGGGTTCCGTGCCGACATCACGCCGCAAGTGGCACGCATCGATGCGCACACCCTGCGTCGTGAAGGTCCAAGCCGTCTGTGCTACGCCGGCAGCGTGCTGCACGCACAGCCGCGTGCCTTGTCGTCGTCCCGTAGCCCGATCCAGTTGGGCGCCGAGTTGTACGGCGATGCCAGCCCGAGCAGCGACGTTGAAGTGATCAGCTTGATGCTGGCCATGCTGCAATTGGCCGATGTGCCGGATGTCCACATGGACCTGGGTCACGTGGGTATCTACCGTGGCTTGGCCCGTGCGGCCGGATTGTCCGGTGAAGTGGAACAACAGCTGTTCGATGCCCTGCAACGCAAGGCCATCGATGAAGTGATCGCCCTCACGGCCGGCGTGCCTGCCGACCTGGCAGACATGCTGCGTGCACTGGTCAACCTGTGCGGCGGCCGTGAAGTGCTGGTGGCGGCGCGTGAGCGTCTGGCCAATGCGCCGGAGCCGGTACGGGCAGCGCTGGATGACGTGCTGGCGATTGCCGAGCAGTTGTCGGCGCGCTTCCCGCAGTTGCCGCTGTACTTTGATCTGGGTGAGTTGCGCGGCTACCACTACCACACCGGTGTAGTGTTCGCCGTATTTGTACCGGGTGTTGGCCAGGCCATCGCCCAAGGCGGTCGTTATGACGATATCGGCGCCGACTTCGGTCGTGCGCGTCCGGCCACCGGCTTTTCCACCGATTTGAAAACCCTGGTGACCCTGGGGCGTGCTGAGGTCGAGCTGCCGTCTGGTGGCATCTGGATGCCCGACAGTACGGACGCAGCACTCTGGCAGCAGGTTTGCCAGTTGCGCAGTGAGGGTCAGCGTGTTGTCCAGGCCTTGCCTGGCCAGCCATTGGCCGCCGCCCGTGAAGCGGACTGCGACCGGCAATTGATTCTGCAGAACGGGCTTTGGCAAGTATCGCCACTGGCTTCTTGAGTTTTCCTGCCGGCCATCGCCGGCACCAAGTTTGCGCGAATGAGGACAAGTGTTATGGGTAAGAATGTCGTAGTCCTGGGCACCCAATGGGGTGATGAGGGCAAAGGCAAGATCGTTGATCTGCTGACCGAACATGCTGCCGCCGTAGTGCGCTACCAAGGTGGCCACAACGCTGGCCACACCCTGGTCATCGATGGCGAAAAAACCGTCTTGCACCTGATCCCGTCGGGCGTACTGCGCGAAGGCGTGCAGTGCCTGATCGGCAACGGCGTGGTGGTTGCACCTGACGCCCTGCTGCGTGAGATCACCAAGCTGGAAGAGAAAGGCGTACCAGTGCGCGAGCGCCTGCGTATCAGCCCGTCCTGCCCGCTGATCCTGTCCTTCCACGTTGCGCTGGACCAGGCCCGTGAAAAGGCCCGTGGCGAGCTGAAGATCGGCACTACCGGTCGTGGCATCGGCCCGGCCTACGAAGACAAGGTTGCACGTCGTGGCCTGCGTGTGGGCGACCTGCTCAACATGCCGCGCTTTGAAGACAAGCTGCGTGAACTGGTGGATTACCACAACTTCATGCTGGTCGGTTATTACAAAGAACCGGCCATCGAGTTCGAAAAGACTCTGGCCGAGTGCAAGGAATACGCCGAGCTGCTCAAGCCGCTGATGCTGGATGTTACTGCCGAGCTGCACGACCTGCGTCGCGCCGGCAAAGACATCATGTTCGAAGGCGCCCAAGGCTCCCTGTTGGACATCGACCACGGCACCTACCCGTACGTGACCAGCTCGAACACCACTGCTGGCGGCGTTGCCACGGGTTCGGGCGTTGGCCCGATGTTCCTGGACTACATCCTGGGCATCACCAAGGCCTATACCACCCGTGTCGGTTCGGGGCCGTTCCCGACTGAACTGTTCGACGAAGTCGGTGCGCACCTGGCCAAGCAAGGTCACGAGTTCGGCGCGACCACCGGCCGTGCCCGTCGTTGCGGCTGGTTCGACGCCGTTATCCTGCGTCGCGCTATCGATGTGAATAGCATCTCGGGCATCTGCCTGACCAAGCTGGACGTGCTCGACGGCCTGGAAACCATCAACATCTGCATCGGCTACAAAGATGCCGAAGGCAAGGACGTTGCTCCGACCGACGCCGACAGCTATGTGGGCCTGCAGCCTGTGTACGAAGAAGTGCCGGGCTGGACCGAATCGACCGTGGGCGCCAAGACCCTGGAAGAACTGCCGGCTAACGCCCGCGCCTACATCAAGCGTGTTGAAGAGCTGATCGGTGCGCCGATCGACATTATTTCGACAGGTCCGGACCGCAACGAAACCATCGTTCTGCGTCATCCGTTCGCTTAATAAGCTGTTGATGTAAAAAGCAAAGGGCTCCTTCGGGAGCCCTTTGTCGTTTCTGTCGCTCGGGCGGCACGACCCTTGCTTCGGTTCTTTCTTTCGCGGTGCTATCAAATTAATGGCACCCGTGGTGGAGGGATTCCCGATGTCTGCCGTTCTCTCATTGTTACAAAGCCGTCTATTGCGGCCAGTGTTCGTTACCCTAGGTATCGCTCTTTTGGTGCAAGTGCTGGTGGCGGTCGCCCTGACGCGAAGCACGGTCACGGCACTGGAGGCTGATTTAGGCAATCGCCTGGGTGTCGACAGCCAGAAGCTGTCCGGCGAATTGGCCCAGGCTGGCAAGGAAGTCACGTCCAGTCTCGATAGCTTGTCTACAAGCACCCGTCAGCGTCTGACCGCAGGGCTATCGACCCGTTTGCAGGAAGAGCAGAAGCAGCTGCGTGCGACCCTTGAAAAAGACCTGAAAGACTCTGCCAATGACATGGCGCAACTGCTGGCCTCGGTGGCGCCCCGCGCCATGTGGGACAGCGACGTGCCGACGCTGTCGGAGTTCGCGCGGCGCGCCCAGCGCAATCCCAACGTGCTGTTCGTGGTGTATGACGACGCGGCGGGCGAGCACCTGACTCGCTACCTGAACCGTGAAAACCCGATCAACCAGGCGCTGTTGGACAAGGGCAAGGGGGATCGTGCCCTGGATAAAGTGCTGGATGCGGCCAAAGATGATCCTTCGGTGTTTTACGTGGAGGCGTCCATCAGCCCCAATGGCGTAGAAATCGGCAAGGTGCGCATGGGGGTTTCGACGGCGGCGGTCGAGGCGGACCTGCAAGCGCTTGATAAACGTTTTGCGGCGCTGATCGCCAGTGGAGATCAACTGGTTGGCGACAGCCTCAAGGGCGCGGCCGCCGACAGCGCTGCCGCCATGGGCGCCCGCCTGCAATCTGCGCAAGCCACAGCCACCCAGATGACGGCCAACACCACCAGCGCCGTTCAGGACGCTGCCGGCACCCTGCGCTGGCGTATCGGCATGGGGCTCGCGCTGGTTGGTCTTGGCGTATTGCTGTTGATCGCTGTGGTGCTGGGGCGCCGTGTGGTCAACCGCCTGAAGCTGTTGATCGCGGCCATGGATGATTTGGCAGCGGGCGAGGGTGACCTCACCAAGCGTGTGCAGATCAGCAGCAAGGACGAAATCGGCGACATGGCGTCGGCGGTCAATCGCTTTGTGGATAAGTTGCAGCCCATTGTGCGTGAGGCAGGGGATGTGGCCCAGCGTACGGGTGTGGAAATCGGTGCCATGACCCTGCGCAACGCGGGTGCCGATGCGGCCGCCGGCTTGCAGCGCGATGAGGTGGCCGAAAGTCTGCGTGCGCTTTCGCAGATGGCGGATGAAGCTCAGGCTGAAAGCCACGCCATGCAGGCGGCGTTGCAGCAGGTGGTGGATATCCGCCAGGCCACGGACGAGAACTCGCGCACTTCGGCTGAAGTCGGTAGCTTGATCGAAGCGCTGGCGGGGCAGGTACAGGCAGGCTCTATGGTGATCGAGCGCCTCGCCCAGCAAAGCGAGCAGATCGAGGTGGTGTTGACTGTCATTCACGGCATTGCCGAGCAAACCAACCTGTTGGCACTCAACGCGGCGATCGAAGCGGCGCGTGCCGGTGAGACCGGGCGCGGTTTTGCGGTGGTGGCGGATGAGGTGCGTGCGCTGGCGAGCAAGACCCAAAGCTCCACCGGCGATATCCAGGCGCATATCGTGGCGTTGCAGCAAGGCGCGCGGGAGGCGGTGGAAACCATTAGTAAGGCTGGGCGCCAGGCAAATGAAGGCTTGCTGGTGCTGCGTGACAGTGTGCGTTTGCAGCAAACGGTACAGGCGTCGGTGGAGCAGGTGCATGCCGCGATTGGTTTGGCGACGCGTGCAGCCGAGCACCAGGCCCAGGGCGCCCATGCGGTGCGCGGCCGGGTCGAGGTGATCCATGCCCAGGCCGAGCGTGCCGCGCAGGCGGTGGTGGAGACCACGGCCAGTGGCAAGGTGCTGGATGGGTTGGCGGCGCAGTTGAAGGCGAGCCTTGGGCAGTTCAGGGCGTAGTGTTGCCTGTGCCGGCCTCATCGGGGGCAAGCCCCCTCCCACATTTGTCAGCATTCCAAAGCTGGAACTCGGTCAACTGTGGGAGGGGGCTTGCCCCCGATAGCGGTCTCAACGGCTCAGATACATCCGCGTCGTGAGCAGATAAACCGGCAACCCCGACACCACGATCAACAGCGCCGCATAAGGCGCCGCCGCCGCAAATTCCACATTCGAAGTATGCGCCCACACCGCCGTCGCCAAGGTATTCAAGCCGGTTGGGCTGAGCAGCAGCGTCGCCGTCAATTCCTTCATCGCATCCAGGAATACCAGCGCAAATGCTGCGCCGAGGGCCGGGAAAATAATCGGCAGCGTCACCCGACAAAATGCACTGAATGACGAAGCACCCAGCGTGCGTGCAGCCTCTTCAAGCTGCGGCGCCGCCTTGTTCAGCGCCGTACGAATCGGTGCCTGGGCCAGCGGCAAAAACAAAAGCGCATAAGCAATCAGCAACAACGCCGAGGTCTGGTACAGCGCTGGCACGTAATGCAGGGCGAAATACACCAGGCTCAGTGCGATCACCAGGCCGGGCAAGGCGTGCAGCAAGTAAGGCAGGCGCTCGGCCCAGATCGCCAGTTGGCCTTTGTAGCGCACTACCAGAAGCCCCACCGGCACCGCCAATACCAGGCAAAGCGCGGCGCCGCCGAGCGACAGCGCCAGGGAGGACAGCAACGCCTCACTGATCTCGGCCAGCGGAAATGCAGCCGACGAACCTACCGCCAGCCAATAACCGAGCATCCCCAGGGGAATGCCACTGCCGATGATCGCCAGCGCCAGGCAATACACCTGGCCCAGTGGCGCCCACTTACCCAATCGAACCTGCTCCGCATGTCGCGCTGCGCCCTGGCCAATGCGCACGTGCCGGCCTTTGCCGCGCACGCGCAGCTCCAGCCACAGCAGCGTCAGGCACATCACCAGCAGCACGGCCGACAGCATCGCAGCATTCGCATTGCTGAATTCCAGCTCGAACTGTTGGTAGATCGCGGTGGTGAAGGTCTGCAACCCAATGATTGACAGCGCACCGAACTCCACCAGCATGTGCAGCGCGATCAGCAATGCTCCAGCCAGCAGCGAGGGCCACAACAACGGCAAAGTCACGCGAAAGAAGATGCCCCAGCGGTTCAGTCCCAGGGTACGGGCCGACTCTTCCAGTGCGGGATCAAGATTGCGCAGCGTTGCCGCCACCGGCAAGAACACCAGCGGATATTTTGACAGGCTCATCACCAGGATCGCCCCGCCGAGCCCTTCGAAGCTGGCGCTCAACGACACCCAGGTAAAGCTGCTGACAAATGCCGGCACCGCAAACGGCAGGCACAGGATCACGCCCCAGATGCGCCGCCCCGGCAGGTTGCTGCGCTCCAGCAACCAAGCCAGGGACAGGCCGATCACGCCGCACGCTACCGTTACCCCGACCATCAGCGCCAGGGTGTTGCGCAGCAACCCAAACACATACGGTCGCCACAGCAGATGCACCGCTTCCGCCCAGCCCGCTTGCCAGGCTTTGGTGCCGACGTACGCCAGCGGCAGTAGGCTCAAGCCAACCAGAAATAGCACCGGTAGCAACAGCCAGATCGACGGGCGCTTGCGCCGTGGGCTGAACCCTGTGCGCAGGGCGGGTAGCGATGGGTTCATCAGTTCAAGCCAACGTCACGTTCCAGGTCCAGGGCTTCTTCGGCATTGCCCAGGTCGGCCGGGGTGACTTTCGGCGGTTGCAGCTCGCTGAAAGGCTTGAGGCCGCGATTGGATTCCATACCCTTGCGCAGCGGATATTCGGCCGAGGTATTGGTGATCACGCGCTGGCCTTCTTCGCTGGCCATGAATGCCAACAATTGCTGGGCTTCCTTGGGGTGCTTGCTGGATTTCAGCGCGGCAGCCGAGGACACCGTGATCAGGCCGCCGGCGTCGCCATTGGTGAAGTAGTGCAGTTGGGAATCCAGATTGGTCTTTTCTTTCTTTAGGGCGAACCAGTAGTAGTTGTTCACCAGAACGGTGGCCACTTCGCCGTTTTCGACGGCTTTCAGCGCAACCATGTTGTTGCTGTACACCTTGCCGAAGGCGCGCAGGCCGGTCAGCCATTCTTCAGCCGCTTCGCGACCGTGCAGCTTGATGATCGCCACGGCTTGTTCCTGGAACGCGCCGCTGGTCGGCACGAAGCCGACCTTGCCTTGCCACTCGGGGCCGGCAAAGTCGAGTACCGATTTGGGCAGGTCTTTTTCAGCAATCAGCTTCGGATTGAACGCAACGACACGGGTGCGTGCGGTCACGCCCATCCAGTCGCCGTTGGCGCCGACATAATCCTTGGGTAGTACGTCGAGGGTGCTGGCGTCGATCCTGGCCAGCAGGCCTTGCTCGCCGAGTTTGTTCAGCGGCGGCGATTCTTCGGTGTAGATCACGTCGGCGGGGGAGCGGTCGCCTTCTTCGACGACCTGGCTGGCCAGCTGGTTGCTGCTGCCTTTGCGCACGTTGACGTGGATGCCGGTCTTGGCTTCGAAGGCCTTGGCGAGTTCGTCGCCGACTTCTTTGTGCTGGCCGTTGTACAGGGTCAGGGAGACCTTGTCGGCGCAATAGGCGGTGGGGGAGAGCAAGGTCAGGCCGAGCAGAGTGAGGGTCAGGCCACGCAGAAGGGATGTCTTGAGACGGGTATCGCGGATGGTCATCCGAAGTTTTCCTCGCTTGTGTGCAACAAATCATTGCAAGGATAAACGATAAAGTTTCTCAGGTGCGGATGCAGGCGGAAATCGACTGGGAAGTTTTCAAACCCCGGAAACGAAAAAACCCGCTTTCGCGGGTTTGATCTGAATTTGGTGCCCAGGAGAAGACTCGAACTTCCACGACCTTGCGATCACCAGCACCTGAAGCTGGCGTGTCTACCAATTTCACCACCTGGGCATTATCAACAACGCTTGCGCTGTTGATGGAGCGAACTATACGGAGGGCTTTTTGATCTGTAAACCCCTGATTCAAAAAAATAAATCAAGTTTTCCGTTAAAAATCAGAGCCTTGAAACGAAAAAACCCGCTTTCGCGGGTTTGATCTGAATTTGGTGCCCAGGAGAAGACTCGAACTTCCACGACCGTAAGGTCACCAGCACCTGAAGCTGGCGTGTCTACCAATTTCACCACCTGGGCATTATCAAACAACGTTGCCGTCGTCGATGGCGCGCACTATACGGAGGGGATTTTAAGCTGTAAACCCCCGCCACGAAAAAAGCCTGGAAAATTTCGCCAGTGGTCGTGCAAGGTGCCTGTTGCGGGCTGCAAAGGGCTTTAAAAGGCTTGTTGACGTCTGAAATTTCCCGTTTCAATACGCGTATGCCAAACTAACCCGCATATAGACAAGGTGAAAACTCTCTAATGGCCGATTGGCAGTCCCTCGATCCCGAGGCCGCTCGTGAAGCGGAAAAATATGAAAACCCTATTCCTAGCCGCGAACTGATCCTGGCGCACCTCGCCGATCGGGGCTCGCCTGCTAGCCGCGAGCAGTTGGTTGAAGAATTCGGTCTGACCACCGAAGACCAGCTCGAAGCCCTGCGCCGCCGCCTGCGCGCCATGGAGCGCGACGCACAATTGATCTACACCCGCCGTGGCACGTACGCGCCAGTGGACAAGCTCGACCTGATCCTCGGCCGCATCGCCGGCCATCGTGACGGCTTCGGCTTCCTGATCCCGGACGACGGCAGCGATGACCTGTTCATGAGCCCGGCGCAAATGCGCCTGGTGTTCGATGGCGACCGTGCCCTGGCGCGTGTTTCCGGCCTGGACCGTCGCGGTCGCCGTGAAGGCGTGATCGTCGAAGTGGTGTCCCGTGGTCACGAGACCATCGTCGGTCGCTACTTCGAAGAAGGCGGCATTGGTTTTGTGGTGCCGGATAACCCGAAGGTGCAGCAGGAAGTGCTGATCACCCCGGGCCGCAATGCGAATGCCAAGGTTGGCCAGTTTGTCGAGGTGAAGATCACCCACTGGCCGACCCCTCGCTTCCAGCCGCAGGGTGATGTGATTGAAGTGGTCGGCAACTACATGGCGCCGGGCATGGAAATCGATGTCGCGCTGCGTACCTACGATATTCCTCACGTCTGGCCTGAAGCCGTCGTGAAAGAAGCGCGCAAGCTCAAGCCGGAAGTCGAAGAGAAGGACAAAGAGAAGCGCATCGACCTGCGCCATCTGCCGTTCGTCACCATCGACGGCGAAGACGCCCGCGACTTCGACGATGCGGTCTACTGCGAAGCCAAGCCGGGCAAGCTGCGTCTGTTCTCCGGCGGCTGGAAGTTGTACGTGGCGATTGCCGACGTCTCCAGCTATGTGAAGATCGGTTCTGCCCTGGATACCGAAGCGCAAGTGCGTGGCAACTCGGTGTACTTCCCCGAGCGCGTGATTCCGATGCTGCCCGAGGAGTTGTCCAACGGCCTGTGCTCGCTGAACCCGAAAGTCGACCGTTTGGCCATGGTGTGCGAGATGACTATCTCGAAAACCGGCGAAATGACGGACTACCAGTTCTATGAAGCGGTGATCCACTCCCAGGCGCGCCTGACCTACAACAAGGTCAGCACCATCCTGGAACAGCCGAAAACCAGCGAAGCCAAAGCATTGCGTGGTGAGTACGGCCATGTCGTGCCGCATCTCAAGCAGCTCTATGCGCTGTACAAGGTGTTGCTGGGCGCACGTCACACCCGAGGCGCGATCGATTTTGAAACCCAGGAAACCCGGATTGTCTTCGGTTCCGAGCGCAAGATCGCTGCGATCACCCCGACCACCCGTAACGATGCGCACAAGCTGATCGAGGAATGCATGCTGGCGGCCAACGTGGCCACCGCTGAGTTCCTGAAAAAGCACGAGATCCCTGCGTTGTACCGGGTGCACGACGGCCCGCCGCCGGAGCGTCTGGAAAAGCTGCGTGCGTTCCTCGGCGAACTCGGCCTGTCCCTGCACAAAGGCAAGGACGGCCCGACGCCGAAGGATTACCAGGCTCTGCTGGCCAGCATCAAGGACCGCCCGGATTACCACGTGATCCAGACCGTCATGCTGCGCTCCCTGAGCCAGGCGGTGTACAGCGCGGATAACCAGGGCCACTTCGGCCTGAATTACGAGGCGTACACTCACTTCACCTCGCCGATCCGTCGTTACCCGGACCTGCTCACGCACCGCGCCATCCGCAGCGTGATCCACTCCAAGCAGGACACCCCGCACGTCAAGCGCGCCGGTGCCATGACCATTCCGAAGGCACGGATCTATCCGTACGACGAAGCGGCCCTGGAACAGCTGGGCGAGCAGTGCTCCATGAGCGAACGCCGCGCCGACGAAGCCACCCGCGACGTCGTGAACTGGCTCAAGTGCGAGTTCATGAAAGACCGTGTGGGCGAGTCGTTCCCGGGTGTGATCACTGCGGTGACCGGCTTTGGTCTGTTTGTGGAACTGACCGACATCTACGTCGAGGGCCTGGTGCACGTCACCGCCTTGCCGGGCGACTACTACCACTTTGACCCTGTGCACCACCGCCTGGCGGGCGAGCGCAGCGGTCGCAGCTTCCGTTTGGGCGATACCGTGGAAGTACAGGTCATGCGCGTCGACCTCGACGAGCGCAAGATCGACTTCGGTATGTCCGACAAGCCTGCCGAGTCGCCCGGCAATCGTAAAAAACGTAGCAGCGAAGCGACTCCAGCTAGCAAAGGCAAGGGGGCGCCAGCTAAAACAGCCGTCGTAGAACCTGCGCCAGCCAAGGCCGCTCGTCGTTCATCGACCAAGGAAAAGGCCCCCGAAGCCTACCGCCCAAGCGACGCAGCGGCGAAAAATGCCGAGCTGCGCAAGAGCCGTGAGTTGAAGCAGCAGTTGCTCAACGAAGCCAAAAGCGGTGGTAAAGCGGCGTCTGGGGGAAAGTCCCACGGGGCGGAAAAGCCGTCGAGCAAGCCGAGTAAACACCGTAAAGGCCCGCCAAAAGCGGGTTCGGCTCCCGCGAAAAGCGGCGGGTCGCGCAAACCTAAGGCCAAGTCATGAGTCTGGAAAAAATCTACGGCGTCCACGCCGTAGAAGCACTGCTGCGTCACCACCCTAAACGCGTCAAGCAGGTATGGTTGGCGGAAGGCCGCAGCGAGCCGCGCGTACAAGCGCTGGTTGAGCTGGCCACGCAAAACAAGGTTGCCATCGGCCAGGCCGAGCGCCGTGAAATGGACGTGTGGGTAGAGGGTGTTCACCAGGGCGTGGTGGCGGACGTCAGCCCGAGCCAGGTCTGGGGCGAGGCGATGCTCGACGAGCTGCTCGACCGTACCGAAGGTGCGCCGTTGCTGCTGGTGCTCGACGGCGTGACCGACCCGCACAACCTCGGCGCCTGCCTGCGTTCGGCGGACGCTGCCGGCGCGCTGGCGGTGATCGTGCCTAAAGACAAGTCGGCGACCCTGACGCCGGTGGTGCGTAAAGTCGCGTGTGGCGCGGCGGAAGTGATTCCGCTGGTGGCCGTGACCAACCTGGCACGCACCCTGGAGAAACTCCAGCAGCGTGGCCTGTGGGTCGTGGGTACGGCGGGGGAGGCCGAGGTCAGCATTTATGACCAGGACCTCACCGGCCCGACCATCCTGATCATGGGCGCCGAAGGTAAAGGCATGCGTCGCCTGACCCGTGAGCATTGCGACTACCTGGTGCACCTGCCGATGGCCGGTAGCGTCAGCAGCCTCAACGTGTCGGTGGCCACCGGCGTCTGCCTGTTCGAGGCCCAGCGTCAGCGCGGTGCGAAGGCCAAGCCGAAGAAGTAAAAAGGTCAAAATGTGGGAGCGGGCTTGCTCGCGAATACGGTATATCAGTCACTGCAGTTGGGGCTGATACACCGCTTTCGCGAGCAAGCCCGCTCCCACATTGGTTTTGTGTTTAACCTGAGATCGTGATTGTTCAAATAATCACCAATCAACTTGCACGCATCCTCCCCCTTCTCTACAATTGCGCCCCTTGCCTTCCTGGCGGGCACCGAGGTGCCTCCCTGCGGCAAGATCCATAAGTGTCATTCACTCCTTGTCTGACCGTTTTTGAGCGGCAGGCTACAACCCGTAAGGAGCATTCATGCGTCATTACGAAATCATCTTTTTGGTCCACCCGGATCAAAGCGAGCAAGTCGGCGGCATGGTTGAGCGTTACACCAAGCTGATCGAAGAAGACGGCGGCAAAATCCACCGTCTGGAAGATTGGGGCCGTCGTCAACTGGCCTACGCAATCAACAATGTTCACAAGGCTCACTACGTGATGCTGAACGTTGAGTGCACTGGCAAGGCCCTGGCCGAGCTGGAAGACAACTTCCGCTACAACGATGCTGTGATCCGTAACCTGGTCATCCGTCGCGAAGAAGCCGTTACCGGCCAATCCGAGATGCTCAAGGCTGAAGAAAACCGCAGTGAGCGCCGTGAGCGTCGCGACCGTCCTGAGCACGAAGGCGCTGATAGCGCTGATAGTGATGACAGCGACAACAGCGATAACGCTGACGAGTAATCCACGGACCTTTTAAGGAGCCTATCAAATGGCACGTTTCTTCCGTCGTCGTAAATTCTGCCGCTTCACCGCTGAAGACGTGAAAGAGATCGATTACAAAGATCTCAACACTCTGAAAGCCTACGTATCCGAGACCGGCAAAATCGTTCCAAGCCGTATCACCGGTACCAAAGCACGTTATCAGCGTCAGCTGGCCACCGCTATCAAGCGCGCCCGCTTCCTGGCCCTGCTGGCCTACACCGACAGCCACGGCCGCTGAGACCGGGCAGTCGACAAGTAGTAAGGGATTGAATGCATGCGCGCCTTAGCTGAGTTCATCATGCGCGGTCGCGTGCAGGCCACTCTGGTAGTGGCTGGATGTGCAGCATTGCCGTTGTTGTATTGGTTGGGTGCTGCCGCAGGTTGCCTTGTGCTGCTGCGGCGCGGTTTGCAGGATGCCCTTGGCGTCCTGGCCCTGGGAGTGCTGGCCGCCTTGATCTGGTGGCTGCAACTGGGCGAACCCAAGGTACTTCTGGTACTGCTGGGGTCGTCGAGCCTTGCGTTGGTTTTGCGCGCAAGTGAGTCCTGGGCCCGCACGCTGCTGGTCAGCGTGGCAGTGGGGTTGGTGTTTTCGGTGTTGATCGACGCGGCTTTCCGCCCGCAGATCGAGGCGCTGTCGCAAGAGATCGTCAAGATCCTGCCGATGGCCCTCGGGGAACTCTACCAGCAGCTTTCGGTAGATGAGCGAGCGCGTCTTGCGACACTGATTGCACCGGCCCTGATCGGCCTGATGGCGGTAATGATGCAGATCGTCAGCGTGCTGAGCCTGATGCTTGGGCGTTATTGGCAGGCGTTGTTGTACAACCCGGGTGGTTTTGGTCGCGAGTTTCGCAGTATCAGAATCCCCGTGGGCCCGGCGATGTTGCTGCTGGCACTCATGGTGGTCGGACCGTACTTCGGTTCACAAGCCACCTTGCTGGTGCTGTTTTGCAGCGTACCGCTGGTGTTCGCCGGACTGGCCCTGATTCACGGGCTGGTCGCGCAGAAGCGCCTGGCCAAGTTCTGGCTGGTGGGGATGTACGTAACAATGGTGCTGTTCATGCAGCTGATCTATCCGTTACTCGTGGTTCTGGCCATTGTCGACGGCCTGATTGATTTTCGCGGTCGTCTGGCGCCGAAAGACGCCGATAACGCGAACGGTGAAGGTTAAAAGTTAGAGGATTTTCACATGCAACTGATCCTTCTGGAAAAAGTCGCCAACCTGGGCAACCTGGGCGACAAAGTGAACGTTAAGGCCGGCTACGGTCGTAACTACCTGCTGCCATACGGCAAAGCCACCGCTGCAACCGCTGCCAACCTGGCTGCGTTTGAAGAGCGTCGTGCCGAGCTGGAAAAAGCCGCAGCAGACAAAAAAGCTTCGGCCGAAACTCGCGCTGCCCAACTGGCTGAGCTGGAAGTGACTATCACTGCCACCGCCGGTGACGAAGGCAAGCTGTTCGGTTCGATCGGCACCCACGACATCGCTGATGCACTGACCGCCTCCGGCGTTGAAGTGCAGAAGAGCGAAGTTCGTCTGCCGAACGGCACCATCCGCAACGTAGGCGAATTCGACGTAGCCGTGCACCTGCACGCCGAAGTTGAAGCCACCGTACGCGTTGTCGTGGTAGCAGCTTAAGCCGCACCTAACTGACTGGCACCTCGCGTGCCAGGCGGTTAACATCGGGCACGATCCTGTTTACAGGTCGTGCCTTTTGTTTTTCTACACACCCCCAAATTCCAAGTGGCCATGAACGATATTTCAGCTCCTGAGCAATACGATCTGCAAACCGCTGCCCTGAAGGTGCCGCCGCATTCCATCGAGGCCGAACAGGCCGTGCTCGGTGGTTTGATGCTGGACAACAACGCCTGGGAACGCGTGCTGGATCAAGTCTCGGACGGTGATTTCTATCGCCATGACCACCGCCTGATCTTCCGTGCCATCGCCAAGCTGGCCGACCAGAACTCACCGATCGACGTGGTGACCCTGGCCGAGCAGCTAGACAAGGAAGGCCAGACCTCCCAGGTTGGCGGCCTCGGCTACCTCGGTGAGCTGGCGAAAAACACGCCGTCCGTCGCCAACATCAAGGCCTATGCCCAGATCGTTCGCCAGCGCGCCACGCTGCGCCAGCTGATCGGCATCAGCACCGAGATCGCCGACAGCGCCTTCAACCCCGAAGGGCGCACCGCTGAAGAGATCCTCGACGAAGCCGAGCGCCAGATCTTCCAGATCGCCGAGGCCCGCCCGAAAACCGGCGGCCCGGTGGGCGTCAACGAGCTGTTGACCAAGGCCATCGACCGCATCGACACCCTGTTCAACACCGACGCCGCCATCACCGGTATTTCCACCGGGTATGCTGACCTGGATGAGAAGACCAGCGGCCTGCAGCCCTCCGACTTGATCATCGTCGCCGGTCGTCCGTCCATGGGTAAGACCACCTTCGCGATGAACCTGGTGGAAAACGCCGTGTTGCGCAGCGACAAGACCGTGCTGGTGTACTCCCTGGAGATGCCCGGTGAATCGCTGATCATGCGGATGCTCTCGTCGCTCGGGCGTATCGACCAGACCAAGGTGCGTTCCGGCCAACTGGAAGACGACGATTGGCCGCGCCTGACCTCGGCGGTCAACCTGCTCAATGACCGCAAGCTGTTCATCGATGACACCGCAGGCATCAGCCCATCCGAGATGCGCGCACGTACCCGGCGCCTGGTGCGTGAGCACGGCGACATCGCCCTGATCATGATCGACTACCTGCAGTTGATGCAGATCCCCGGTTCCAGCGGTGACAGCCGGACCAACGAAATTTCCGAAATCTCCCGGTCCCTCAAGGCCCTGGCCAAGGAATTCAACTGCCCGGTGGTGGCGCTGTCCCAGCTCAACCGTTCCCTGGAGCAACGCCCCAACAAGCGCCCGGTGAACTCCGACTTGCGCGAATCCGGCGCGATCGAGCAGGACGCCGACGTGATCATGTTTGTGTACCGCGATGAGGTGTACCACCCCGAGACCGAGCACAAGGGCATTGCCGAGATCATCATCGGCAAGCAGCGGAACGGCCCGATCGGCTTTATCCGCCTGGCGTTCATCGGTAAGTACACGCGCTTCGAGAACCTCGCGCCGGGCAGTTATAACTTCGACGACGACGAGTAACCCTTCTGCTCAATTCCGACCATTATCGTCGGAATTGGTCAAAATTTGTGCTATATTCCGCGCCCGCGATTTTTCATCTCAACACCGGTCACCGTCATGCAAACAGCCAAGCCGTTATTTGACTATCCCAAGTACTGGGCCGAATGTTTCGGTCCAGCGCCATTCCTGCCGATGAGCAGGGAGGAGATGGATCAGCTTGGCTGGGATTCCTGCGACATCATCATCGTCACCGGTGATGCGTACGTTGACCATCCGTCGTTCGGCATGGCGATCATCGGCCGCCTGCTGGAGTCCCAGGGCTTCCGCGTCGGGATCATTGCGCAGCCCAACTGGCAGTCCAAAGACGACTTCATGAAGCTCGGCGAGCCGAACCTGTTCTTCGGCGTCGCGGCCGGCAACATGGACTCCATGATCAACCGCTACACCGCCGACAAGAAAATCCGCTCCGACGACGCCTACACCCCAGGCGGCATGGCGGGCAAACGCCCGGACCGCGCCAGCCTGGTGTACAGCCAGCGATGCAAGGAAGCCTACAAGAACGTGCCGATCGTACTCGGCGGCATCGAAGCCTCCCTGCGTCGCATCGCCCACTACGACTACTGGCAGGACCGGGTGCGCAACTCGATCCTGATCGACGCCACCGCCGATATCCTGCTGTACGGCAACGCCGAACGCGCCATCGTCGAGGTTGCCCAGCGCCTGTCGTGGGGCCACAAGATCGAAGACATCACCGATGTGCGCGGCACCGCGTTCATCCGTCGTGACACGCCGGTGGGCTGGTACGAAGTGGACTCCACGCGTATCGACCGTCCGGGTAAGATCGACAAGATCATCAACCCGTACGTGAACACCCAGGACACCCAGGCCTGCGCCATCGAGCAGGAAAAAGGCCCGGTTGAAGACCCGGAAGAAGCCAAGGTCGTACAGATCCTGGCCAGCCCGAAAATGACCCGCGACAAGACCGTGATCCGCCTGCCATCGGTGGAGAAAGTCCGTGGCGACGCAGTGCTCTACGCCCATGCCAACCGCGTGTTGCACCTGGAAACCAACCCAGGCAACGCCCGCGCCCTGGTGCAAAAGCACGGCGAAGTGGACGTGTGGTTCAACCCACCACCCATTCCCATGACCACCGAAGAAATGGACTACGTGTTCGGCATGCCTTACGCCCGTGTTCCGCACCCGGTGTACGGCAAGGAAAAGATCCCGGCCTACGACATGATCCGCTTCTCGGTGAACATCATGCGTGGCTGCTTCGGCGGCTGCACCTTCTGCTCGATCACCGAGCACGAAGGCCGCATCATCCAGAACCGTTCCGAAGAGTCGATCATTCGCGAGATCGAAGAGATCCGTGACAAGGTCCCCGGCTTTACCGGCGTGATCTCCGACCTCGGCGGCCCGACCGCGAACATGTACCGCATCGCCTGCAAGAGCCCGGAGATCGAATCCGCGTGCCGCAAGCCGTCGTGCGTGTTCCCCGGTATCTGCCCGAACCTGAACACCGACCACTCGTCGTTGATCCAGTTGTACCGCAGCGCCCGTGCGTTGCCGGGTGTGAAGAAGATCCTGATCGCCTCCGGCCTGCGCTACGACCTGGCCGTCGAGTCGCCGGAATACGTGAAAGAGCTGGTCACCCACCACGTCGGTGGCTACCTCAAGATCGCCCCGGAACATACCGAGGAAGGTCCGCTCAACCAGATGATGAAGCCGGGCATTGGCAGCTATGACAAGTTCAAGCGCATGTTCGAGAAGTACACCAAGGAAGCGGGCAAGGAGCAGTACCTGATTCCGTACTTCATCGCCGCCCACCCGGGCACCACCGATGAAGACATGATGAACCTGGCCCTGTGGCTCAAGGGCAACGGCTTCCGCGCCGACCAGGTGCAGGCGTTCTACCCGTCGCCGATGGCCACCGCCACGGCCATGTACCACTCGGGCAAGAACCCGCTGCGCAAGGTGACCTACAAGAGCGACGCGGTGACCATCGTCAAGAGCGAAGAGCAGCGCCGTCTGCACAAGGCGTTCCTGCGCTACCACGACCCGAAAGGCTGGCCGATGCTGCGTGAAGCACTGACCCGCATGGGCCGTGCCGACCTGATCGGGCCGGGCAAGGACCAACTGATCCCGCTGCACCAGCCGAGCACCGACAGCTACCAGAGCGCCCGTCGCAAGAACTCGACGCCGGCTGGCAGCCATAAGGTCGCCAAGGAAACCACCACCAGGATCCTCACCCAGCACACCGGCCTGCCACCGCGTGGCAGTGACGGCAGCAACCCGTGGGACAAGCGTGAGCAAGCCAAGGCTGCGGCCCAGGCACGCAACAAGCAGGCCGCCAAGGAACGCGCCGATGCGGCCAAGGGCAAGGGCGGCAAGCCTGCGCGCAAGCCGGTCGTGCCGCGTTGATCGCAGCCTGAACATGCCAGACGCCAGCCTCGTGCTGGCGTTTTGCTTTCTAGCCGGTGGGTAGCCTGTTTGTTAAGGTGGCGCCCATTAAATCGCCTTCGCGAGCAAGCCCGCTCCCACACTTGAATGTATTCGCAAATCAAAATGTGGGAGCGGGCTTGCTCGCGAAGGCGTCAGTTCAGTCACCACCCATTTCAAGGAAGAACACCCCATGGGTAACCCCCTGGCCGGCATCGGCATGGACTCCAACCGCTCGCAGTTCATGGCGCGCCAACGCATCGAAAGCCAGATCAACCTGCCGCGCCTGTTCGCGGCCATCGATGCCGACCCCGGTATTGTCGGTGCAGGCGTCGTATACATCGACGCCGACTTCAACGTCATCACCCTGCGCGAATTCAAGCCCATCTGCAGCATCAAGCCTAAGCGCATCATTTTGCGTGAAGCACAGAAGTACATTGCACCGACGCAGTTTGCTCAACATGTCGTGAGCAATCCTCGAGAGTCCCGACTGATTGGCGAAGCCGTGAATACCGGAATCTCCTGCCTGGGGGCTGTCATCAGTTGGGCTGCGATTGCCAGTGGAACCATTCTGGTGCCTTTCAGCGCTGGCGCCAGTTCCGTCATCGTTGTAGTGGGATATGCGGCTGCCGGCGCGAGTATGCTTCAGTGCTTTAACGGCATTGCCCGAACAGCGCTGGAAGTCGCCAAACCTGAGGTCAAGGATTCGCTCGACAGTGAAGGTTGGTACCAGAATGCGTCCATCGTGCTGGACGCCGTATCACTGGCCGGCGTAGGCGGTTCGGCCCTGACGACGGTCAAGCTGGTCAGGGCTGCCAAAGCATCGACGGGCAAGAGCCTGCGTGACGTGCTTCGCGGTTTGAATCGCCAGGAAAGAGCCAAGCTGACGAAAGAGCTGCTCAGCATCAACCATCCCAGCTTGACCGCGAAGATGATCAAATTGAGGCAGGCGTCGGGCGAACTCACCAAGCGTTTCACCCCTACGCAGCTCAAGCACAGCACCACTACCCAGATCAAAGACGTCCTCGGCGCAACCATAGGATTTGGCGGGAGTGCGTACTCCGGAAACGTCAATACCATCGCGATTGGGTTGTACGAGGAAATAAACGAATGACCGAGTTAATGACGCTACGCGACTTTTTCAGGCAATACTTTCTGACGTTTATGGGTGGAGTATTTGCTGCGTGTTTTTCTTTGGCGTTGGCTGTGGCGCTGGCGTTCATCACCTATTTTCGTGATGCGCCCATTGCTCAAGTGGGGCTCAAGATCATGTCTGCCGGGGCGCTGCTCATTCTGTTGACGGTCCATAGCAACTTTATGATTTTGCGGGGCCGACCCTCCTGGGTGTGGGTAATGGTCGGTATCTACATCGCCTGTCTACTGTTTGTAGTTCCGATGATTCAATTCCAGCCTCACAAAATTCTTTATGGGTTGGCGCTGTTATTCCCATTGCTCGGATTATTGACACTTAACAGCAAGGTTCAACGAGAGATGCGCCAGAAGCTGCTTGAAATCCGCCACCTGCGCCAAGCCGCGATTGCCAGGCGCAAAACCGCTTGATTGGGTAGATTCCCCACCCGTCTTCACACCTGCGCCACAAATATGTGCGTCACTTGCACCAGAGCATCGCCGTTGGCGCCGTTTTGGTGCTGTACTGCACCGGGTCCCACGATAAAGCGCAATGACCGCCGCTCTGGCATAAGTCTTGCGCACTTTGTGTCCATGCCCTGGCTCGCAGGAGGCCGCCGTGTCGATTCATGTCGCGTTGCACCACGTTACGCATTACCGCTACGACCGCGCTGTCGAACTCGGCCCGCAGATCGTGCGGTTGCGTCCGGCCGCCCATAGCCGCACGCGGATTTTGTCCTACGCGCTGAAAGTGCTGCCCGAGCAGCATTTCATCAATTGGCAGCAAGACCCCCAGGGCAATTACCTGGCGCGGTTGGTGTTCCCTGAGAAGACCGATGAGCTGCGCATCGAGGTCGACCTGGTCGCCGAGATGGCGGTGTTCAACCCGTTCGACTTTTTCCTTGAGCCCTACGCCGAAAAAATCCCCTTCAGCTATGCCGCCGATGAACAGCGCGAGCTGGCGCCGTACCTGGAAACCTTGCCGCTGACGCCGAAGTTTGCCGCGTACCTTGCAGGCATCGACCGTACGCCGTTGCCGGCCGTGGATTTCCTGGTGGGCCTCAACCAGCGCCTGGCGGCCGATATCGGCTACCTGATCCGCATGGAACCGGGCGTGCAGACGCCGGAATTCACCCTGGAAAACGCCTCCGGCTCTTGCCGCGATTCGGCCTGGCTGCTGGTGCAATTGCTGCGCAACCTGGGCTTGGCCGCACGGTTTGTGTCGGGCTATCTGATCCAGTTGACCGCCGACGTCAAAGCCCTCGACGGCCCGTCCGGCACCGAAGTGGACTTCACCGACCTGCACGCCTGGTGCGAAGTGTATTTGCCCGGCGCCGGCTGGATCGGCCTGGATGCCACCTCGGGGCTGTTCGCCAGTGAAGGGCATATCCCGTTGGCCTGCAGTCCCGATCCCTCGTCTGCTGCGCCGATCAGTGGGTTGGTGGAGCCGTGCGAGTGTGAATTCACCCACGAAATGTCTGTAGAGCGGATTTGGGAGGCCCCGCGGGTCACCAAGCCCTACACCGAAGAACAATGGCTGGCGATCCAGGCGCTGGGTCGGCAGATCGATGGCGACCTGCTCAGGGACGATGTCCGCCTGACCATGGGCGGCGAGCCGACCTTTGTCTCCATCGACGACCCCGACGGCGCCGAATGGAACACCGCCGCGCTCGGCCCGGACAAGCGGCGCCTGTCTGCCGAACTGTTCCAGCGCATGCGCAAGCACTACGCACCCAAAGGGCTGGTGCACTTCGGCCAGGGCAAGTGGTACCCCGGCGAGCAACTGCCGCGCTGGTCGCTCAACTGCTACTGGCGCCGCGACGGCGTGCCGATCTGGCACAACAGCGCGTTGATCGCCGATGAGCAAGAGGATTACGGCGCGGACGGCGTGATGGCCGGGCGTTTCCTGGCCAGCGTCGCCGAGCACCTTAAGCTGCCGGCACGCTTTGTGTTCCCGGCCTTCGAAGACAATTTCTACTACCTGTGGCGCGAAGGCGCGCTGCCGCAGAACGTCACCGCCCAGGACCCGCGCCTGAGCGATGAGCTGGAACGCGAACGCCTGCGCAAGGTGTTCGCCCAGGGCCTGGATAAAATCATCGGGCAGGTATTGCCGCTGGCGCGCACGCCCGCCAATGATCGGTGGCAGAGTGGGCGCTGGTACCTGCGCGACAACCATTGCCGCCTGGTGCCGGGAGATTCTCCCTTGGGCTATCGCCTGCCGCTGGCCTCGCAGCCGTGGGTGACGGCGGCAGAATATCCGTTTGTGCACCCGACGGACCCTAACCAGGATCAGCCCGAGCTGCCGACTACCGCCCAACTGCGAAGCCATGGCGAACCTGCGCCGAGTGATGAGCGCGTGCCCAAGGTGGACGAGTCCGCCGACTGGCTGACCCGCACCGCGCTGTGCGCCGAAGCACGGGAAGGGCGGCTCTATCTGTTCATGCCGCCGCTGGAGCGCGTCGAGGACTATCTGGAACTGGTGGCGGCCATCGAAGCCACCGCTGAAGAACTGCACTGTCCGGTGTTGCTCGAAGGCTACGAGCCACCGGCCGACACGCGCCTGAGCAACTTCCGCGTCACGCCGGACCCGGGTGTGATCGAGGTCAACGTGCAGCCGTCCGCCTCTTGGGACGAGTTGGTGGAGCGCACCGAGTTCCTCTACGAAGAGGCGCGGCAAACCCGCCTGACCACCGAGAAATTCATGATCGACGGGCGCCACACCGGCACCGGTGGCGGTAACCATTTCGTGCTCGGTGGCGCCACGCCCAAGGACTCGCCGTTCCTGCGTCGCCCAGATCTACTGCGCAGCCTGATCAGCTACTGGCACAACCACCCGTCGTTGTCCTACCTGTTTTCCGGCCTGTTCATCGGCCCGACCTCCCAGGCGCCACGGGTGGACGAGGCGCGCAACGATGCGCTGTACGAGCTGGAAATCGCCTTCGCACAAATGCCTGCTCCCGGTGAAGAGTGCCCGCCATGGTTGGTGGACCGCCTGCTGCGCAACCTGCTGATCGACGTGACCGGCAACACTCACCGCGCCGAATTCTGCATCGACAAACTCTACTCACCGGATGGCGCCACCGGCCGACTGGGCCTGCTGGAACTGCGTGCATTCGAGATGCCGCCCCATGCACGCATGAGCCTGACCCAACAACTGCTGCTGCGTGCCTTGGTCGCGCGCTTTTGGCGCGAGCCCTACGCACCGCCGAAGCTGGCGCGCTGGGGCACCGAGTTGCACGACCGTTTTCTGCTGCCGCACTTCATCGAGCAGGATTTTGCCGATGTGATCGTCGAGCTCAACGCAGCTGGCTACCCGCTGCGCGCCGAGTGGTTTGCCGCGCACCTGGAGTTCCGTTTTCCCAAGGTCGGCGACTACGCCGTCAGTGGTATCGAGCTGGAACTGCGCCAGGCCCTGGAACCCTGGCATGTGCTGGGTGAAGAGGGTGCGGTGGGCGGTACGGTGCGCTATGTGGATTCGTCGCTGGAGCGCCTGCAAGTCAAGGTGACCGGGCTGCCACCGCAACGCTACCTGCTGACCTGCAACGGCATCCCGGTACCGCTGCAAGCCACCGGGCGCGTTGGTGAGTTTGTCGCCGGCGTGCGTTATCGCGCCTGGCAACCGGCCAACTGCCTGCAACCGACCATCCCGGTGCATGCGCCCTTGGTGTTCGATCTGCTGGATACCTGGATGCAGCGTTCGCTGGGCGGCTGCCAGTACCATGTGGCCCATCCGGGCGGGCGCAATTACGACAGCTTGCCGGTGAATGCCAATGAGGCGGAGAGCCGGCGGATGGCGCGGTTTTTCCGGCTTGGGCATAGCCCCGGCAAGCTTCCCGTACCCACGGTAACCATCAACGATGAATTACCGATGACCCTGGATATGCGGCGTTTCCCCAATAAAAATGACTGAACGCTGTTTAAATGTGGGAGGGGGCTTGCCCCCGATTGCGGTGTGTCTGCTGTCCATCTGTTGCCTGACAGTCCGCCATCGGGGGCAAGCCCCCTCCCACAGTAGATTGCAGTGAATTTGAGTTAATCTGAGCCCCCTTGCCCCTGCCGAGCGTTCCATGTCCGACTTGCTCGACCGTTACCCGCTGACCGCGGGCACTTATCACGAACTGCTGGAAGACAGCGGCGCAGTGCGTGCCCATTGGCAGCGCCTGCTCGACCACCTGCAACGCAGCACGCCTGCACAATTGGCCCAGCGCCAGGCGCTGCTGACCCGGCAGATTCAGGAAAACGGCGTGACCTACAACGTCTACGCCGACCCCAAGGGCGCCGACCGCCCCTGGGAATTGGACCTGCTGCCCCATGTGCTGGCCGCCGATGAGTGGCAGCACCTGTCCGCCGGTATCGCCCAGCGTGCGCGCTTGCTCAATGCCGTGCTTGCCGACCTGTACGGTCCGCAACGCTTGATCAAGGAAGGCTTGCTGCCGGCCGAACTGGTGTTCGGGCATAACAACTTCCTGTGGCCGTGCCAGGGCATCCAACCGCCTGATGGTGCCTTTTTGCACCTGTACGCCGTGGACCTGGCGCGCACGCCGGATGGCCGCTGGTGGGTCACCGCCGACCGGACCCAAGCCCCGTCTGGCGCCGGTTACGCGTTGGAAAACCGCACCATCGTGTCCCGCGCCTTTCCGGATCTGTACCGCGACTTGCAGGTGCAGCACCTCACCGGTTTCTTTCGCACCTTGCAGGAAACCCTGGCCCGTCAGGCGCCCGGTGATGATCAACCCCCGCTGATCGTGCTGCTCACCCCTGGCCGTTTCAACGAAAGTTACTTCGAACACCTCTACCTCGCCCGCCAGCTAGGCTACCCGCTGGTGGAGGGCGGCGACCTCACTGTGCGTGACAGCACGGTGTTCCTGAAAACCCTCAGCGGCCTGCGCCGGGTGCACGCGATCATGCGTCGCCTGGACGATGACTTCTGCGACCCGCTGGAACTGCGCACCGACTCCGCCCTCGGCGTGCCCGGCCTGCTTGATGCGGTGCGCCAAGGCAATGTGCTGGTGGCCAATGCCTTGGGCAGCGGTGTGCTGGAATCCCCCGGTTTGCTGGGCTTTCTGCCGAAGATCAACGAATTCCTGTTTGGCGAAGCACTGATCCTGCCGTCCATCGCCACCTGGTGGTGCGGTGAAGCGCCGGTACTGGCCGAGGCCCTCGAGAAACTGCCAGAGCTGCTGATCAAACCGGCGTTTCCGTCACAGAGTTTCACCCCGGTATTCGGCCGCGACCTGAACGACGCGCAGCGCCAGGCCTTGGCCGAGCGCATGCGTGCGCGGCCCTACGCCTACGTCGCCCAGGAACTGGCGCAGCTGTCCCAGGCGCCGGTGTGGCACACCGTGGATGATCATCTGCAACACCGTGCCATCGGCATGCGTGTGTACGCCGTGGCCAGCGATGAGGGCTATCGCGTGTTGCCCGGTGGCCTGACACGAGTGGCCGCCGAAGCCGATGCCGAAGTGGTGTCGATGCAACGCGGTGGTGCCAGTAAAGATACCTGGGTGCTCGGCGAGCGCGCTTCCGGTGGTGAACATTGGCGTGCACAGCGCGCAATCGGCGCCCATGACCTGGTGCGCCGCGACCCTTATCTGCCGTCCCGCGTAGTGGAAAACCTGTTCTGGTTCGGCCGTTATTGCGAGCGCTGTGATGACAGCGCGCGCTGGCTGCGCATCGTGCTGGCGCGTTATGTGGACGGTGACGATCCGCTGGCCTTGCAGGCTGCCGTCGAGCTGGGCGAGAACCTGCGCTTGCTGCCGGAAGAGGGCGAGTTGCCGGAACGCCTGCTGGCGGCGTTGCTCGGTGACGACTGGCCCTCAAGCCTGCGCGCCAACCTGCAACGCTTGCAGTGGGCGGCGTCCCAGGTGCGCGGCAAGCTGTCCCGGGAAAACTGGCAGGCCCTGGTGGAATTGCAACGCGAAGCCCTGGAGCTGGAAAGTGAGTCACCGGACTTTGGCGAGTTGCTGGACTTTCTCAACCGCCTGGTGATGTCCCTGGCGGCGCTGTCCGGGTTTGCCCTGGACGACATGACCCGCGACGAAGGCTGGCGCTTTTTGATGATGGGCCGGCGCATCGAGCGCCTGCAATTCCTCAGCAGCAGCCTGGCGGCATTCCTGCGCGGTGTGGCGGTGTTCGACCAGGCCGGGCTGGAGTGGTTGCTGGAATTGGGCAACAGCAGCATCACCTATCGCTCGCGCTACCTGGCGGTGCCGCAGTTGATCCCGGTGCTCGATTTGTTGCTGCTGGATGAGCAGAACCCCCATGCGGTGCTGTTCCAGCTCAAACTGGTGAGTCGCACCTTGCGCCGTCTCAACGATGACTTTGGCGTGCCGCGTGAAACCGGCCTCGGCCCGCTGGTCGAGCGCCTGGCGCGCTTCGACCTGGGCTGCCTGGAAAACCCGTTGTTCGGCGAGTCCAGCGTACGTGCCGCGCTGGACGGCCTGGCCGACCTGCTGCAAGCGGTGGCCGATGAGAGTGGGCAGGTGTCGGATCGCCTGGCCTTGCGCCATTTTGCCCATGTGGATGATGTCAGCCAGCAAACGGTGTCGGTGTGATGAGTGCGCGCTACCAGATTTTCCACGATACCCATTACCACTACGACAGCCCGGTGTCCCTGGCCCAGCAGCTGGCGCACCTGTGGCCACGGCCGTGCGCCTGGCAGCGCTGCAGCTCGCAGCAACTGGATATCAGCCCGCAGCCGTCGTCGCGCCGCGATGAGCTGGACGTGTTCGGCAACCCCATCACTCGCCTGGCATTCGAGCGGCCCCATGACGAACTGCTGGTCAATGCCGGGCTGACCGTGGAAGTGCTGGCGCGGCCGGTGCTGGATTTCCAGCAATCGCCGGCCTGGGACCAGACCCGCGACCGCCTGACCTACAGCAGCCAGCCGATGTCCGGTGAGTTGATCGAAGCCTGCCGCTATCGTTTCGAATCGCCCTACGTGCATTTGAAGAAAACCTTCGTCGAGTTCTCCGAAAGCTGTTTCCCGCCCGGCGCGCCGTTGCTGTTGGGCGTACAGGCGCTGATGGAAAAAATCTTCAGCGAATTCACCTTCGATGCCGAAGCCACCCAGGTCGCCACGCCGCTGGTGGAAGTGCTTGAGCGCCGTCGCGGCGTGTGCCAGGACTTCGCCCACCTGATGCTCGCCTGCCTGCGCTCCCGCGGCCTGGCAGCGCGCTATATCAGCGGCTATCTGCTGACCCAGCCACCGCCTGGCCAGCCACGGCTGATCGGCGCCGATGCGTCCCATGCGTGGGTCTCGGTGTATTGCCCGGTTTCAGGCTGGGTGGACTTTGATCCGACGAACAATGTGCAGCCGGCACTGGAGCACATCACCCTGGCCTGGGGCCGGGACTTTTCCGATGTGTCGCCGTTGCGGGGGGTGATTCTGGGGGGAGGGAGCCATGACCCGGAGGTGCGGGTGACGGTGATGCCGCTGGTGTAGGAGCGAGCTTGCTCGCGAACAACGTTAACGATAACGCGGGGTGCCTGGTTTGACCCGGCGCCCTCAGGTTCTTCGCGAGCAAGCTCGCTCCTACAGTAAATAATTATTCAGCCGAATCTTTTGGTGTTTCGCTCTCTTCGCTCGTTACTTCAGCATCTGCATCCGGGTTCAGTGCGCCGGCCTCTTCGTCTGCAGCGGCTTTCTTGCGTTGCAGTTTTTCCTCTTTCTTCTGTTCCTTGGCCAAGTCTCTCTGACGTTTGGCGAAGGAGTAATTAGGTTTGGCCATGGGCGATCCTCTAGGGTCGAAGGTGAGGGTGGCGGCGCGCAGCTGCCTTGGGCTGCCATGGTAGCAGCTTAGCACCGCGCTTGGCCTTCACTTACCGCAGGCGTAGGCGGCCAGCAGGCCGTTGAACAGTTGATTGAGGTGCATGGCTTGGGCTCCAGTGGGTGATGGGCCGATCTTAATCAGCGTACGGCACTTTGGCTGGTTGATTGTGTCGATAAGTCTGATAGCCTAAAGTTGTATACAATCTGTTGATTCAGGTCATAAGAATTTCTGCCTGCTTCAGGCACCCTTGTCGCACTACGCGTTTTTTAAACCCTGCCTTGGAGATTCACATGTTTGCCAAACTCGTTGCTGTTTCCCTGCTGACTCTGGCGAGCGGCCAGTTGCTTGCTGCAGAGTGCAAGGTCACTGTCGACTCCACCGACCAAATGTCCTTCAACACCAAAGCCATTGAAATCGACAAGAGCTGCAAGACATTCACCGTCGAGCTGACTCACTCCGGCAACCTGCCGAAAAACGTCATGGGCCATAACTGGGTGCTGACCAGCGCCGCCGACATGCAGCCGGTTGCCACTGACGGCATGGCCGCCGGTATCGACAAGAACTACCTGAAAGACGGCGACACCCGCATCATCGCCCACACCAAGATCATCGGTGCCGGCGAGAAAGACTCGGTGACCTTCGACGTGTCGAAGCTGGCCGCCGGGACTGACTACGCGTTCTTCTGCTCGTTCCCAGGCCACATCTCGATGATGAAAGGCACTGTGACCCTGAAGTAACACCGCGTTATCGTTTTTCGCGAGCAAGCCCGCTCCCACATTCGACGCGTTCCCATGCTGGAAAACGGTCAAGTGTGGGAGCGGGCTTGCTCGCGAAGGCGGTCTAAAAATCACCACAACCTACAGGATTCACCTCACGGCGCAAACGGCATGACCCGCTTGTGCTCGGTCTTGCGATAAGTGTCGCAGATGATCCTGAACGCTTCCTCACGCACCGGCTCGCCGTGCAGGAACGCATCGATCTCCGCGTAGGTCACGCCATGTGACGCTTCGTCCGGCTTGCCCGGCGACAAATCTTCCAGGTCCGCAGTAGGCACTTTCTCCACCAACGACTCCGGCGCCCCGAAGTGCCGCGCAATCGCACGCACCTGGTTCTTCACCAGCCCGCTCAACGGTGCCAGGTCGCAGGCGCCGTCACCGAACTTGGTGAAAAAGCCCATCACCGCTTCCGCCGCATGGTCGGTGCCGATCACCAGGCCACCGGCCGCGCCGGCGATGGTGTACTGCGCCACCATGCGCATGCGCGCCTTGGTATTGCCCAGCACGAAATCGCGGGACACCGCCGCCTTGCCCTCAAATGCCGCGACTTCACTGGCCAGGGCCTTGACCGCCGGGCCAATGTTCACGGTGTGGCGCTCGTCCGGCTCGATAAAGTCCACCGAGGCCGTGGCGTCGATTTCGTCGAACTGGGTTTCGTAGGGCAGGCGCACGGCGATAAAGCGGTAGTCCTCATCACCCGTGCTTTCACGCAGTTCCTTCATTGCGCGTTGGGCCAACAGGCCGGCGGTCAGGGAGTCGACGCCACCGCTGATGCCCAGCACCAGCGCCTTGAGCCCGGACTTGCGCAGGCAATCCTGGATAAACGCCACGCGGCGGGCAACCTCGGCCTCAAGGGCGGCCTGGTCGTTGAACGGCGCTTGGACCTTGAGCTGCTGCGCAATCTCACGCTGTACGGCTTGCATGATTCACTCCTTGCTTGGTAGGGCAGGTACTTTGAAAACGTGACGCAAATAGGCGACGAAATTCGGGTCGGTGCAATGGGTCTTGCCCGCTTCATCGGAGATTTTCGCGACGGGCTGGCCATTGCAGGCGGTCATTTTAAGCACGATGCTCATCGGCTCGACACCCGGGATGTCACAGGTCAGGTTGGTGCCGATGCCAAAGCTCACATTGATCCGACCACGCAGCGCACGGAATATTTCCAGGGCCTTGGGCAGCGACAGGCTGTCGGAGAACACCAGGGTTTTGCTCATCGGTTCGATGCCGAGCTTGTGGTAGTGGGCGATGGCTTTCTCCGCCCACTGCACCGGGTCACCGGAGTCATGGCGCAGGCCGTCGAACAGCTTGGCGAAGTACAAGTCGAAGTCGCCGAGGAACGCGTCGGTGGTGATGCAGTCGGTCAGGGCGATGCCCAGCAGGCCCCGGTACTCGCGGACCCAGCAGTCCAGCGCGGCGATCTGGCTGTCGATCAGGCGCGGGCCGAGTTGCTGGTGGGCCATGATCCATTCGTGGGCCATGGTACCCAACGGTTTCATGTCAAACTCGCGGGCCAGGTGCACGTTGCTGGTGCCGACAAAACGTCCGGGGAAGTCATGCTTGAGCACGCTGACCACTTCCTCCTGTACGCGGTACGAGAAGCGCCGGCGCGTGCCGAAGTCGGCCACTTGCAGCTCGGACAGCTCGTCGCTGCTGGCGTTGGCGGTCAGCCAGTCGAACTTGCGGTACAGCTGTTCGCGGGCCTGTTCGAGGATCACGGTCTGGTAGCGGTAGCGGTTACGCACTTCGCTGACGATGGCCAGCATCGGCACTTCAAACAGGATCACATGCAGCCACGGCCCGCGCAGGCGGATGAACAGTTCACCGTTCTCGATGCCGGTCTGCACGTAACGGAGGTTGAAGCGGAACAGCCCGAGAAAGCGCAAAAAATCCGGCTTCATGAAGCTGATGCGCTCCAGGAAACCCAGTTGGTCGGGGCTCAGGCTCAATTCGGCAAGGCGCTCGATCTGGTAGCGGATCTCCGCCAGGTACGGGCGCAGGTCTTCGCTATTACGGCAACGGAACTCCCATTCAACTTCCACATTGGGGTAGTTGTGCAGCACCGCCTGCATCATGGTCAGCTTGTAGAAGTCGGTGTCGAGCAAGTTCTGCACGATGCGATCGGCAAACACACTCTCGCTCATAACGGGAATCTCCAGACGGGACGGCGATGGGCGCCGACCTTTACGCACAATTAAGGAAGGGGGCTAGTGGCGCATAGACCTGTGGGGTTTTGCCAGTGATTTTTTATTTTGGGTTTTTTGTTGTGGCAACTAGCGCCTTCGCGAGCAAGCCCGCTCCCACATTTGAACGCATTCCAACCTGGGAACGCGGTCGAATGTGGGAGCGGGCTTGCTCGCGAAGGCAATATTCCAGGCACTAAATGACCTGTTCCATCATCCACTTTACAAATTCGCGCACCTTCGGCACCTCCGCCGCATGCTCCGGGTAAGCCAGGTAATACGCGTCCTGGCTCGGCATCGCATGTTGCCAGGGGATCACCAGCTTGCCCTCGGCCAGTTCCTCTTCCACCAGGAAGCGCGGCAGCAAGGCTACGCCGCAGCCCACCTGCGCCGCCCGAATGCACATATAGAAGGTATCGAAACGTGGCCCGTGGTAGCTGTGTTCGGTCTGGTAACCCTGACTGGCGAACCAGTCGTGCCAGCCCTGGGGCCGCGAGGCGTTTTGCAGCAGCACCAGGTCGCTGAGTTGAGTGGGGTCGGTGAAGGGCCGCGCCGGCAGGCTTTCCGGTGCGCATACCGGCACCAGTTCTTCGCTGAACAGCTTAAGGCTCTCGGTGCCGGGGCGTGAACCCTGGCCGAAATAGAAGGCCATGTCGGCCTTGCCTTGCAGCAGCTCGTCCGGCTCCTGCTCGTTGCACAGGTCCAGGTGGATCTGCGAGTGACGCAGCCGCCAGCCCTTGAGGCGCGGCACCAGCCAGCGCGCGCCGAAGGTGTAGGGCGTGGACACGCGCAGTACTTCGGTCTCGCCGCCGTAGGAGCGCAGGTAATGCGTGGACATCTCCACCTGCGTAAGGATCTTGCGCACTTCCACCAGGTACAGGTCGCCCGCCGGGGTCATCTGCAAACGGCGGCGCACCCGGCGAAACAGCAGGTGTTGCAGCAGTTCTTCCAACTGCGCCACCTGTTTGCTCACGGCGCTCTGGGTGAGGTTCAGCTCCTCGGCGGCGCGGGTGAAGCTCAGGTGGCGGGTGGCGGCTTCGAAGCACTGCAAGGCAGTGATCGAGGGCAAATGTCTTTTGTTCAGCACGGCGTGCCTCTTTTTATGCTTTGCATGAATAAACGGAATGATATCTCGCCTAAACGTCGTTTGTTGGCAAGTCTTGGGCCAGCTACAAATAAGGCCTGGATCGCCGTGTGTGTGACGGTGCGAATTTTCTGTTTGAAATTGAAGGAGTGACCCATGGTTGCCGCATTGCTTGATCGTCTCGGGGTAAACCCGGCGCTGTACCAGTCGGGTAAACAACCTGTGCATTCGCCGATCGATGGCAGCCGTATCGGCAGTGTGCACTGGGAAGGCGCCGCCGAGGTGGAGCAACAGGTCAGTCGCGCCGAGCATGCATTCGAAGCCTGGCGCAAAGTGCCCGCGCCGCGCCGTGGCGAACTGGTACGCCAATTTGGCGATGTGTTGCGCGAATACAAGGCCGACCTGGGTGAGTTGGTGTCCTGGGAAGCCGGCAAGATCACCCAGGAAGGCCTGGGCGAAGTGCAGGAAATGATCGATATCTGTGATTTCGCTGTCGGCCTGTCGCGCCAGTTGTACGGCTTGACCATCGCCTCCGAGCGCCCGGGCCACCATATGCGTGAAACCTGGCACCCGCTGGGTGTGGTCGGCGTGATCAGTGCTTTCAACTTCCCGGTGGCGGTGTGGGCGTGGAACACCGCCCTGGCGCTGGTATGCGGCAACGCGGTGATCTGGAAACCGTCGGAAAAGACCCCGCTCACCGCCCTGGCCTGCCAGGCGCTGTTCGAGCGCGTGCTGAAAAAATTCGATGGCGCCCCGCAGTACCTGAGCCAAGTGATCATCGGCGGCCGCGACGCCGGTGCCGCGCTGGTGGATGACCCGCGCGTCGCCCTGATCAGCGCCACCGGCAGCACCCGCATGGGCCGCGAAGTGGCACCGAAAGTCGCCGCACGGTTCGCCCGCAGCATCCTGGAGCTGGGCGGCAACAACGCGATGATCCTTGGCCCAAGCGCCGACCTGGACATGGCCGTGCGCGCTATCCTGTTCAGCGCCGTTGGTACCGCTGGTCAGCGTTGCACCACACTGCGCCGCCTGATCGCCCATGAATCGGTCAAGGAAGAAATCGTCACTCGCCTCAAGGCGGCTTATTCCAAGGTGCGCATCGGCCACCCGCTGGAAGGCAACCTGATCGGCCCGCTGATCGACAAGCACGGCTTCGACGCTATGCAGGACGCGCTGGAGCAGGCCCTGAGCGAAGGCGGCAAAGTGTTTGGCGGCAAGCGCCAGTTGGAAGACAAGTTCCCGAATGCCTACTACGTGTCACCGGCGATTGTGGAAATGCCCGAGCAAAGCGATGTGGTGTGCACCGAGACCTTCGCGCCGATTCTCTACGTGGTCGGCTACACCGATTTCGCCGAGGCCCTGCGCCTGAACAACGCCGTGCCGCAAGGCTTGTCGTCGTGCATCTTCACCACTGACGTGCGTGAAGCCGAGCAGTTCATGTCGGCGGTGGGCAGCGACTGCGGCATCGCCAACGTCAACATCGGCCCGAGCGGCGCGGAAATCGGCGGCGCGTTCGGTGGCGAGAAAGAGACCGGCGGCGGGCGCGAGTCGGGGTCGGACGCGTGGCGCGGGTATATGCGTCGGCAGACCAATACTGTCAATTACTCGCTGGAATTGCCGCTGGCGCAGGGCATCACGTTTGACTAAACCACTGACGAAACGCGGTTAAAAATGTGGGAGCGGGCTTGCTCGCGAATGCAGTGTGTCAGTCAACAGATTTACAGCTGATCCACCGCATTCGCGAGCAAGCCCGCTCCCACATTTGATTGGATTACCAAGTTGAAACTGAATTGAGTTGTTTGTTAGGTCTCATCGGAGTCTGGCAATGCCATTACGCGAAACATGTTTGTGGGAACACCTTACCCCCAGCCGTCCGGATCGCGCTGCGCTCAACGGCGAGGTCAAGGTGGATGTGTGTGTGATCGGCGCCGGGATCACCGGTTTGTCGGCGGCCATTCATTTGCTGGAACAGGGTAAAAGCGTGGCCGTGCTGGAGGCGCATCGCACCGGCCATGGTGGTTCGGGGCGCAACGTGGGGCTGGTCAACGCCGGGATGTGGATTCCGCCGGACGAGATCGAAGCCGGTTTCGGCGAGGCGGTGGGCAGCCAGCTCAACCGCATGCTGGGCGCGGCACCGTCGCTGGTGTTCAGCCTGATCGACAAATACAACATCGATTGCCAGTTGCGCCGTGAGGGCACCTTGCACATGGCGCACAACGCCCGTGGCGAGGCGGACCTGCGCAGTCGTGAAGAACAGTGGAAGCGCCGTGGCGCACCGGTGGAACTGCTCACCGGCCAGGCTTGCGAGCAGGCCACGGGCACCCGGAAGATCGCCGCCGCCTTGCTAGACCGGCGTGCCGGCACCTTGAACCCGATGGCCTACACCAGTGGCCTGGCCAATGCTGCCGCCGGGCTGGGCGGGCAGTTGTTCGATCATTCACCGGTTACTCGACTTGAGCGCCAGGGTGCGCATTGGTCGGTGCAGACCGCCCAGGGCTCAGTGCAGGCTGCACAGGTGGTGATCGCCTCCAACGCCTACACAGAAGGCGAATGGACTGAACTGCGGCGCAATTTTTTCCCCGGTTATTACTACCAGGTCGCATCAGCTCCGCTGACGGACGCCGCTGCTGAACAGATTTTGCCCGGCGGCCAGGGCTCCTGGGATACACGCCAGGTCTTGAGCAGCATCCGCCGCGACGCCGACGGCCGCCTGTTGCTCGGCAGCCTGGGCAATGGCAACCAGAAACCCACCTGGTTCCTCAAGGCGTGGGCCGATCGGGTGCAGCAGCATTACTTCCCGTACCTCAAATCGGTGCAGTGGGAATACACCTGGACCGGCTGCATCGCCTTCACCCCCGACCACTTGATGCGCCTGTTCGAGCCCGCCCCGGGCCTTGTGGCCGTAACGGGCTATAACGGTCGTGGCGTGACCACCGGCAGCGTGGTCGGCAAGGCGTTTGCCGACTATTTGTGTCACCAGAATCCCCAGGCCTTGCCGATTCCCTTCGCGCCCATGCAACCGGTGTCTGGAGTAGGGCTGCGCAGCTGTCTGTATGAAGCAGGTTTCTCGCTTTATCACGCAGGCCAATGCTTGAGGATCGTGATCTGATCAGCGAAGTACCAACCAAAAGCCTGCATTTTCTTAGCAGGCTACTAATCTGTATTGGTGCAAGTCGTAGCAGTCACGCACTGTAAATGTGCAGTTCCGTTACGCAGGCTGTTACAGCTGTAGGAACTGTCGTTTATAGCTTTGGTTGCAGGTGCGACCTGCCGAGGTTGTACTTTTTCGATTCATTGGTTGCACCTCTTGACGCTAGAGGGTTGCACGTCCTGGCGAACGGAGCCGAAACGCCTGCAATAACAATGACACCGTGTCTTTTTGAAGAATAAAAACGTACTGGCACGCGGCTTGCTCTGAGCTTTCGGTGAAAGGTTTGAATGCAAGTTGTCGTGCCAAAAATCAAAAATATCGGAGCACCACTCATGTCCCAGACGTTTTACAAGAAAGGTTTTCTGGCCCTCGCCGTTGCAGCGGCGCTGGGTGTTTCTACGTTTGTTCAAGCTGATGTGAAAATTGGCGTGGCGGGCCCGATGACGGGTGCCAACGCGGCTTTCGGTGAGCAGTACATGAAGGGTGCCCAGGCGGCAGCCGATGTGATCAACAAGGCCGGTGGCATCAACGGCGAAAAAATCGTGCTGGTGGCCGGCGACGACGCCTGCGAACCCAAGCAGGCTGTAGCCGTGGCCAACCGCCTGGCGGACCAGGACAAAGTGATCGGCGTGGTCGGGCACTTCTGCTCCTCCAATACCATCCCGGCGTCCGAGGTGTACGACGAAGCTGGCATCATCGCAATCACCCCTGGCTCCACCAACCCGCAGGTTACCGAGCGCGGCTTGGGCGCCATGTTCCGGATGTGCGGGCGTGACGACCAGCAAGGCATCGTGGCCGGCGACTACATCGTCGACGTGCTCAAGGGCAAGAAAGTCGCGGTTATCAACGACAAGGACACCTACGGCAAAGGCCTGGCCGACGCCACCGCTGCCCAGCTGACCAAGCGCGGCGTCAAGCCAGTGCTGGAAGAAGGCCTGACCCGTGGCGAGAAAGACTTCAGCGCCCTGGTCACCAAGATCCGCTCCACCGGTGCCGACGTCGTGTACTTCGGCGGCCTGCACCCGGAAGCCGGTCCACTGGTTCGCCAGATCCGTGAAGCGGGTCTGAAAGACGTGAAGTTCATGTCCGATGACGGCGTGGTCACCGACGAACTGGTTGCCACCGCTGGCGGTAAGCAATATGTCGACGGCGTGTACATGACCTTCGGCGCCGACCCGCGCCTGCTGCCGGACAGCAAGGCGGTGGTGGAGGAGTTCCGCAAGAACGGCACCGAGCCTGAAGGCTACACCCTGTACGCCTACGCGTCGGTCCAGGCCCTGGCCGCCGGCTTCAACGGCGCCAAGTCCAACAAGGGCGAAGACGCTGCCAAGTGGCTCAAGGCTCACCCGGTGAAAACCGTCATGGGCGAGAAAGCCTGGGATGCCAAGGGCGACCTGAAAATCTCCGACTACGTGGTTTACCAGTGGGATAAAGACGGCAAATACCACCAGCTGGAAAAACAGAAGTAATTACAAACACCGCGGACCCAATGTGGGAGCGGGCTTGCTCGCGAAAGCGGAGTGTCAGTCTCTGAATGTGTTTCTGACACACCGCATTCGCGAGCAAGCCCGCTCCCACAGGGGGACTGTGTCGTGATCGAGATCTGTTTTTTCCTCCAGAAGCGCCGCACACCTCCCGGTGTGCAGGTGCTCACCGCGTGAGATTGCGTTATGGATGGTATTTTCCTGCAGCAACTGGTCAACGGCCTGACCCTCGGGTCGGTCTATGGCCTGATCGCCATCGGCTACACAATGGTCTATGGCATCATTGGCATGATCAACTTCGCCCACGGCGAGGTTTATATGATTTCCGCTTACCTCGCGGCGATCAGTCTGGCACTGCTGGCTTACTTCGGCATCGAATCCTTCCCGCTGCTCATTCTTGGCACCTTGATCTTCACCGTGGTCGTCACCGGCGTGTACGGTTGGGTCATCGAGCGTGTCGCCTACAAACCACTGCGCAACTCCACCCGACTGGCACCGCTGATCAGCGCCATCGGTATCTCCCTGATCCTGCAGAACTACGCGCAGATCGCCCAGGGCGCGAAGCAACAAGGCATTCCCACCCTGCTGGCAGGCGCCTGGCGCGTCGATTTCGGCACAGGGTTCGTCCAGCTCACCTACACCAAGGTCTTCATCCTCGTGGCGGCGTTCGCCGGCATGGCGTTGCTCACCTACGTGATCAAGTACACCAAGCTCGGCCGCATGTGCCGCGCCACCCAGCAAGACCGCAAGATGGCGTCGATCCTCGGCATCAACACCGACCAGGTGATCTCCTATGTGTTCGTCATCGGTGCCGCCATGGCGGCATTGGCCGGCGTGCTCATCACCCTCAACTACGGCACCTTCGACTTCTATGCCGGCTTCATCATCGGCATCAAGGCGTTCACCGCGGCGGTACTCGGCGGCATCGGCTCCCTGCCTGGGGCGATGTTGGGCGGGATCATCCTCGGTATCTCCGAGTCGCTGTTCTCGGGGTTGATCAACTCTGACTACAAAGACGTGTTCAGTTTCTCCCTGCTGGTGGTGATTCTGATTTTCCGTCCCCAGGGCCTGCTTGGTCGCCCACTCGTGGCGAAGGTGTAAACATGTCTGCTGCCAAATCAATCGATATCAAGAAAAGTGTGGTCGATACGATCCTTGCCGGGCTGATTTCGCTGATCGTGTTCGGTCCGATCGTCGGCGTGGTGCTCGACGGCTACAGCTTCAATCTGGAACCGGCCCGCGTCGGCCTGCTGGTGGCCATCGTGATGGTCGGCCGCTTTGCCATGAGCCTGTTCCTGCAAACCCCCAAGGGCCTGAAGATTTTGCAGGGCTTCGAAAGCAGCGGCTCCGGCGTGCATGTGCTGGCGCCGGACTACAAGTCGCGGCTGCGCTGGATCATCCCGGCGCTGATTGTGATCGCCATCGTGTTCCCGATCTTCGCCAACAAGTACCTGCTCACCGTGGTGATCCTCGGGCTGATCTACGTGTTGCTCGGCCTGGGCCTCAACATCGTGGTGGGCCTGGCCGGCTTGCTCGACCTGGGTTACGTGGCGTTCTACGCCATTGGCGCCTACGGCCTGGCACTGGGTTACCAATACCTGGGCCTGGGCTTCTGGACGGTGTTGCCGCTGGCGGCCATCGCGGCGGCATTGGCGGGGTGCATACTCGGGTTCCCGGTGTTGCGAATGCACGGTGACTATTTGGCTATCGTGACCCTGGGCTTCGGTGAAATCATCCGCCTGGTGCTCAACAACTGGCTGTCGTTTACCGGCGGACCGAATGGCATGCCGGTGCCTTCACCGACCTTCCTCGGCCTGGAGTTCGGCAAGCGCGCGAAGGATGGCGGGGTTCCCTTCCATGAATTCTTCGGCATCGACTACAACCCCAACATCAAATTCCTGTTCATCTACATCGTGCTGTTCCTGGTGGTACTGGCCGTGCTGTACATCAAGCACCGCCTGACCCGCATGCCAGTGGGCCGCGCCTGGGAAGCCCTGCGCGAAGATGAAATCGCCTGCCGCTCCATGGGCCTGAACCACGTGCTGGTCAAGCTCTCGGCGTTCACTATCGGTGCATCGACGGCCGGTCTGGCCGGGGTGTTCTTTGCCAGTTACCAGGGCTTCGTCAACCCGTCGTCGTTCACCTTCTTCGAGTCGGCGCTGATCCTGGCCATCGTGGTGTTGGGCGGCATGGGCTCCACGGTGGGCGTGGTGATTGCGGCGTTCGTATTGACCGTCGCGCCGGAGCTGCTGCGCAGCTTCTCCGAATACCGCGTGCTGCTGTTTGGCGTGTTGATGGTGGTGATGATGATCTGGCGACCGCGAGGCCTGATCCGCATCAGCCGTACCGGTGTGACACCACGCAAGGGGGTAGCGCCATGAGCAAGGAAGTCGTCCTCAGCGTGGAACATTTGATGATGCACTTCGGTGGCATCAAGGCCTTGAGCGATGTGAGCCTCAAGGTCGAACGCAACTCGATCTTCGCCCTGATCGGCCCCAACGGCGCCGGCAAGACCACGGTGTTCAACTGCCTCACCGGCTTCTACAAAGCCAGCGGCGGCAAGATCGAACTGAACATCCGCGGCAAGCAGACCAATGTGATCCAGTTGCTCGGCGAGCGCTTCCAGCCGACCGACTTCGTGTCACCGAAAAGCTTCTTCAGCCGTATGTACTACAAGATGTTCGGCGGCACCCATCTGGTCAACCGTGCCGGTCTTGCCCGGACGTTCCAGAACATCCGCCTGTTCAAGGAAATGTCGGTACTGGAAAACCTGCTGGTGGCCCAGCACATGTGGGTCAACCGCAACATGCTGGCGGGCATCCTCAACACCAAGGGCTACCGCAAGGCCGAAAGCGACGCCCTCGACCACGCCTTCTACTGGCTGGAAGTGGTGGACCTGGTGGACTGCGCCAACCGCCTGGCCGGTGAACTCTCCTACGGCCAGCAGCGCCGCCTGGAAATCGCCCGCGCCATGTGCACCCGGCCGCAGATCATCTGCCTGGACGAACCCGCTGCGGGCCTCAACCCCCAGGAAACCGAAGCCCTCAGCGCGATGATTCGCCTGTTGCGCGACGAACACGACCTTACGGTGGTGCTGATCGAACACGACATGGGCATGGTGATGAGTATTTCCGACCACATCGTGGTACTGGACCACGGCAACGTGATCGCCGAGGGCGGGCCGGACGCGATCCGCAACGACCCGAAAGTGATTGCCGCCTACCTGGGCGCCGACGAAGAGGAGCTGGTATGAGTGCACCTATCCTCGAAATGAAGGACCTGGACGTGTATTACGGCCCGATCCAGGCCCTGAAAAAAGTCTCGCTGCACATCAACGAAGGCGAAACCGTCAGCCTGATCGGCTCCAACGGCGCGGGCAAGTCCACGCTGCTGATGTCGATCTTCGGCCAGCCACGGGCCGAGTCGGGGCAGATCCTCTACAACGGTGTCGACATTACCCACAAGTCGTCCCACTACATCGCCTCCAACGGCATTGCGCAGTCGCCGGAAGGGCGGCGGGTGTTCCCCGACATGACCGTCGAGGAAAACCTGCTGATGGGCACCATCCCGATTGGCGACAAGTACGCTCAGGAAGACATGCAGCGCATGTTCGAGCTGTTCCCACGGCTCAAGGAACGGCGTACCCAGCGTGCCATGACCATGTCCGGTGGCGAGCAGCAGATGCTCGCCATTGCCCGGGCACTGATGAGTCGTCCGAAGTTGTTGCTGCTGGACGAGCCGAGCCTGGGCCTGGCGCCGATCGTGGTGAAGCAGATCTTCTCGACCCTGCGCGAGCTGGCGGCCACCGGGATGACTATCTTCCTGGTGGAGCAGAACGCCAACCATGCACTGCGCTTGTCGGACCGGGCGTACGTGATGGTCAACGGCGAGATCCGCCTGACCGGCACCGGCAAGGAATTGCTGGTGAACGAGGAAGTGCGCAACGCCTATTTGGGGGGGCATTAATCTAAAGCTTGACGCAAAACCCCTGTGGGAGCGGGCTTGCTCGCGAAAGCGGTGTATCAGTCAGTACATCTGGAACTGACACACCGCTTTCGCGAGCAAGCCCGCTCCCACATTTGCTTTTGTGGTGTTCACAGGTGCGCGACCAAATTGTGGAAAACAAATCCAGCCTCCCTCCAAAGCGCGACATATAGCCGCCGCAAATCCCTGTTTTGTCACAGTTTTGACTTGTCCCCATCTGCTGTGGAACCGGCTGTGGGTAACGTGGGTGTAGTTGGCTGAACGCCAATAAATACGTGGCCTGTAGCGAGATGCCTGTTTTTTGATCAGCGGCTTTTTGGCAACCGGTCGAGCCCGTTGTCAACCTGTTTAAAGACACAGGTATATGACCGAAATATGTCCCGCCAGCCTGTGGATAAGTCTGTGACTAAACTCTGGAAAGACCGCCGCAGAGGCCGGAATGACTGGCCTGGAGCCATCGTTCTGATTTCCGGTTTGCCGCTGGGCCTACATACGCCCAAGCCAAGGTCAAGCAAAAAACTTTGCAAAACCGTCTGTAGCCCTTGTGTATAAAGGCCTGAGCGATTTTGCACTTGCCCCCAAAGACTGTGGGCGCAGTTGTGGATAACCTGCGTGCATATGGCTGCGAGCCACGGTCTATATGGCTTTGTGTGAAGTGGTTAAAAAGTGATCAGGTCTGTATCAAGTTGTGTGGCCGGTGGTTGCCGCCATCGCGGCGTACGGGCATTCTGCTGGCTGTTTTTTTCCCGATGCTCGCAAGGAGAACACCATGTCCGACACGCTGTTTATTACTGGCGCAACCTCAGGTTTCGGCGAAGCCTGCGCTCGTCGTTTTGCCGAAGCCGGCTGGAAACTGGTGCTCACCGGCCGTCGCGCCGACCGCTTGAATGCGTTGGTCGAAGAGCTTTCCAAGCAGACCGAAGTGCATGGCCTGGTCGTGGACGTACGGGACCGCAAGGGCATGGAAGATGCCATCGCCAACCTGCCGCCGTCGTTCGCCACGCTGCGCGGGCTGATCAACAACGCCGGCCTGGCCGTGGGCACCGACCCTGCGCCCAAGTGCGATCTCGATGATTGGGAAACCATGGTCGACACCAACATCAAGGGCCTGCTGACCACCACCAGCCTGCTGCTGCCGCGCCTGATCGCCCACGGCCGTGGCGCCGGCATCATCAACCTCGGCTCCATCGCCGGCAGCTACCCGTACCCGGGCAGTCATGTGTACGGCGGTTCCAAGGCGTTCGTGAAGCAATTCTCGCTGAACCTGCGCTGCGACCTGCAGGGCACCGGCGTGCGTGTGACCAACATCGAGCCGGGCCTGTGCGAGAGCGAGTTCTCGCTGGTGCGTTTTGGCGGTGACCAGGCGCGGTATGACGCGACTTATGCAGGGGCAGAGCCGATCCAGCCGCAGGACATTGCTGACACGATCTTCTGGGTGATGAACACACCGGCGCATGTGAACATCAACCGCTTGGAACTGATGCCCGTGAGCCAGACCTGGGCTGGGTTTGCGATTGAGCGCGGGGCCAAGGGCTAAGCCACATACGCCATACCCTGTAGGAGCGAGCTTGCTCGCGAAAAACGCCAGCGATGACGCGGGCATTCTGAATACACGCGGCGGTCTCAGGTTCTTCGCGAGCAAGCTCGCTCCTACAATGAATGGCGGCAAATTGGCCAAAACAGGCCATAAGGTACACTCACCTCCTGAAAACCCCTCCGCACTCTGCGGATTCAAGGTTTTGACGGGAGGAAATGTGAGTAACCGAGGTGAGCAGGCACTGCTCAAACAATCGACCATCCTGATGTTCGCCGTGGCGATCGCCGGGATTGTCACGGGTGTGGTATCCGGCGCCCAGTCCATTCTGTTCGACGGCTTTTTCTCGCTGATCGCCACCGCCATCAAGGTGTTGATGCTGATCACGGCCAAGCTGATCGCCAAGAAAAGCAACGAGCGTTTCCAGTTCGGCTATTGGCACCTGGAGCCCATGGTGCTGCTGATCGAAGGCAGCTTCCTGTTGCTGATCGCCATCTACGCGTTCCTCAACGGTGTGTTCGGCATTATCAATGGCGGGCGTGAGATCGAGCTGGGGCTGGTGATCATCTATGCGGCGGTGTTTACCGTCGTCGAGTTCGCCTATTTCTTCTACGTGCGCTACCGCAACCGCACGCTGAAATCATCGCTGATCCAGTTCGACAACATCAGTTGGCTGGTGGACGCGATGCTCTCGGTGGGCCTGTTGATCAGCTTTCTGGCGGCCCTGCTGCTTAAGTCCCAGGGCTATGGCGAGTGGGCGGTGTACGTCGACCCGTTGATCCTGATCCTGCTGGCCCTGAGCATGCTGGCGCCGGCGTTGAAGATTTTGCGCCCGGCGTTGCGTGAGGTGCTGGGGATTGCGCCGGACCACCTGGACGACAAGGTGCGCGAGGTCATGGACGCGGCACAGGCCAAACATGGTTTCGACGACTACGTGTCCTACGTGCAAAAGCACGGGCGCGCACGGTTTATCGAGATTCATGTGGTGTTGCCGGCGGATTACCCGGTGGACAACGTCGCGACCCTGGATGGGTTGCGCGAAGAGATATCCACAGGGCTCGGCACGCCGGATGCGGCGCGCTGGTTGACGATCAGCTTTACCGGAGATCGTAAGTGGATTGCGTGAGGTCAGTGAGACCGAGTTGACGCCTTCGCGAGCAAGCCCGCTCCCACATTTCGACCGTGTTTCAAGGATGTACTCGGTCAAACTGTGGGAGCGGGCTTGCTCGCGAGGAGGCCCTGGCATTCACCCAAGATGCTGGATCAGACCCTGGTAGCAAGTCGCCAAATGATATGGGGTAGTCGAAGGCATATCCCACCGACTCACCACACCTTGGGCATCCAGGCATTCATTCCAGCCTTTTGCATGCAGAAAATGTTGTTGCAGCGCCAGCAACTGGCGTTGCAGCACCGCTTCGCTGTTCGGTCGCAAGGTCAGTGCCCGCAGGTACTCGGCCTGGGCCCAGATGCGCTGGGTGCCGTCACGCACTGTGCCATCCAGCGCCAACATGCCGCTGACGGCGCCGCTCGCGTTATCCACACCCTTCTCTTCGGCGTAGGCAAACGCCAGTGTCAGGGAGGCGTGCAACGGCGTATCGCGCAGTAACTCAGACGACTCCAGCAAGAAAAACCATTCGAACTGGTGCCCTGGCTCAAACCAGTTATCCACAGCACCCAGCGGTTTTTCCATCATCACGCCGTGCTGGCGGTCGATGAAGCGTTGCTGCATGGCGTGGGCCAGGTCCAGCAGGGCGTCCTGCGTGATGGCGTCGTCGCGCACGGCCAGGGTGGCGAGGAAGCCTTCGGCGAGGTGCATCAGCGGGTTTTGCAAGGGGCCGGACTTGAGGGACGACCAATTGCGCTCCAGCACCGCTTCGTACAGGCCGTCGCCTGTGGAAAACCGTTCGGCGACCACGGCCAGGGCGGCATTGAGCACCGACTCCACCAGCGGTTCACGCAACTTGGCCCAGTAATGGGCGCAGGCGAAGATGATGAACGCGTGGGTGTACAGGTCTTTGCGCTTGTCCAGCGGCCGGCCGGCGGGGTCGATGCTGTAGAACCAGCCGCCATGTTCGGCGTCGTGGAAGTGGCGTTGCAGCGAGCGGAACAACGCCGCTGCACGTTCTTCGGCAAAGGCCGCACCGGGCTCGCCGATCAGGCTGGCGAACAGGTACAGCTGCCGGGCGCAGGCCATGGCGCGGTAGCGTTGTGGGGGTAATGGCCGGTGGTCGGCGTCCAGCGCCTCGTAGGGCAATGCCAGGTCGGCATTCCAGCCGGGGCCTTGCCAGAGCGGCACGATCAGGCTGTGGAAGTGCGTGAGCACGGTGTTCAAGGAGGGTTGGGAAGCGCTGGGCATTGGCTGGCGTCGTCACGGCAGGGGTGTAGGCGCGCATGGTAGCAGGCTTGGGTTCTGTGTTGTTTGTACTGCCGCCTTCGCGAGCAAGCCCGCTCCCACAATGTGACCGAGTACTTCCTTGGAATACGGTCAAATTGTGGGAGCGGGCTTGCTCGCGAAGAGGCCCTTATCGACGCCGAAAATCAGCCCGCGAGCAACCAAGCCCCCGTCGCCGCCGAAGCCGCCCCCGCAACCCGCACCAACGGCGCCGCCGCCGCCGGCAGGAAGCGCACCACCGCGTAACCGGCAGCATGCAGTACAGCGGTCGCCGCGACAAAACCCGCCGCATACGCCCACGGGCTGGACATGTCCGGCAGCTCCAGGCCATGGGCCACGCCATGGAACAGTGCGAACAAGGCTGTCGCGCCGACCGCCACGAACAACGGCGGACGCACCGCCAGCGCGACTGCCAGGCCCAGGGCCAACACCGACGCGGCAATCCCGCTTTCCAGCGCCGGCAACGCCAGGCCTTCAAACCCCAGCACGCCGCCGATCAGCATGGTGCCCACGAAGGTGCACGGCAGTGCCCAGCGCGCGGCGCCTTTTTGTTGGGCGGCCCACAAGCCGACCGCCACCATGGCCAACAAGTGGTCGATGCCGCTCAGGGGATGGCTGATGCCGGCCACCAGGCCGTTGTCGCCGTGGCCCGGGTGGGCGAAGGCCAGGGCAGGGGCCAGCAGCAGGGCGGCGGCGGTCAGCAGTTTCTTGAGGTTCATGGACAGGTTCCTTATGGGTTGATCAGGCGGCGGTCAGCAGGCCTTGGCGTTCGATGAAGGCGACGATGTCATCCAGGCCGACGCCGGTTTTCTGGTTGCTGAACACAAAGGGTTTGCCGTTGCGCATGCGCGTGGTGTCGCTGTTCATCAGCTCCAGCGAGGCGCCGACCAACGGGGCCAGGTCGATCTTGTTGATCACCAGCAGGTCGGATTTGCAGATGCCCGGCCCGCCCTTGCGCGGCAGCTTGTCGCCGGCGGACACATCGATCACGTAGATGGTCAGGTCCGACAGTTCCGGGCTGAAGGTCGCCGACAGGTTGTCGCCGCCGGATTCCACCAGGATCAGGTCCAGGCCGGGGAAGCGGCGGTTGAGCTGGTCCACTGCCTCCAGGTTGATCGAGGCGTCTTCGCGGATCGCCGTATGCGGGCAGCCGCCGGTTTCCACGCCGATGATGCGTTCCGGTGCCAGGGCCTGGTTGCGCACCAGGAAGTCGGCGTCTTCGCGGGTATAGATGTCGTTGGTGACCACCGCCAGGTTGTAGCGATCGCGCAGCGCCAGGCACAGGGCCAGGGTCAGGGCGGTCTTGCCGGAACCCACCGGGCCGCCGATGCCGACGCGTAGAGGTTGTGCGTTCATGTGTGTTGTCTCCTAGGAACGGAACAGGCGGCTGTATTGGCGCTCGTGGGCCATGCACGCCAGGGACAGGCCAAAGGCGGCGCTGCCGAGTTGATCAGGGTCGATGTGGCTGGCGTCCTGCTGGGCTTGTTGCAACAGCGGCAGCAATTCGCTGGTCAGGCGTTGGGCGGCTTGCTGGCCGAGCGGCAGGGTTTTCATCAGCACCGCCAATTGGTTTTCCAGCCAGCTCCACAGCCACGCGGCGAGGGCGTCGGCCGGGCTGATATTCCAGGCGCGGGCGGCCAGCGCCCAGCCCAGGGCCAGATGCGGTTCGCCGCGCTGTTCGAGAAAGTTGCGGGCAGCGTCATCCAGTTCCGGCAGGCCATTGAGCAGTTGTTGCAGGGAGTAGCCCATCTGCCGGCTCTCCTGATACAGCTCGCGGGTCTCACGGCTGGCGCGGTGTTCTTCACACAACTGCGCCAGGCGCGACCAATCTGCCTCCAGGGCGGCCTGGCAATGGGCGAGCAGCAACGGCGCCTCGAAACGTGCGAGGTTGAGCAGCAACTGGTCGCTGATCCAGCGGCGCGCAGTGGCCGCATCGTTGACGCGGCCGTTCTCGACGGCCATTTCCAGGCCTTGTGAATAGCTGTAGCCGCCAATCGGCAATTGCGGACTGGCCAGACGCAGCAGCGCCCAGGCTGGGTTCATAGACGCACGCCAAACTGATGCAGCTTGGGTGGGTAGTTGAAGTCTTCATCACCATGGCGCGAATGATGATGGCCGCCGCCGTAGGCACCATGCTCCGGTTGAAACGGTGCTTCGATGGTTTCCGCCTGTGCACCCAACTGTTCGAGCATGGCCTTGAGCACGTAGTCGTCGAGCAGGCGCAACCAGCCGTCACCGACCTGCAACGCTACGTGGCGATTGCCCAGGTGATAGGCCGCACGGGTCAGTTCGAATGCACTGCTGCAGGTCACGTGTAAGAGTTGTTCAGGCCGGGCGCACACGCGTACGACGCGTCCGTCTTCAGCCTGCAGGAATTCGCCATCGTGCAGCGGTGGCTGGCCGCGCTCCAGGAAAAGGCCGACGTCTTCACCGTCGGCACTGAAACAGCGCAGGCGGCTTTTGCTGCGGGCTTCGAAGTTCAGCAGCAACTCGGCGGCCCAGAGGGCTTGGGGGGCGATTCGGCGGTGGATCACCAGCATCAGGCAGCTTCCAGCTATGAGCGATGAAACAGCTAGAGCAAGGGGCTTGCCAACCTCGCCGAGGTGTAGGAAATGCCTGTAGGCGTGTGAGTCGCGCCACTAAATAGGGCGAAAGGACATGGCGGCTATGCGCCAAAGTGGTGCGAAGTATTGCTTGTTGCACTGTGATGGGTGTTTTCGGATTTTCCCTACAGGGTCTAAGGAATCAGCGTTCATCAGGTTGCCTGCGAGATCTTTAGTCTGTGCGCCGTGTTTTATCCACAGCGACGTTCATCATGTTCAAGTCACTTTGTTATCTGTTTATTGTCAGCCTGACGTCTGTGCTTTCTCCGGCCTCCGCCAACCTGCAACACCACGCCTCTTTCTCCACGTCACTGAAAGAGGCATCCATCAATGATGTGATCGACCGTGCCCACCAACTGCTGGGAACCCCCTACAAATGGGGTGGCACCTCGGCGGATCAAGGCTTCGATTGCAGCAGTTTCCTGGTTTACCTGTTCAAGACCCAAGCCAATATCCAGATACCCCGCACGACGGTCGCGATGCACCGCTCCACGGCCCCGTCCATCAAACGCAACGCGCTCAAGCCCGGCGATGCGGTGTTTTTCAAGGGGAACGGGCGCGGCCGGGTCAGCCATGTGGGCCTTTACATCGGCGAGGGCAAATTTATTCATTCGCCGCGTACCGGCAAGAGCATCCGCATCGATTCGTTGAGCAACAGCTACTGGAACAGGAACTACACCACGGCCAAGCGCTTTCACTCAGCGGGATGATGGCGTTACTCGGTGCTGCCCAGGCCTTGCCAGTGCTTCAAGCCGATAAAGATAAAGCGCAATTGCTGGGTGATTTTTGCCTGGGGCGTGAGGTGGTCAGGCAGGGCCTGGGCCGGCGGGTCGATGATGTCGGGCAGGGTGGCGAATACACTTTTGACGATCAGGTCGGCCATCACGTGCAAACCTTCGGCATCCAGGTGCTGCAGCTTGGGCATCAGCGTCAGGTCGGCTGCCAGGTCGCGGGTGATGTCTTCGCGCAAGGCGCCGATCGCTTGGCGCACCGCGAGGCAGCCACCGTATTGTTCACGGGCCAGGAACAGGAATTGCGAACGGTTGGCCGAGACCACATCCAGAAAGATCCGCACGGAGGCATCGATAATGCCGCCCATCACGAACTCGTTGTGGCGCACCAGGCGTATGGTGGCGCGGAAGGTCTGGCCCACTTCGCTGACCAGGACGAGCCCAAGCTGGTCCATATCGGCAAAATGGCGGTAGAAACCGGTAGGTACGATGCCGGCCGTCTTCGCCACTTCCCGCAGGCTCAGGCTGCCAAACCCACGGCCACACTCCATCAGATGGCGGGCTGCGTCCATCAAGGCGAGGCGGGTCTGTTGCTTCTGTTCGGCGCGGGGCAGCATTGGCGGGCGGGCTTTGTCGGCAAGTACAGCGACGCACTCTAGCAAAACAGTTCTGCTGGCGTCGAACTTGGCAGGGGAAGGGCGTGACGCGACCTACAGGAAAGCAAAAGCCCGATCGACAGATCGGGCTTTTTTCTCGGCCACCACGGGGTTAGCTCTGTGCTTGATGCAGTTCTTGCAGACGGTCAGCGCCGCCTTCGGCAATACCTTGGGTGTAGGCACGTTCATTGGCTTGCTCAGCGCCACCTTCAACCAGGCCTTTCTGTTCAAGGCGATCACGGCCACCTTCGGCAACAGCATTGCGTTCCAGCAGGCGATCAGCGCCACCTTCAACCAGACCTTTCTGTTCCAGGCGGTTGCGACCGTTTTCGGTCAGGCCTTCGGTGTAAGCACGTTTGTTGGCGTGTTCCGAGCCATTCTCAGCAACAGCGCCTTTGGCGTAGTCACGGTTCTCTTCTTCTTGCGAACCGCTGCGAGCGACGGTCTGGCTGAAATGAGCGGCGTCGGCTTTGACTTGTGGGGTGACCTGTTCGGCGGCTGGCAGGGCAAAGGCACTGGAAGCCAGGATGGATAACAGGACGGTAGCGAGTACTTGGCGTTTCATGATGGGTTGCTCCTTGGGAGGGCGATAAAGTGGGTACAGGGCTAATGCTACTCTCGATAAGTCGATATAAAAGTTCATAAACACAATGGTAATAATCAACAGAATTGATTGTTCTAGGCGGAGGCTCTAGAACGGGCCTCTCAAGCACGCGGTTTTGCACCGGTGTGGGTATTTTCGACACGCAAGTGGGTAACAATGGTGCGGTGCTGCTGGGGAAATCTGTCGAAGTGGTCAGGAAGTGAGGTTTTTCCGGGCAAATCGGGGATTGGGTTAAACCCCCATGCGGTTTACCAGTCGTAGTCCTATAAGCTGTCCTTAAAGGCTGTCACCCAGCCAGTCGTATTCAGGAGTCCTGTGCAATGACGCGCACGCGTAAAATCGCCGCTTGGAGCTGCGCCAGCTTCGTTCTGTTAATCGCCATCGTGGTAGTGGTCCTGGTGTTCTTTGACTGGAACCGCATCAAGCCGCCTCTCAATGCCAAGGTCTCCGAAGAGTTGCATCGACCCTTTGCCATCAATGGCAACCTGGCCGTGGTGTGGGCGCGCGAGCCCGATGAAGGTGGTTGGCGCGCCTGGGTGCCCTGGCCGCACGTGATTGCCGAAGACCTGACCCTGGGCAACCCCGACTGGTCGAAAAACCCGCAGATGGTCACTCTCAAGAAGGTGGAACTGCGCATTTCGCCGCTGGCGCTGCTGGTGCAACGCGTGGTGATCCCGCGCATCGACCTCACCGAGCCCAGCGCGCAATTGCAGCGCCTGGCCGACGGTCGCGCCAACTGGACCTTCACGTTCGACCCCAAGGACCCCAACGCCGAGCCCTCCAACTGGGTGGTGGACATCGGCGCCATCGGTTTCGACAAAGGCCACGTGACCCTCGACGACCAGACCCTCAAGACCCAACTAGATGTGATCATCGATCCGCTGGGCAAACCCATTCCCTTCGGCGAAATCGTCGGCGACGCCGATGCCAAGAAGGCGCTGGAAAAAGGCTCCGCGCCGCAGGACTACGCGTTCGGCCTCAAGGTCAAAGGCCAGTACCACGGCCAGAAACTCGACGGCAGTGGCAAGATCGGCGGCCTGCTGGCCCTGCAAGACGCGGCCAAGCCGTTCCCGCTGCAAGCCCAGGTCAAGATTGCCGACACCAGCATCGCCCTGGCCGGCACCCTCACGGACCCACTGAATCTGGGCGCCCTGGACCTGCGCCTGAAGCTCGCCGGCTCCAGCCTGGGCAACCTCTACCCACTGACCGGCGTGACCTTGCCCGATTCACCAGCCTATTCCACCGATGGCCACCTGATCGCCAAGCTGCACGAGCCCAGCGGTGCCTCGTTCAGCTATGAAAACTTCAACGGCAAGATCGGCAACAGCGACATCCACGGCAGCCTTGCCTACGTCGCCAGCCAGCCACGGCCCAAGCTCAGCGGCACGCTGGTGTCCAACCAACTGCTGATGACCGACCTTGCGCCCCTCATCGGCGCTGACTCCAACGCCAAGCAAAAAGCCCGTGGCGGCGACAGCAAGCAGCCCGCGACCAAGGTGCTGCCGGTGGAAGAGTTCCGCACCGAGCGCTGGCGCGTGATGGATGCCGATGTGGAATTCACCGGCAAACGCATCGTGCACAGTGCCGATCTGCCGTTCACCGACCTCTACACCCACCTGGTGCTGAATGACGGCGAACTGAGCGTTGAGCCCCTGCGTTTTGGCGTGGCCGGCGGCAAGCTGGATGCGCAGATTCGCCTGAATGGCCGCACCACGCCGATGGAAGGCCGCGCCAAACTCACTGCGCGCAACTTCAAGCTCAAGCAACTGTTCCCGACCTTCGAACCGATGAAGACCAGCTTCGGTGAACTCAATGGCGATGCCGATATTTCCGGGCGCGGCAACTCGGTGGCGGCATTGCTGGGCACCTCCAACGGTGACCTGAAGATGCTGATCAACGACGGCGCGATCAGCCGTGGCCTGATGGAAATCGCCGGGCTCAACGTGGGCAACTACGTGGTGGGTCGCCTGTTCGGCGATAAGGAAGTGAAGATCAACTGCGCGGCGGCGAACTTCGGCATCAAGACCGGCCTGGCGACCACTCGCCTGTTTGTGTTCGATACCGAGAACGCGATCATCTATATCGATGGCACGGCGAATATGGCCACGGAGCAGCTTGATCTCACCATCACCCCGGAATCGAAAGGCTTCCGCCTGTTCTCCCTGCGTTCACCGCTGTACGTCAACGGGCCGTTCATCAAGCCGAATGCGGGTGTGAAGGCCATTCCGTTGGCATTGCGTGGTGCCGGCATGGTGGCGCTGGGCGTGATTGCCGGGCCGGCGGCCGGGTTGCTGGCGCTGGTTGCGCCAAGCGGCGGGGAGCCGAACGAATGCGCGCCGCTGCTGCAACAGATGAAAGAAGGCAAGGCGCCGAAAACCGTGAAAGGCTAACTGCAAATGTGGGAGGGGGCTTGCCCCCGATGGCGGTAGACCAGTCGACATCTCAATTGACTGATCCACCGCTATCGGGGGCAAGCCCCCTCCCACATGGGGTTACAGGCTTTCTAGAATATCCGCCATGTCGTCCGCATGCTCTTCTTCCTGCGCCAGGATCTCTTCGAACAGGCGGCGCGTAGTCGGGTCTTTATCACCGATGTACTGGATGATTTCGCGGTAGCTGTCCACGGCGATCCGCTCGGCGACCAGGTCTTCGTAGACCATCTCCTTGAGGTCCTTGCCGGCCACGTATTGCGCGTGGGAGTTCTTCGACAGCAGGTCCGGGTTGAACTCCGGCTCGCCGCCCAACTGCACGATGCGTTCGGCGAGTTTGTCGGCGTGTTCGGCTTCCTGGGTGGCGTGTTCGAGGAACTCTTGCGCGGCAACGGCGGCCTTGATGCCGCTGGCCATGAAGTAATGACGCTTGTAGCGCAACACGCAGACCAGTTCGGTGGCCAGCGACGCATTGAGCAGGCGGATGATTTCTTCGCGGTCGGCGTCATAGCCCTCGGTCACGGCACCGTTTTCGACGTTCTGGCGGGCGCGGCTGCGCAGGGTCGCAACGTCAGTCAAGTTTGCTTCGGTCATCTCAATCTCCTGGGGCTAATCCGGTTTTGCGCCACGCTCTGTCGGCGTGATCGCTCCAAGTTGTGAGTCTTGGGGGACGCAAAAAGTTTTATTGGATTTATGTCACAACCTCGTCGTGGGGCTGGGCTAGCCTGTGGGCATCCTTTCCTGATCAAGGACGTTCGGCCCATGCCACAGTCATTAGCCACGCGTTACCCCCTGGTTTTGGTGCCCGGAATGCTCGGCTTCGTGCGCCTGGGCTGGTTCCCGTACTGGTATGGCATCGTCCCGGCATTGCGGGCGGGCGGGGCGCAGGTATTTCCCGTGCAAGTGGCGCCGCTGGACTCCAGTGAGGTGCGTGGCGAGCAACTGCTGGTGCAGATCGAACGCATTCGCCGCGAAACCGGTGCCGACAAGGTCAACCTGATCGGCCACAGCCAAGGCTCGCTCACCGCGCGGTATGCGGCGGCCAAGCGCCCCGAGTGGGTCGCCTCGGTGACCTCCGTGGCGGGCCCCAACCATGGCTCGGAGCTGGCGGACTATATCCACTTGCATTACCCCGCTGACGGCGTGAAGGGCCGGATCATGAGCGCGCTGTTTCACCTGGCCGCCTGGGTGATGGGCGTGCTCGAAACCGGCTATCGCGGGCCACGCTTCAAGGCCGACTTGCAGGCGTCCCATCACTCCCTGACCAGTGCCGGCGTGGCGCTATTCAACCAGCAATACCCGCAGGGGCTGCCGCAGACCTGGGGCGGGCAGGGCGCCGAAGAGGTCAACGGCGTGCGCTATTACTCATGGTCCGGCACCTTGCAGCCGGGCATCACCGACCGTGGCCGTAACCTGTTCGACGGCACGAACCGCAGCTGCCGCCTGTTCGCCCGCAGCTTCGTGCGGGAGAAGGGCCAGTGTGACGGCATGGTCGGGCGCTACAGCTCACACCTGGGGTTGGTGATCGGCGATGACTACGCACTGGATCACTTCGATATCGTCAACCAGTCCCTGGGCCTGGTGGGCAAGGGCGCGGAGCCGATCCGGCTGTTTGTCGAGCATGCGCAACGGCTCAAGGCTGCTGGAGTCTAGTCGGGAGACCGCGTTTTCGTTTTTCGCGAGCAAGCCCGCTCCCACATTCGACCGAGTTCCACCTTTGGAATGTGGCCGAATGTGGGAGCTGGCTTGCCTGCGATAGCGACGGTTCAGGCAGCACTGACCGGCGTGGTCCAGCGCTCCGACAAGATCACCCCGCCCAAGGTCAGCAGGCCGCCCACCAGGTGATACAGCGCCAGTTCTTCCTTCAGCACCACGGCGGCGATCAGCGCGGTGATCAATGGCAGCAGGTTGAAAAACAACGTGGTGCGGCTCGGCCCCAGGGTCTTCACCGAATGCATCCAGGCCAGCGGTGCCAGCATCGAAGCCAGCAGGCACGCATACAACACCAGCGGAATATTGGCCCAGCCCAGGCCGGCCTTGGCAGAGAACAGGAACAGCGGAAACAGCACCACCACCGCCACGAGCACCTGCAGATACAGCAGCACCAGCGGCGGCAGGCGCAGTTGCCATTTTTTCAGCAGGGTGCTGTAGACCGCATAGGCCAGGGTCGCGACCAGCATCATGCCGTCACCCAGGTTGACCCCGTGTTGCAGCAGTGCACCGAGGCTGCCGGCGGACACCACCACGACCACGCCGGCGAATGACAGCACCGCACCGGTCAGCGCGCCGTAGGTCAGGCGCTGGCCGAGACTGATGATGGCCGCCGCCAGCGCCATCAACGGCATCAGCGACAGGATGATGCCCATGTTGGTCGCCGTGGTCAGCGACGCGGCGTAGTACGCCAGGCTCTGGTACACCGCCATGCCCAGCACGCCGAGGATGAACACCTTGCCCAGGTTCGGGCGGATCTGCGCCCAGTGGGCAATCACCGGCTTGAGCATGAACGGGGTAAACAGCAGTGCCGCCAGCAGCCAGCGGTAAAACCCGATTTCTGCCGGGAAGAGCGCGCCCACGGCCAGTTTGTTGACGACGGTGTTGCCGGCCCAGATAAAAATGGCCAGCAAGGGATAAGCGTATTGCATCGAAAGGAACCCGGTGTGTAGATGAGGCAGGATTATCCATTGTCTGGATCGAAGCCTATACTGCGATCCAGACAACCCACTGCTGTATCCAGACAACATGGCCAAGCACAACGTACGCCTCCAGGATTTCCCCCAACTGCCGAGCCCGGTGTATTTCCGCTATTCGGATTTCGCCCCCGACACCGAGTGCACGCCGCACCAGCATTTCTGGGGTTCGCTGGATTACTCCGCCAGTGGCGTGATGCGCATGGAAGTGGCCGGCAGCCGCTTCATGTCTCCGCCGCAGTACGCCGTGTGGGTGCCGCCGCATACCGAACACAGCTCCTATAACGCCGAGGCGATCGTCTACCACTCGGTGGGGCTGGCCCCGGAACTCTGTGAGCAATTGCCCCGGCAGCCGTGCACCCTGGCCATCAGCGATATCCTCAAGGCCATCCTCAGTGACTTCGCCCAGCGCGATGTGAATATGCCGCAGACCGAGTCCGATATCCGCCTGGCCCAGGTGCTGGTGGACCAACTCAGGCAGGCGCCGATCCACGAGTGCTTCCTGCCCTACGCCCGTCACCCCGGCCTGCTCGGCGTACTGGAAGGCATGCAGGCCGATCCCGGCGACAACCGGCCCCTGGCGCACTGGGCCGAACAGGTGCACGTGAGCGAGCGCACCCTGGCGCGTCAGTTCGTGCGGGAACTGGGCATGAGCTTCGGCGAATGGCGCCAACGCCTGCGCTACCTGGCCGCCATCGAGGCCCTCGACAGCGAGCGCAGCGTGCAACATGTGGCGTTTGACCTGGGCTACAGCACCGCCTCGGCGTTTATCGCCATGTTCCAGCGCCAGGCGGGATGTACCCCTGAGCAGTACCGGCGGGCGCATATTCGTAGTCGGTGAAGATGTAACAGGCTTTGACTACACTGCTGGGTAGGCCGTGCCCTTCGGTGCGGTAACAGGGAGAAAACTCCATGAAGATGCTGCGAATTCCGCTGTTGATGATGGGCTTGCTGCTGTGTTCCCAAGGCTTTGCCGCCACCGCCCAGCAAAACAAAATGACCACCTGCAACGCCGAAGCCACCACCAAGACGCTCAAGGGCGACGAGCGCAAGGCGTTCATGAAGACCTGCCTGTCAGCCCCGGCGGCCAATGATGCCAAGACCCTGACACCGCAGCAGCAGAAGATGAAGGATTGCAATGCGTCGGCGAAAACCAAGGCGCTGACCGGCGATGCGCGTAAAACCTTTATGAGCACCTGCCTCAAAGGCTGATCACTCTTTCGCGAGCGCCGCAGATCAACGGTGGGAGCCGGGCTTGCCCGCGATACAGGCGCCTGGGTCTGTCTGGTACACCGCGGCGAGGCCATCGCGGGCAAGCCCGGCTCCCACACTTGATCGCATTCACAACCGACCCACTCGCTTGATTCCTTCAAGGCTGGCAGACTGCCCATCCTTTAACGCCGTTCGTTTTGAGGCTGTATGCCAACGTTTTCTCAGCGTCACGTGCTATTGCTGGCCAGCTACATCATCATTTTTGGCGGGTTGCTGCTGGTGCTGCCGCTCAAACTGCTGCCCAGCCTGCTGGCCGGCCTGTTGGTCTATGAACTGGTCAACATGCTCACCCCCCAACTGCAACGGCTGATCGAAGGCCGGCGCGCGCGCTGGCTGGCGGTTGCGTTGCTCGGCACGTTGATCGTCAGCGTGCTGGCGCTGATCTTTGCCGGCGCCATCAGCTTCCTGCTCCACGAAGCGGAAAACCCCGGGGCGTCCCTCGACAAATTCATGGGCGTGGTCGACCGCGCGCGCGGCCAGCTGCCGCCTTTCCTGGACGCCTACCTGCCCGCCAGCGCCGCCGAGTTCCGCGTGGCCATCGGCGACTGGCTGAGCAAGCACCTGAGTGAACTGCAACTGGTGGGCAAAGATGCTGCCCACATGTTCGTCACATTGTTGATCGGCATGGTGCTCGGCGCGATCATCGCCCTGCAGCGCGTGCCCGACCTGACCAAACGCAAACCCCTGGCCGCCGCGCTGTTCGACCGCCTGCACCTGCTGGTCCAGGCGTTTCGCAACATCGTCTTCGCCCAGATCAAGATCGCCGCGCTCAACACCGCCTTCACCGCCGTGTTTCTCGCCGTGGTGCTACCGCTGTGCGGGATCCACCTGCCGCTGACCAAGACCCTGATCGTATTGACGTTCCTGCTCGGCCTGCTGCCGGTGATCGGCAACCTGATGTCCAACACCCTGATCACCATCGTCGCGCTGTCGCTGTCGATCTGGGTGGCGGTGGCGGCGTTGGGTTACCTGATTGTGATCCACAAGGTCGAGTACTTCCTCAACGCGCGGATCGTGGGCGGGCAGATCAGTGCCAAGTCGTGGGAGTTGCTGTTGGCGATGCTGGTGTTTGAGGCCGCGTTTGGCTTGCCCGGCGTGGTGGCAGGGCCGATTTACTACGCGTACTTGAAGAGTGAGCTGAAGCTCGGGGGTATGGTTTAAGCCTTGTATTGGCCAGTCTGGCCTCATCGGGGGCAAGCCCCCTCCCACATTTTGATCTGTGAACACATTCAAAAGTGGGAGGGGGCTTGCCCCCGATGGGCGCGCCACGGTGTTTCAGATAAAACTCAGCTGCCGTAGCGCTTGCTGGCCTCAATCGCCAAGCCGCTGCCGATACTGCCAAAGATATTCCCTTCCACATGCCGCGCATTCGGCAGCATCGCCGAAATGCTGTGGCGCAGCGCCGGAATCCCGCTGGAACCGCCGGTAAAGAACACCGTGTCCACCTGCGCCACGCTCACCGAGGCATCGTTGAGCAACTGTGTGACGCTGTTGCGCACGCGCTCCAGCAGGCCATCGATGGCGGATTCGAACAAGGTCCGGCTCAACTCCACGCTCAAGCCGGGCTCCACCCGGTCCAGCAGCACATGGCGGCTGTCTTCGTGGGTCAGCTGGATCTTGGTTTCTTCCACTTCCATCGCCAGCCAGTGCCCGGCGCGCTGTTCGATCAGCTTGAACAGGCGGTCGATGCCGCCGGTGTCTTCGATGTCGTAGCGCATGCTGCCCAGCGCCAGCTGGGACTTTTGCGAGTACACCGAGTTGATGGTGTGCCAGGTGGCCAGGTTCATGTGGTGGCTGGTGGGCATGTAGGCACCGCTTTTCATGCGGCTGCCGTAGCCGAACAACGGCATCATGCCGTTCAGCGAGAGCTGTTTGTCGAAGTCGGTGCCGCCGATGTGCACGCCGCCGGTGGCGAGGATGTCGCTCTGGCGGTTGTCGTTGTGGCGACGGTCCGGCGACAGGCGCACCAGCGAGAAGTCGGACGTACCGCCGCCGATGTCGACGATCAGCACCAGCTCTTCTTTTTCGATGGTGGACTCGTAGTCGAATGCCGCCGCAATCGGCTCGTACTGGAACGAGATGTCCTTGAAGCCGATCTTGCGCGCCACGTCGACCAGGGTGTTCTCGGCTTCCTGGTCGGCCATCGGGTCGTCATCGACGAAAAACACCGGGCGGCCCAGTACCACTTCTTCGAACTCACGCCCGGCGTTGGCTTCGGCGCGGCTCTTGAGTTGGCCGATGAACAGCGCCAGCAGGTCGGTGAACGGCATCGCGGTGCCGAGCACGCTGGTGTCGTGCTTGATCAGCTTGGAACCCAGCAGGCTCTTGAGCGATCGCATCAGCCGGCCTTCGTAGTTTTCCAGGTATTCGTGCAGGGCCAGGCGACCGTACACCGGGCGGCGCTCCTCGAAGTTGAAGAACACCACCGACGGCAACGTGATCTTGTCGTCCTCCAGCGCGATGAGCGTCTCCTCGCCGGGGCGGATCCAGCCGACGGTGGAGTTGGACGTGCCAAAGTCGATGCCGCAGGCACGGGCTGGGGATGGGTTTTTCATGTCTATCGGGTTCCGGTTGAAAAACGGCCGCGCAGTGTATGCCAGTCGAAGGCGGATGCGTAGGCCGACTATCCGCTAAATCACGCTTGAAAGTTGGGTATTTGCCCCCACATCTGCTGCATACGGCATGTGCCGATAACACTTTGACGCACCCCCCAGGCCACATCACTCGACAAGTGCAATGCAGCGCACGTTGTGCCCCGGGCTGTGCGATCTCGATTAAGGATGGTGAACCGCCGATGGATTTCAAAGACTACTACAAGATATTGGGTGTCGAGCCGACCGCCGATGACAAGGAAATCAAGGCGGCCTATCGCAAGCTCGCGCGCAAATATCACCCTGACGTGAGCAAGGAAAAAGACGCCGAAGCCAAGTTCAAGGACGCGTCCGAAGCCTATGAGGCGCTCAAAAGCGCCGACAAGCGCGCCGAATACGATGAGCTGCGCAAATACGGCCAGCATGGCCAACCGTTCCAGGGACCACCGGGCTGGCAGAGCCGTGGCGGCTTTGGCGGTGGCGGTGGTGGCGAGGACTTCTCGGACTTCTTCAGCTCGATCTTCGGCTCCCGTGGCGACGCCTTTGGTGGCGGCCAGCGTCGGCCTGCCGGGCGCAAAGGCCAGGACGTGGAGATGCAGCTGTCGGTGTTCCTTGAGGAGACGCTGTCCACCGAGTCCAAGCAGGTCACCTTCCAGGTGCCGCAGTACGACGCGTCGGGCCGGCATGTGAGCAACACCACCAAGAGCCTGAACGTGAAGATCCCCGCCGGCGTCACCGACGGCGAGCGCATCCGCCTCAAGGCCCAGGGCGCGCCGGGCATTGGCGGTGGTGCGAATGGCGATCTGTACCTGATCATCAAGTTCGCGCCGCATCCAAAATTCGAAGTGGATGGCGAAAACCTGATCATCAACCTGCCCCTGGCGCCGTGGGAACTGGCGCTGGGTGCTGAAGTACAGGTGCCGACGCTGACCGGCAAGATCAACCTCAAGGTGCCTGCCGGCAGCCAGAACGGCCAACGCATGCGCGCCAAGGGCCATGGCCTGCTGAACAAGGCCGGGCAGCGCGGCTTCCTGTTCGTGCAGCTCAAGGCAGTCATGCCCAAGGACAGCAGCGATGAGGTCAAGGCCCTGTGGCAGGAGCTGGCGCAAAAGGCGGCGTTCAATCCCCGCGAAAACTTCTGAGGGAGTGAACGCCTGGGCGCCCGTTACTGCGGGCGGGAGGCGCCGGGTTGCTGGTGATCGCCGCCGTGCGGTGTCAGCTCGGCCACCTCCCGGCGTGACAGCTCCAGCAGCTTGAGGTTACGTTCGGTGGCCTGCTCGATTTCCAGTCGGTTCAAGGCCTCGAGGTAGGCGTCATCAAAGTCTTGGTGTGCATCTTCCAGGGCGTTCTGCCGTGCGTCGGCATTGCGCTTGAGGGTGGCGAACTCGTCGGCATACCGCTGCTTGAGGTAGTCCACCCAGTAGTCCCGGCTGATCAGGTCCTCGTAAAACACCTCACTGCGTTCTGCGTCGAGAATATTGCGGCGCGCGTCGGCCAGTTCAGTGCCTGTGATTGGCCGGCTGAACCGCATGTGGCGGGGTTGCCCAGGTAGCTCCAGCTGGTCCGGCCACCCCCTGGCCAGGCCGATGCGGTACGACAAGCGCACTTCCGCCACGTCCGAGTGTGGGACCAGCGCCCTGTCGGCCTCGACTTCGGCTCTGCCCAGCCGGAACAACTGCCGGGACAGGTTCAACAGGGCCGCACCTCTCAGATCCAGCCGCGCCGCATCGACGTTGAGCAACGCGTTGTGCTCGTAGACCCTGACTTCCAGCCCGCTGAAGGTCAGGATGCGGCCATCGACGCAGGTGCCGTGCGTATGGGACATGGCGAACAACGCCTGGCGCAGTTCGGAGTTATCGGCGGCCGCTTCCAGCACGTTGCGTACCCGCTGCGACAGGTCGGCGCGAGCCGCGCCGAACTCCGTGGTGTCCTGCAACCGTTCGAGCAGGTGAAAAAACGCCTGGTGATCCGGTTCGGCCTGCAGTTGGGTCCAGATCTCCCGCAGCCTGCCTTGTTCAGGAAGGGGCAGGTCGTCTATCCAGGGCACCGGTTGTTCAGGTAGGGCGGGTTGCGCCGGGAGCTCTTCGTCGGGTTGTTCAGGGAAGATTTCATCGGGCTCTGGTGATGACGGGAGCCCATCGTCCAGCATTGTCTGGATGTCCCGGCGTGACAGGCCCAGCGCCGAGTCACGCCCCGTGCGGTCCAGATACTCGATAAGCGCTGTCAGGCTGTCGTGGGACAGGGGGTTGTCGGAGATATCGGTGCCCTCCATCAAGGCATCGTGGCTGCCATCCAGTGCTTCGGTCGGGATTGCACTGATGTCATTGGCGCTCAGGTTGAGCGTGCGCAGATGACCGGCTTCCAATGTGCCTGCCGGCCAATCCGTGAGGCGGTTACCGCTCAGGTTCAACACCTCGAGGGGCGAGCCAGGCTCGAGACTGAAAAACTCCATCAGGTTGTCGCTCAGGTTCAGCTGTTGCAGGTGTGGCCAGTCATCCAGGCCGATGGCCAACTCATCGTCGAATCGGTTGGATGACAGATCCAGCTCCCGCAACTCAGGTAATTCTGCGAGTGCCCTGGGCAAGCCCTGCAACTCGTTGCCGGTCAGGCGCAATGTGCGCAGGTTGGAAAAGCCTGCGAGGAAACCGTTGGAGCCTTGTTCGGCGAACAGGAGGCCGCTCAGGTCCAGGTGATGCACATGGGAAAAGTCCGCCGTTACCACCGGCAGGTTGTCCAGTTGCAAGCCGTTGAAACTCAGGGTCTGGCCCGCCGGGTCCGACGCCAGCCCCTGGCGCCAGCACGTGACGATGCGTTGCGCGGCCTGGTTGCGGCGACTGGCCACGGACCAGTCGGTGGCTGGCGAGCCTCGCGTGTACAGCCAGCCATTGAGCTGGCGTATCAGGGTGTGCAGGGCCTCATTCCAGACGTCGATCAGAGCGTGCAAGTGCGTGTCACTGGCGCCGCCTGCGCGCAGGCGTGTCAGCCATTGCTGTAACGTCTGCTCATCCATGCCGTGCTGCAAACGTTGCAGGCGTTGCGGCAGGGGCAGGCCGGGGTCCGCGGTGGGCAGGTCGAGCAGGTGGCGGGCCAATGAGGCTCCGCTTTCGGCCTCGGGGAATACGTTGGTGGGTGGTTCTTCATAGGCAAAACGCTCCAGGGCTCCGGCGGGCAGGCCCCGGGCGGTTTCAACCCGCTGTCGGGCCACAGCCAGCGCGCCTTCGGAAACCTGGCTCAACGGCGTACCGACGACGTTGGTACTGAGCAGCAGCTCGTCTCTGGTCAGGATTGCCTCGGGCAACACGGTGATGCGGGTATTGCGCAGGTTCAGCGAGGTCAGTTGCGCCAAGTCCTCGAGACCGGTCGGCACTTGCTGCAGGTTCGTTTCTCGCAGGTTCAGCGTCCTGAGTCGTGGCATGTGATCGATCTCAAGGCGCGTGAGGGGGTTGCCTTGCAGCGAGAGATGTTCCAGTGCGACGAAGTCCTGGAGCTCGGAGGGGGCGGCGGCCAGCTCGCAATAGTTCAGTTCGACAGTGCGTGCCTGGGTGAATGCCCGGACGAAACGACTGACCTGCTCCATGGGCACACGCAGGTTCATCAGGCGCAAGGCTAGGGTGTGGGGGAAGCTGTTGGCCGGCAATTCGGGCAGGCTTGAGGGGCTGAAACCGCGTAGATCCACTTCCAGAAATGAGCTTGGCCGCGCGCGCAGTGGGTCAGCCGCCGCGTAGAGGTTGAGCAGCCCGCGACTCCATTGGACCCGCAAGTAACCGCCCATCCATCGTTGGTTTGCGTGTTCCACCGCGTGGGGAGGACGCAGCCACTCGTTCAGCCGCCGGTCGATTTCACTGTACTGTTCGCTCAGCGCCTCAATCGCGTCAAAGCGGGCGCGGTGACCGACCCAGCGTTCGGCAAAGCTGTTGATCAACACCTGCGAGTCCCGAGCGGGCTCCGTGAGGCGTGCCAGTTCCCCGACACAGTAAATCCGCACCATTTCCTCTAGGTCGATCAAGTGATCGGGTTGGTTGTTCAGCCGGGTATAGAGCGCTCTGAAGCTGTCGCGCGACATTCTCGACCAGTCCAGCGAGAGGCCGGACAGCAGGCGCTGGTGACCTTCCAGCAGTTCGGTCGGAATACTCTGGATACCGGTGCCGCTCAGGTTCAGGCGCTCGAGCTGGGGCAGGTCCTGCACGCCAACCGGCCAATCGGTCACCTGGGAGCCGACTATTTCCAACTGGCGTAGCCGCGTCAGGCGGCTGACATCCAGCCGGGGTTGGTGAGTCGGCGCAAACACGTTGTTGTTGGCAATGCTCAGCTCTTCCAACTGGCTGAGCGTGCCCAGGGTGTTGATGTCTTCGGCCGAGAGCGGTGAAAAGAGCTGCAACCTCGTCAGTCTTGGCCAGTGTGTCAATGTCTCGAGCTGGTTGATGCTCCGCGGGCCGGTGACGAAGATATGCAGGCTTTCCACGCTGGGGAACAAGCCAGGCAATTGCTCCAGCGGTTGGCCGTGGGTGACCAGCACGCGCACATGGGAAAAATCCGCCGTCAACGGTGGCAACGGGGCGTCGGTGGTGAGTTCAAGTCTAGCGGCTGTCTGCACGTCACTGGCGAGGGGCGCATTGCGCCAACTGGCCCTGAGGTTTTCGGCTGTGGTATTGCGCAGCATGGCTTCCAGTGAGGTGGGCGGCTGCGTTGCAACCCACTGCGCCAGTGTGTTTTCCAGGGTTTCCCATTCACGCCCGCGTGCCTGCAACAGCCCGTAGATCTGCGCGTCGGTTTGCCCGGCGCGGCGTTGCTGGAGGATAAAGCCGTTGGCCTGCTCGTCGCTCAGGTCGGGGTACAGGTCCTGCACGCGCGTGACCAGCGACGGGTCCATGCCGGCGCCACGGCCACTGGCGTAGTAACCGGCCTGATTCACGCGGATGCGCGCAGGCGGCTTGAACCGCGTCACCTCACCACGGGGCAGGCCCAGCCACTGTGGCGCCAGGTGACGGTGCTCGACCGCACTGCGGATGATGCTGCGCTGCAACTCGGCCTGCTGGCCGACATGGGGAACACCCAACGCCTGGCGCGCTTCGTCGGGCAGGGCATGCAGCACCGACGCGTAAAAGTTGTCGCCATACCTGGGCAGGCTGTTGAGGGCCTCGCCGCGCTCGTCGAACGCCTGGTAGACCGGGCCTTTCTTGACCAGGAATTTGCGCTGCATCGCGTCCTGGTTGCCGATGGCCTCGATCAGTCGGCCACCTACGTGTTCATCGCGGATTTCCAGGCGCACCGCGTCCGACCAGCCCGGCAGTTTCTGCAATGCGTGCAGGGCCAGGCGTTTGCTGTCGGTGGTCGCGATGTGATCCGTGTGCAGCCCGGCATAGGCGCGGGCCTGACGCCCTTGTCGTGCATACCAGCGGCCTTCTTCGAGCAAGGCCAGCGGCACTTTGCCGGTGCTCTCCAGGCGGTCGAGGGCTTCGGCACTGGCGTGGGCCAGGATGTCTTGCGCTGCTGGCTTGCTCAGCCCCGGACAGGCTTTTTGCAATTGCGTGATGCGCAGGTCAGTGGGTTTGGGGCCTTCATAGAGACTTTCGAAAATCGCTGCTCGACGGGTCTGCGCAAAGTCGGCGATCTGTTTTCTGAACTCCACTGGCCTGGCCTCCCGCACCCGTGCCGCCTCGCCACCGAGCAGGCCGGTGATCTCGTCCTCGTCCAGCACCGCCAGGATACGCCCCGGCAGCCCGCTGCCCAGTACATCCGCGCGGCTCATACGGATGGGCGCCCTGGCGCGCACGCCGGCATACAAGCGCTCGGCGCCGTACTGAATGGATTTCCCCCGCAGGCCCGGACCGTCAAAGACCTCCAGCACCCGACCCGTCGGCCAGCGGGGCAACTCAGTGACCAGCGGCAGGATGTACAGATAACGTTCGTCCACCGCCGTGCCGGTCTGCACCTGGCTGATCACGTCTTCGACACCTTTGTCGGCTTCAAACAGGCGCATGGCATCCGTCAATTCGGGCGGTGGCGGCTGGTTGTCCAGGTGGGCCTTGCGCAGGGTGTTGTCGCTGACGCCGCTGACGTCGGCGATCTTCAACAGTTGCTCGTCGGAGTATTGCTCGGTCGCGTGGCCCAGCCGGCGCAGCAGGGTCAGCCGGTCCCAGGCCAGTGGGCGTTCCAGGGTGTGCCGCCAGGCGCCTTGGCCGTTGTGCCGCAGCAGCGGCTGATAGGCATCCGGATCGCTGGGATGCTGGATGCGCCACTCGCCGGGCGTTGTTCCTTGGCTTATTTCGTAGTGCTTACCGTCCTGGCGGATATAGGTTTTGCCGTTGACCGCATAACGTCCCTGGGGATCGGGGCTGGCCTCGGGCGCCAGGGCAACGTCGCTTGCATAGGCGTTCAGGTCGGGCCTCCACAGGCGGGTTTCTCCGTTGGGCAAGGTGACCGACTGCAACCCCTCGATCACCGGTTCAGCCGGTACCGCCGTCAATTTGGCCAGGCCTCTTCCTACCCCCACTTGAGCAGCAAGCAACACCAGGTTCTCCGCCACATCAATCAGGTGAGCCTTGGCCGCTTTGCGATCACCTTCGGACCACTCCTTTACGCCTTCGAAGGTTTCGTACAGGAGCTGGCCGGCCATCACGGCGATCATGACTTCACCCAGCACCGGTACGAATATCGACACCCCGGTCAACAGCAGCATGCCGATGTTGAGTAGCGCTGCCAGTTTGCGCGAGCGCACGGTGGCATCCACCTGCGCGGTCGGCACGGCGTGGCTGCGGGCGTCGGCATAGACTTTGGCGCGGTGTTGCTCGTAGAGGTAGGTCCACAGGTCGAAGTTATCGATCCAGAAGATACCGCTGTGAACCGGTGCGATGACGGTGGGGTTCAGATAGGGGTCGTCGTTGGCCACCTGCTTGATCGGGCTGGGGGGCGGCGGGTTGTTTATTCGGGTGAATTGGGAAAACGGGTCGAACCCTTGGCGTATCTGGTCCAGCAACGGCGCATAGGGGGCGAGGTCCTGGGTGACGGTGGTATCCGGCGTGTCCTGGGTGAACTGGCTGAAGTAGTCCGCACGGTCGGCGTAATCGACGAACTGGCTGAAAAAACGCTGGTAGGCGCTGGGGCTGCCGGCGGTGGCCGGGGGCGTGTCGCGGGCGGTGAAGCGCTCTTTGAACAGTGGCTTGAGCTGGCGCAAGGTGTAGCGTTTGAGGGGCGATTGCGGATCATCAGGGATGTACAGCAGCAACTCGCTCGCGTTGTGGAGCTCTCCGCTGACCAGAAATACCACCACGCCCGTGAGACGGTGCTTCATCAAACTCAAGTCGCGAAACCAGATGCGTTGGCCGTTCAGCATGGGTTCGGTTTCGCCGCCGACCACCGAGAGCACCATGCGGTAGTCAGCGTCGGTGATGTCTTTCTTCAGCAATGCCTGTTCAGCTGCAACGCGCAGGGCGGTCTTGTGGGCGGTGATGAATTTGTCGCGCAATACGGCCTGCGTGACCGCGTCTTTGGGCTCCAGGTAGCCCTTGAGGTAGGCCTGGTACTTCGCGCCGATGTCCAGCGAGCGGCACAGACCGGTGAATTGCTCCACGGTCAGTGATGTAGACACTGCGTCGAATTCATCTCCGGTCTTGACCACGAACCCCGACGAAGGGTGAAAGGCGTTGGCCTCACATTCAGCCTCTTCGAAGTTGTGCAGGGCGGCTTGCAGCAGGGGCAGCTTCAGCGCTTCGAACCAAGCGGCCGTGATCGAGAAAACGCCGACGGTGATGGATTTTCTGAGCCTCAGAAAGGTTTTATCGACGTCCAGTTGCACCTTGAACTGATCGTTCAACGCCTGGGTCAACAGGGGCCGGGCAAAGGTGTCGATGTCTTGCAGCGCGGACATGGCCTTGTCCAGTTTGCCTTGCGCAGTGAAGCTTGCGGTGATGGCGTCTTGCAGCGATTTGCGTTGTGCTGCCGAGGCGTGCTGGTACCAATCGGGCGTTGTCGCGGGCGTCGTTTTCAGGGCTTCACGTTGCTGCGCAGTGGCCTGGGTCAGCCAATCGGGAATGGCGTTTTCGAGAAAGGGGGTGTGCAGGCTTTTTGAAGCGGGTGAAGCCGTCATGCTGTCTCTCCTTGGGTAGTGGAGCAGACAGCAGATCACTTCGGCAGGCGCGGCTAGCGGTAGATAGAGAACACCACCGAAGGCTGGCGCCAGGGCGGGCAGCCCTGGCGCCGGGTGGTCAGGTGGTCGGGTTGGCGCGCAGCTCCGTGCGGGTCAGTGTTTCAATCAGGTGGGCTTCCTGGATGGCAAGCTGGGCCTGCAAGTCCTTGGCCTGCTGCGCGTAGTCAGCGTCGCCCAGCGAACCCTCGACATGCTGGTCATGCAGCGCTGCCAGGCGCTCATGGAAGGGCTGGCTCTGCGCCTCGAATTGCTCGCGGTACTTCTGGGTCAAGTACTCCTGCCAGAACTCCCGGGAGATCAGTGCCTGGAGTTCGGCCGGCGAATTGTTCAGCTTGAGGATGCTGTCGCAGGTGGCCTTCAACACCTCTTCACTGACCCGGCCCAGGCCGATGAACTGCGCCGTTTGCGGTTGTCCCGGCAAATCGAGTCTGGTTTGGTCTTTGAGCCCGAATCGATAGGCGAGCCTGATTTCAACTTCCTCGAGCAGGGCGATCTGCTCGGCTTTCTCCCGTGCCGACAACCTTGGGTTGCTGTTGATCGCCTCGGTGCGCCTGGCGATATCGTTGAGCGCGGTTTTTTCCACCTCATCAAGGCGGAACAAGCCCCTGGACAATTTGATCAGGGCGGCGGCCTGGTTCGTATCGGCAGCCAGGGCCCTGGCGTTGTGTACCATGGCCATGATTTCCACGTTGCTGAACGACAGCCCGGCGCGATCACAGCAGGTCGCGCGGCCTGCCCATTCGAACATCTGCTCGCGCAGCGCTGCAGACTCTACGGAGTTTTGCGTGATGGCGTCGATCACCCTCCACACCCGTTGTTGCAGGTCGGCATGGCCACCGCGGGATTCGCTCAAGCCGTTGAGCATATCGAAGAAACCGTCACTGCCAGGCTGTTCGCGCAATTGCCGCCACTGGGTTTCCCGGGCGGCGACCTGGTCCTCGACCAGGCCCTGCGTCCAGCGCCGAGTCTGCGCCGGCTCGATGATCACAAGGTCCCGAATGCGCGGCGGCAGAGGCGTGTGCACCGGGGCGAGTGCTGAGGTGACCAGTTGGTTCGGGTGGTCGGCCGAGGCCAGGCCTGCCTGCTCAAGTCTCGCTCTGTAGTCCCTCAGTTGCTGGCGCGTTTGCTCGGTCAATGGGTTGTTGTCGAGACTGATTTTATGGGTGAGCTGCACCGATTGCGCCAGTTGCGCGTCGGTTGGGTTGATGAGCGAGTCGGGCAGTTGGGTGATGCGGTTATCCCTCAGCGCGACGGTGTCCAGTAACGGTTGCGTGCCCAATCCGGTGGGAAACGTTTCAAGCCCGCAGTCCTGCAGGCCCAAGGTACGCATATCGGTGAACCCGCTGAAGTCCGGCGTGATGCCCAGTGGGTTACTTTTCAGCAGCAGCGCCCTGAGGGTGGTGCGCCGGGCCAGCACTTGCGCGGTTTCAGCGGTCAATCGGATCTGGTTGTTCTGCAGGAACAGGCGGGTCAACCCGTTCATCTCATTGAGCGCCATCGGCAACTCGCGCAACTGGTTGTTTGACAGGTCCAGCCAGCGCACGCCGCTATGGCGCAGCAGGAACTGTTCGGGGCAGGCGCTCAGGCGCATGTTGCTCAGTTTGAGTGAGCCCACGTGGCTGAAATCGGCATCCAGTTCGGGCAGGCTCGGCAGGTTGAGGCCGCTGAGGTCGAGTTCCAGGCCGATAGCCGTCCCATCGTTGGCGTGCTGTGTCGGTGTTTCCTTGCGCCAGCACTTGAGGATTCGCTCCTTGGCCTTGTAGCGGTCATCCAGGTCGATGCCATTGAGCAAGCGCTGTTGCGTGCGCACGTAGCCGCTGCCGGTGCGGCTGCTGGTATTGCCCCCGGCCGCCGCCCAGGTATTGAGTTGTGCGTTGAGCACCTCGAGTTCCTGTTCAAGGCGCAACAGTTCGGCGTCGGCGGCGTCACCCAGGGCCCAGATGAATTGCCGGGCCTCCAGAATACTGCGCCTTGGGTACAGCGCTCGGGTGCGCTCAAGGCGCGGGTTGCGCATGTCGAAAACGTTGGCAGTGCCGATCAGGTCTGGGCGTTGTTCATTCAGGCGCCTCCAGTAGGCGTCGAAGCGTTGGCTGTAGGCTTCGGGAAACGGGTTGCCATCAAGGCGCGTCACCCCGTTGATCCTGGCGATGGTCTCCAGTTGTTCGGGTTGCGGCTCGAGATTGGCCTCGGGTATTTCGCGCAGGCGGTTGTTGCGCAGGTCGAGCAATTGCAGGCTGGGTTTGTCCTGCAGGCCGGTCGGCCATTGATCGATGCCGGTATAAGACAGGTCCAGTGTTTGCAAGCGGCTCATGGCGCTGACATCTGGGGTGATGCCCAGGCGGTTGCCGTTGAGCTCCAGGGTTTCCAGTTGGTGCAGGCGGCTCAGTTGGGCGGCGCTCTGTGGGGTCAACACGATTTTGTTCCCGTTCAGGTTCAACTGGGTCAGATGGGGCATTGCGTCGAGCCCTTCAGGGAGCGTCGCGAGTTCGCAGCTTTCCAGACTCAAGGTTTTGACTTGGCGGAAGTTGTTCAGAAAAGTTTGCGCGTTGCCCGACCATTGGCGGGTACTCAATTGCAGTTTTTCAACATGGCTGAAGTCTGCCGTCAGTGCGGGCAGGTCCAAGGGCATGCCGCTGGTGATCTTCAGCGCGTTGTTCGATTCACGACGCCAGCAGCGCTTGATGTCTTCCGCGATCACTCGGTTATAACCGCCGGCTCGGTCGTACGCAGTCACCACCAGGCGTGGCGGGTTGGCTTTGACCCAGGCGTTCAAGTCAGTTTCGAGCTTGCTGTACTCGGCTTCCCGCAGCCTCAGCCTGGTACGCACGTCGCTGCCCAGTGATTCGATAAAGGCCTCGACTTGCGCATCGCTGAACGATGGGTAGAGCTTGCGCACCCGCTGCGCAGTGCTGCGAAACGGTGCCACCAGTTTTTCGTAGCCGCGACCGCCACCCAGCAAACGCATGGTTGCGTCGTAGGCCGGTTTGCGCACCGGGTGTTCAAGCAGCACGTCACGCAGTGTCTCGCGCGGCAAGGGGTTGGCCTGGATGGCGGCCTGCAACTGCCGGGCGTCGGCCAGTCGCAAGTCTTGGCGCTCACCGGAGGACAGCGTGTCCAGAATGGCCTGGTACAGATCCGTGGGGCGAGGCCCTTTGAATTGGCCGTTTTCCAGTTGTACCAGGGTTTTGCTCGGTGCGGTGTCCAGTTCGCCGATGGCATCGAGCAGCGGACCCTGGGTGGAGTGCTGGCGCAATTCCACGCGTGCTCCGCGTCGCCAGCCGGGCAGTGTTTCCAGGGTCCGCAGGGCCAGGCGCTGGCTGTCGAGGTCGTAGGGGGTGTTCAGGTACAGGTTTTCATAGGCGCGGGCTACGCGGGTTTCCTGTTCGGCCCATTGTGCCTGCTCGGCGAGCGCGTCCGGCAGGCGTGCGGTGCGGCGCAAGGCGACCAGGTCTTCGGTGCTCAGTTGCGTGAGCAAGTGCACGGCGATCGGGGTCGGCAGTTTCGGGTAGGCGTCTTTCAGGCGTTGCACGTCCAGGTCGGTGCTGGCCGTCAGTGTCTGATAACGCTCCTCCACCTGTGCCACCTTGAATCTTTCGACAAAATCCCCCAGCTCCCGCCGCAACTTGCCGGCCCGTATGGCAAGCGTGTCCTCGGGCGAACCAGGGATGTCGACCAGCTCCGGATCAGTGCCTTGCAATGTGCTCAGCACTTCACGCAACCCTTCGCCGCGTGCCAGCTGTTGCTCGGTAAGCAGCACCGTGCGCCGGCGCGATGACGGTGGGTAGGGTTCGTCGTCCCAAACGATGCGCCCTTCATGGTCGATTACCCGCAGCGTCGGGGAGCTGGACAGCAGGCCGCGCCGCTTCATCAAGTCCAGTTGTGTGCCCAGGTCCGCCTGGGGGTAGACCTGTGGGTCGGCACTCTTGAGCTGTTCGATGAAGGCGGTCACCTGCTGATGGAGCCTGAAACGCTGCAACGAGTCGGCCAACAGCAGGGGTACGGTCTCGGCGTTGGCATGGGCTTCGCGCAAGGCATTGGCACTCACCCCGCTGGCTTCTTGGGCCTTGAACAATTGTTCGTCATCAAGGGCCTCGGCAGGCAGGCCCAGGCGCCGTAGCAAGGTGGTGTCATCCCAGGCCAGCGGGGTTTCGCCCTCATGGCGCCAGGCGCCTTCGCCGTTGTGGGTGAGTTTCGGTGCATAGGCCTCGGCGCGGGTCGGGTGCTGGATGCGGTATTCGGTGCCTTCCGGGTCCTGGGCCACGCGATAGGTCCGGCCTTCCAGCGGCAGAATCCTCTGCCCGTCCTGGGTGTACAAACCATGCGCATCGGGCCGGGCATCCGCCGCCAGTTTGACGGGCGATGCATAAGGCCCCAGGTCGGGTTTCCACAGGCGGGTCTTGCCATCGGCCGAGGTCACCGGCTGCAACCCCTCGATCACCGGCTCGGCCGGCACGGCGGTCAGCTTGCCCAGGCCTTTGCCGACGCCGGCCATTACCGCCAGAAACGCCAGGTTCTCCGCCACGTCGATCAGGTGCGCCTTGGCCGCCTTGCGATCACCTTCGGTCCATTCCTCCACACCCTCGAAGGTTTCATACATGAGCTGGCCGGCCATCACCGCCATCATGACTTCGCCCAGCCCCGGCACGAATATCGACACACCGGTCAACAGCAGCATGCCGATATTGAGCAGTGTCGCCAGTTTGCGCGAGCGCACGGCGGCATCGACATCCGCCGTGGGCACGGCGTGACTGCGGGCGTCGGCATAGACTTTGGCGCGGTGCTGTTCGTAGAGGTAGTCCCACAGGTCGAAATCTTCCCGCCAGAACAGGCCGCTGTGGGCTGGCGGCGTGATGACGGGGTGCAGGTACGGGTCTTCGTTGGGGACTTGCTTGGGGGGCGGTGACGCTGGCAAATCGTTGACCCTGCTGAAGATGGAAAACGGGTCCAGCCCCTGGCGGATCTGATTGAGCAGCGGTGTAAAGGGGGCCAGGTCCTGGGACAACGTGGTGTCCGAGGTGTCTTGGGTGAACTGGCTGAAGTAATCCGCGCGGTCGGCGTAATTGACGAACTGGCTGAAAAAGCGCTGGTAGGCGGTGGGGTTGCCGTCTTCGGCCGGGGGCGTGTCGCGGGCGGTGAAGCGTTGTTTGAACAGGGGCTTGAGCTGGCCCAGGGTATAGCGCTTGAGGGGCGATTGCGGGTCGTTGGGGATGTACAGCAGCAATTGGCTGGTGTCGTGAAGCTGGCCGCTGAGCAGGAAGACCACCACGCCGGTCAGGCGATGCCTGGCCAGGCTCAGGTCGCGGAACCAGACGCGTTGGCCATTCAGCATCGGGCTGGTTTCGCCGGCGATCACCGCGTTCACCATGCGGTAGTCGGCTTCGCTGATATCTTTTTTCAGCAGGGCCTGTTCAGCGGCGGTGTGCAGCGCGGCGCGGTGAGCGCTGGTGAATTTTTCACGAAGAGCAGTTTCTGCGACTGCGTCCTGCGACTGTAAAAACGTCTTGAGGTACGCCTGATACTTCGCCCCGATATCCAGCGAGCGACACAGCCCGGTGAACTGCGCCACCGTCAGCGTGGTGGATACCGCATCAAAGTCATCCCCGCTCGTGGCCTTGGTCACGAACCCCGAAGAAGGGTGAAAAGCGCCGGCTTCACATTCATCTTCTTCGAAGTTGTGCAGGGCCGCTTGCAGCAGCGGCAGCTTCAACGCCTCGAACCAACCGGCGGTGATGGACGCGATGCTGACGGTGATGGGTTTCCTGAGCCTCAGGAAAGTCTTGTCCACATCCAACTGAACCTTGAACCGATCGTTCAGTGCCTTGACCAGCAGGGGCCTGGCGAAGGTGTCGATGTCTTGCAGCGTCGACATCGCCTTGTCCAGCTTGCCTTGCGCGGTGAAGCTGGCGACGACGCTGTCTTCCAGTGTCTTGCGTTGTGCCGCCGAGGCCTGTTGATACCAGGCGGGCAGCGCGGCGTCCGAGTGCTTGACCGCGCTGCGGTAGGACGAAGGCACGTCGGTCAGCCAGGCCGGTATGGCGTCCTTGAGGAGGTCATGGTGGCGGCTGTCGGTAACGGATGGGGACTCAGGCATGGGGTCGCTCCTGCAATGAATTGGGGAGCCGACAGCACATCATGCGTTCAGGCGTGTGCAGCGGTAGATAGGTAGGGCCGACAGACTGCAGGTGCGACCTAGGATTGCGCGATTGTCAGATCACACGGTAGTCACCTCATGTCCGAGCCAACCTCCCCACCTGCACCCATTGAGCAAGGCCAGCATTACGCTCTGATCAAACAGGCAATCGCGCCGTGCCTGAGCCAGGCGTCGCCCTCGCGTCGCCTGGCGCTCAAGCAAACCCCGGCACAGATTCCCGATTGGTATGCCGCCGCCTCTCAATCGCGCAAAGACCAACTCAAGGCGTTGCTGGACGCACGTTGCACGTCGCTCAACGTGTTGGAAAAGTCCCTGGCGAAGCTGCAGTCGGTGACAGCCTTCGCCCAGCCGCTGCTGGAAGCGGCGCTCAGGCAGGCCGGTTTCGAACTGGACGTCAATCAAACCTGGCTGCGCCTCTACTATCCGGTCGAAGACGCCTTTGGGGTGGCAACCGGCGGGTTCAGGACCAAGACCTTTTCGTTGTTGCAGGCGGCCTTGAACAACTTCGAGGCGCGGGAAGCCAAGGCCGGGTTTTTCAATGCATCTTCCGGGTTCATCACCACACCCGATGCCCGCGGTCACTTCGAGCGGCACACCACGACGCTGAAGATCGAGACGTTTGCCCAGCTGTGCCGTGGCCTGGACCTGGGCGCGAAGTACCAGGCCCATCTCAAGTCTTTCCTGCAACCACAGGATGCGGTCGCCGAAGGCGTGCTGCGCGAGCGTTACTTGAAGCACCAGAGGGCGGCTTTCGAAGCGGCAGCCTGCCTGGCCCTGCTCAAGGGCGATATCGATGACAGCGACCATGCCCTGTTGATGCGCGTGCTGGCCGGCGAGCGGCAGATCATGCTGGGCGACAAGCAGGTGTGGTACCGCGTGCCCTGCCTGATGAACCTGCACCTGCAGGATTGCCTGGTGATCGACCCTTGCGTCAAATACCGCTACTCCACATGGGTGATCGTTTATATCCCGGACGACCCCGACCACCCGATCAAGCGCTACGCCTCCTATGACGCCTTCAGCAACGCCATGACCGACCGGCTCAAGGCTGGGCCGGGTAGTGACGTTGATCGTTCTCAAGGCGCACCGACCACGGACTACCAACGTTTCATCAGCCAGTTCGTCGCCTACAGGCAGCGGCCCTACTACTTTCGCAGGCTCACCGAGCTGGTGCTGGATGCGCCGCCGCAGCCCTTCGCCTTGCAATGGATACGCTCGGAGTGGGGCCAGTACATCACCGAGCTCTTCAGCCCACCGGCCATCACAGGGATTACCTCGATCTTCGGTGACCCCCAGCCCCAGGTGCGCGTACCGATCAGCGCACCTGAATTCAATGTCAATGCGGTTTCGATCAAGGGGCTCTGGGAGGAAGTGGACCTGTGGCCCCATCGCTACGAAAACCTGCGCAGCCGGCTGTACGCCGATGCCCGTGCCCAGGCCGTGAGCACCGCCGATGCCGATGAAGCCGGACGGTCGCGACGCCTGGAGCACTATCTGAATATCGGCCTGTTTGGCGTGAACCTGCTGGGCATGGCGATTCCGCCGCTGGGTGTGGTGATGTCATTGGTGACGGCCGGGCAACTGTTGTACGAGGTATTGGACGGTGCTATCGACTGGGCACAGGGCGACCGTGAAGCCGGCTGGGCGCATATCACCGATGTCATTGAAAACCTGGCGCTGCTGGCGGTCGGTGCGACCGTCAGCCATCTCACCCTCTCGCCCTTTATCGAACAGCTCAAAGCCGTGCCATTGCCTGGCGGCAAGGTGCGGCTGTGGAAACCGGACCTGTCGGCCTATGAACATACGTTGCGGTTGCCACAAGGCTCGGTGGCGGATGGGCGCGGGCTCCACCAGGTCGGCGGCAAACAGGTGCTGGAACTGGAAGGCAAGCGCTATGCCGTGCAACAGGATGCCGAGACCGACGGCTACTACATGGAGCATCCAACGCGCAGCGACGTCTACCAGCCCCGGCTGACCGCCAATGGCAGCGGTGCCTGGAACCATGAACTGGAACAGCCATTGCGCTGGTGCGGGGCAATTCTGATGCGGCGCCTGGGGCCGGTGATGGATGGCTTCAGCGACGTCGAGCTGGAGCAGATCCGTCGGGTCAGCGGGGTTGAGGAGGACAGGCTGCGTCGAGTGCATGCCGAGGGCGAGCCCGTGCCGGCGATCCTGCTGGACACCGTGCGCCAGTTCCGGGCCTATCACGATGCGGTGGCGGTGGCCGAGGGGATCGGCCAGGGCAAGCTCTCCAGTGCCCTGTGCAGCTTCCCGGCCTTGCTGGTCACTGAGTTGAGCGGATGGCCGGAGCACCTGGCGCTGGAAGCCTATTCGGACATCGAACCGCGCAGCGTGTCGGCCAAGTACGGTAATGCAAAGGCCACTGCGCGGGACACACTGCGCATCAGCCGCATGGCGTTGATGGGGGGGGAGTTGCCCGCGGCGATCATCGGCTTTTTGAGCGAAGCACAAACTCACGCGTTACTGCCCGGCTACACCCCAAGGACCCCGGAACTGCGCATTGGCGCCTTGCGCAAACGCCTGCAGGACTTTGCGGTGAGCCAGCGCGCCCGGTTGATGCGCAGCCTGTACGCCGAGCAGCAGCCCACTGCGCAGCCCGCCACCCAATTGATCACGCGTCAGTTTCCACGCGTGCCGGCGCTGATGGCCGAGGAGCTATTGGTCGGTGCTACGCCGCAGGAACTGCGTACCCTCAACACTGACCAGCGCGTGCCGTTGCGCATTGCCGAGGCCGCACGCCAGGCGCAGCAGCAAATGCGCCTGGCCCACGCCTATGAAGGGCTATACCTGGAAGCGCTGGCGGACAAGGATACCGAGGTCCTGGCGCTCAACACACTTCAGTCCCTGCCGGGGTGGAAGGACGACCTGCGCCTGGAAGTGCGCGACGGCGAGCTGGAAGGGGAGTTGCGGGCCAGCTTCGGCGCCGAAACCGCCTCCGAGCGCAAGGTGTTGGTGCGGGTCGGCGAGGGCCGCTATCAGGCGCGCAATATCCGTGATGAAACCCTGCACGAAACCGAAGACCTGTATGCGGCCCTGCAACATGCCCTGACCGATGCGCACCGTCGGGCCATCGGCTTGCCGAGCATCAAGCAAGGTCCACAACTGAAGGCAAAGATCGTTGAAGGCGCGCTGCCACGGGATCAACTGCGGCCGTTGCTCAAGATGCAGCAACGTCGCTTCCGCTTTGCCGACCGCCCCTCGATACGCCTGCCCGGCGGACGGCTGGGGTATCGATGGAGCAATCACGGCCAGGACACCGTCTGGGGTCGCATCGTCGAGGAGCGCGTGCGCAGCCTCTACCCAACGTTGACCAGCGAACAGGTGAGCGCGTTTGTCGATGGGTTGGGCGTGGAGCCGCACGCGAAGCTCAAGGCCCTGGAGCTGGAATACAAAACCTTCGACAACGCGTTGCAGAACTGGCTGCGCGAGCACGTCCGGCAAGTGTCCGCAGAGGCTCGCCGCTCTGGCGCGTTCCTGCACCAGCGGCGCGCGCGCTTGAGGATCGTCAGGGCCTTGCGCGAAGCATGGCGTCGCACCGGAAGCGAGGACCTGGATATCAGCGGGTATTCCCATGGGCAGGTCATTGACCTGTCTGGAGAGGACCTGTTCGACCAATTGGAAGAACTGCCCCTGCTGACGGTCAACTTCGATCACGTCTCGGCCGTTGAACTCTCGGGCGCCGGCATCGAGACCGATCCCACCCCGTTCCTGCGTCATTTCAAGCGCCTGCGTCGTCTCGGCCTGGAGAACAACGAGCTGATGGTGCTGCCCGAGGCAATCGGGCAGATGTTGCGTTTGACTGCGTTGGACTTGTCCGAAAACCAGATCGTCCTGGACGCCGACGCTGTCAATCGCCTGAAAGGTCTGACGCAACTGAACTACCTGGGACTGGAGAGTAACCCGCTTCACCTGGCCCCCGACATCGGCCGCATGCCGGACTTGAGCATGCTGCTGCTCGGCGACACCGGGCTCGGCACTTGGCCGCCTGGCCTGTTCGATCAGCCTCGTGCGCGTTCTTTTGTACTGGACCTGAGTGCCAATCGGCTGGACAGCGTGCCGCAGGTCGAACCGGGGTCAAGCCAGGCGAATACCGTGGCGCGTACGCGGATCAACGCGGAACCACGGTACATCTCCGCACAGAACCTGGACGTGATCAGGGGCTATCGGCAATCGGTAGGGCTGGAGCCTGATCGACCCTATCCGCCCAGGGGTGTGCTTGACAGCATCCATTGGCGCACGGGCTTGAGCGACGAGCAGTGGGTCGCCAAGCAGCACCTGTGGGACAGCCTTGAGCACGAGCACGGGTCCGAGCCTTTTTTTAGCGAGTTGCGCAAACTGTCCGAGTCCGCAGACACCCTTGAGGAGGACGCCGCCAAAGCCGACCTGACGCGCAAAGTGTGGACCATGATCGAGTCTGCAGCTGCGCACCGGGCTCTGCGTGACAAGCTGTTCATTATGGCCGCGGCGCCCACCACCTGTGTGGATGCCGGCGCGCAACTGTTCAATGCCATGGGCATTGAAGTGCTGGTGGCCCAAGCCTACGAACTGGTGGCCGAGGACCTGGTGGAACGCCAATTGCTGGAGCTGGCGCGCGGCAAGTCGCGCTTGGACGAGTTGGGCCGGATCGCCCGCGGCAGGGTCAGTGAACTGGTGGCTCAGGGGCGCAAATTCCCCGAGTACGATGCCGAGGGGCTGCGCGTCACGCATCGTGATGCGCAAGGCAACGTGATGCGGGACATCGACGAGGTGGAGATCTACCTGATTTACGCCACCGAGTTGGCTTCCGAGGACAAACTGGACTTGCCTTGGCAATCGGCGCAGATGATGTTCCAGGAGCCGGACGTGACCCCGGCGATGATCGAGCAGGCGCGCTTGCGGGTGCTGGCCCTGGAAGAGGGAGAGCTGTTGCGCAAGTCGATTGGTGAGCAACCGTTTTGGCTGGACTTCCTCAAGCAGTCCGACCCCGGGCCGTTCCAGGCGCTGCAGGCCGAGGCCGAGGCGGCGTTCGATCGGTACGCCACCTCGGACCCGGCACGGTTCGAGGCTGAAATGGCGAACCTGGCGACGCAAGACAAGGCCCTGGTCGCCAAGCTGACCGGCCAGGCCCTGGACCGTGCGCGGTTGTCGCGTATCGGCGTGCCGCTCGTGGCCTAGAACAGGAAATAGCGCTGCGCCATCGGCAGTACAGCCGCCGGTTCGCACCACAGCAATACGCCGTCGGCCTTGACCTGGTAGGTCTGTGGATCGACATCGATGTGCGGCAGGTAGTCGTTGTGGATCAGGTCGGTTTTCTGCACATCCCGACAGCCCTTGACCACGGCAATCTGCTTTTTCAGACCCAGGGCTTCGGGTACGCCGGCGTCTTGCGCGGCCTGGCTGATAAAGGTCAGGCTGGTGGCATGCAGGCTGCTGCCGAAGCTGGCGAACATCGGGCGGTAGTGCACTGGTTGCGGCGTGGGGATCGAGGCGTTGGCGTCGCCCATCAGGCTGGCGGCAATTGCCCCACCCTTGAGGATCAGCGTCGGCTTGACCCCGAAGAACGCCGGGCGCCACAGCACCAGGTCGGCCCATTTGCCGACCTCGATAGAGCCGACGATATGGCTGACGCCGTGGGTGATCGCCGGGTTGATGGTGTACTTGGCGATGTAGCGTTTGACGCGGAAGTTATCGTTGCCCGCACCGTCGCCCGGCAGGGCGCCGCGTTGTTTTTTCATCTTGTCGGCGGTTTGCCAGGTGCGCGTGATCACCTCGCCGACACGGCCCATGGCCTGGCTGTCGGAGCTGATCATGGAGAACGCGCCCAGGTCGTGCAGGATGTCTTCGGCGGCGATGGTTTCGCGGCGGATGCGGCTTTCGGCGAACGCCACGTCTTCGGCGATGCTCGGGTCCAGGTGGTGGCAGACCATCAACATGTCCAGGTGTTCGTCGATGGTATTGCGGGTGAATGGCCGCGTCGGGTTGGTGGAGCTGGGCAGCACGTTGGCAAAGCCACAGGCCTTGATGATGTCCGGCGCATGACCGCCACCAGCGCCTTCGGTGTGGTAGGTGTGAATGGTGCGGCCCTTGAACGCTGCAAGGGTGGCCTCGACGAAGCCGGATTCGTTGAGGGTGTCACTGTGGATCGCCACCTGCACGTCGTACTCGTCGGCCACGCTCAGGCAGTTGTCGATACTGGCAGGGGTGGTGCCCCAGTCTTCGTGCAACTTCAAGCCGATGGCACCGGCCTTGACCTGCTCGATCAACGGTTCCGGCAGACTGGCGTTGCCCTTGCCGGTGAAGCCGATGTTCATCGGGAACGAATCGCTGGCTTGCAGCATGCGCGCCAGGTGCCACGGGCCTGAGGTGCAGGTGGTGGCGTTGGTGCCGGTGGCCGGTCCCGTGCCGCCGCCGATCATGCTGGTGACGCCGCTGTTCAGGGCTTCTTCGATTTGCTGCGGGCAAATGAAGTGAATGTGCGTGTCGATGCCACCGGCGGTGAGGATCATGCCTTCACCGGCGATCACTTCGGTGCTGGCGCCGATGGCCATGGTCACGCCGGGCTGGATATCCGGGTTGCCAGCCTTGCCGATGGCGTGGATGCGGCCGTTCTTCAAGCCGACGTCGGCCTTGACGATGCCCCAGTGATCGATGATCAAGGCGTTGGTGATCAGGGTGTCGACCACTTCATGGGCGAGCAACTGGCTTTGGCCCTGGCCGTCGCGGATGACTTTGCCGCCACCGAATTTCACTTCTTCGCCGTAGACGGTGAAGTCCTGCTCGACTTCGATGAACAGCTCGGTGTCGGCCAGGCGGACCTTGTCACCGACGGTGGGGCCATACATGTCGGCGTAGGCTTGGCGGCTGATTTTCATGTGGTTGCCCTGAAGATATGTGTTGAATGTGAGATCGCTATCGGGGGCAAGCCCCCTCCCACCTTGATGTGTGAACGCGGTCAAAGTGTGGGAGGGGGCTTGCCCCCGATAAGGCCCTAAAGATCACCCATGATCCGACCTGCAAAGCCGAATACCCGCCTGCCACCACTCAAATCCACCAACTCGACCTCACGGCTCTGCCCCGGCTCGAACCGCACCGCCGTGCCCGCCGGAATATTCAGGCGCATGCCACGGCTCGCCGCACGATCGAATGTCAGCGCGTCATTGGTCTCGAAAAAATGGTAGTGCGAGCCCACCTGGATCGGTCGGTCGCCACTGTTGGCCACGCTGAGGGTGACGGTGCGCCGGCCGACGTTGAGTTCGATGTCGCCAGGCTGGATCCGGTATTCGCCAGGAATCATGCAGGTTGCCCCAGGGTCTTGAAGTAGATGGCGGTCGGGCTGTAGCGCCCGTCCGGGCTTTGGCAGTAGTCGGGCAGTTCGCCGATCTTGGTGTAGCGCAGCGACTGGTAGAAGGCTTCGGCCGGGGAGCCGGCTTCGGTGTCCAGGTACAGCAGGCCGCGCTTGTGCTGGCGTGCGGCGAGTTCCAGGGTGTGCATCAGTTGCTGGCCCAACCCATGGCGCCGTGCATTGCTGTGTACCAACAGCTTTTGCACTTCGGCGCGGTTGAGGCCGTTGGCTTTCTGGCACAGCGCCAACTGCACACTGGCGATCACCTGTTCGTCGCGCACCACCACCCACAGCAGCAGGCTGGCGTCTTCGATGCTCGCCTGCACGGTGCCGAGATAAGCCCGCGCCTGGGCCTCATCGAAGTCAGCCATGAAGCCGACCGAAGCGCCATGCTTGACCGCGTCCAGCAACAGCTCGATCAAGCCCAGGCGGTAGTGGGCAAAACTTTCAGCATTGACTCGACGCAGCTGCGCGGCGTTCATCGATCTCACTCCTTGGGCGGTTCGGCGCCCGGGTTCAAGGCCAGTTGCATGAAGGTCAGGTCCAGCCAGCGACCGAACTTGATGCCCACCCGTGGCATTTGCCCAGTGGTGACAAAGCCCAGGCGCTCATGCAGGCGGACCGAGGCCTGGTTGCCGCTTTCGATGGCGGCGACCATCACGTGTTTGCCGCCGGTGCGTGCACGTTCGATCAACGCTTGCATCAACCGTGGGCCGAGGCCTTTGCCGCGCTGGTCGTTACGCACGTACACCGAGTGCTCGACGCTGTAGCGGAAACCTTCGAAGGGGCGCCAGTCGCCGAACGAGGCGTAGCCGGTGACCTCATCGTTTTCCACCGAGACCAGGATCGGATAACCCTGGGCATGCCGTGCACTGAACCAGGCCTGGCGGTTGCCCAGGTCCACTGGCTGTTCGTTCCAGATCGCCGTGGTGTTCAACACCGCATCGTTGTAGATGTCGCGGATTGCCGGCAGGTCGTTTTGGGTGGCATCACGAATCATGACCAGGCCTCACGCGATGGGTTGGTGAACGGTGACCAGTTTGGTGCCGTCGGGAAAAGTGGCTTCCACCTGGATATCCGGGATCATTTCCGGGATGCCTTCCATCACCTGTTCGCGGCTGAGCAGGGTGGTGCCGTAGTGCATCAGGTCGGCCACGGTGCGGCCGTCACGGGCGCCTTCCATCAGCGCGGCGGAGATGTAGGCGATGGTTTCCGGGTAATTGAGCTTCACCCCGCGTGCCAGTCGGCGCTCGGCCACCAGGCCTGCGGTGAAGATCAGCAGTTTGTCTTTTTCCCGTGGGGTCAGGTCCATGGTTCAGGTGCTCCAGATTCGTGGTGAAACGGCTTCCCGGCCCAGCACCGCCGGGCGCAACAGGCGCCATAAATCGATCAGCCATGCGCGCGCCAGCAGCGCTTCACTGGCCAGGCAGCGGGCGACCAGCAAGCCCGGCAATTGGGTCAGGTCGCCGCGCACGGCGTGGGGCAGGGCGCGGCAGGTTTCCAGCAGCTCGGGTTCGATATCGCCGGTGAGCAGCAACGTCGCGAACACCGGCTGGCCATCCAGCCCGATGGGCGACTCCAGCAAGCCGTCGGCACCCACAATGCGCTGGCGTTCATGCCAGAGCAACTGGCCGTCGCGACGAATATCCAGCTGTGCTTGAAAATGCCCCAGATCGAAGCGTTCACCGCTGGCCGGTCGACCCAGGGCAACCACGTCCCAGTAAAACAGACGGGCATCGCCCTGCAGGTCGATGCGCGTGGTGAGTTCGGCCTGGGCCGCACTGAACACGATGGTTTCCTGGGGCAGCCACTCCAGCGTGGCACCGGCCTCAACCTTCAATTCGAGTTGCTGGAACGCTGGGCCCTTGGCGCGATACCACTTGGCGGCGCCGGGGCTGGTCAGTTGGGCCCAGGCGCCTTCGGCGACATGGGCGCGGATGTCCAGGCGGTCGCCACCGGCAATTCCGCCGGGCGGATGCACGATGATGTGCTGGCACACCTCGGGGCCTTCGGCGTACAGATGCTTTTGCACCCGCAGCGGGCCGAGGTGGCGACGCATCACCGGGCGCGTGGTGTCACCGAAACGCGCATAGCCGAGTTCCAGCTCGGCATGCCAGCTGGGGGTGAACAGGGCGGTGGAGGCGGGCAGGTTCATGGTGAGTGCTTGAGGTCTTTTTTGAACAGCTTTTCCTCAGGTGTAGCAAAGGACGTGCCGGGGTGGAACACGGATTAGCGGTCGGTCCTGGTGGAGGTGTGCACTGTTGTGGTGCCGTGCCGTCTTGAGCGATTCATTCAATGCGCTGTTGTGGTGCGCTCGGCCAGATATAGTTAGGCCCCTTCAGGAAGGGCGGGAGCGTTAGATGGGCGTTTCTTCCTCGACCCTTCCCGAAGGTGCTGCACGATGGACATCCATGACACGCCACAACCCGATGGTGTTCGGCAAAACCCCGTCTCAGATGGGCAACTGCCTGCCCTCAGCCCACCCTTTATCAGCGCCGATGATGCGGCGTATTGGGCCCATACCCAAATAGGCAGCCAGCGCGAACGCGAGTACGGCGGTGCGATTCTCAAGCACGCAGGCCTGTTTTTCGCGACAGTGCCCAAGCAGGGTGCGACCAAGCAACTAGCGCTAGATAGCGTGATCCCGATCAAGGATGGCAAGCCGATCTTGCCGGCGGATTACACCTGCTCCGGGTTTTACCACTCCCATCCCGATACCGATGATGACTTTCCCTCAAGGATGTTCCCGGCCAGGCAGCGTTCAATTCTGCGCGGCTTGTTTTCGTACCCCGACATGCAGGTCATTTTTCGCTTGAGCGGCCATGTACCTGCGCATTATCTGTCGGGGCCAGATGGCACTTTGTTGAAATTTGTCGTGCGAACCCAGGCAAAGTTGCAGGCGTTTCTGACCCGGCTGGACCCCGCCATCCACCCTGAGATCGACTTTTTCACGGACTATGTGCCGGAGGTGGCCGAGGCCGGCGCACTGTGGGTACTGGTGCCCAACGCTGCCTGGGGCGGTGTGCGCGGGCGGGTCAGCAAGGACTGGGTGCTCAAGGAGTGGCTGAAGAACACGCCCTTGAAGGGCGGCGAGCGGATGCAACCGTTCTCTTCCGCTGTCTTTGCATTCTCACAACTGTCAGCGCTGATTGCTTTCACGGACCAGGCATTTGACCAGCCGTTCTGGGGGTATCTGCTCAAGGCGGCAGACCGCGATGAATACGTCTATGTGCCTGGCGAGGGCACCGTGGATGAATGGGGCCCGCCGCACACACTATTCCCGCCTGGCGCCGACGGTCAGACGCAACTGCCGCCAGGCTTTCTGATCGAGGGCGTCTTGATGCGCCTGGTCGATAAAACCAAGCCCCCCTTTTTACCCTTGCACCTGGCAAGTCTGGTCGAGGTGTTGGCCGACGCGCCGAATCTATTCGACCCCCTGCGCCCGCCGGTCCTGTTGCAACGGCTCCCCGATGGAGGCTTGAACAGTTACAGGCTCTCGGGCACGGATGCCGAGTCATTGTTGCTGGGCAAGGGCGGGGCGTTCGCACGGCGGCAGATCGAGACCGGCGCGCTCACGGTGTTCCGTTACTTTGACCGGTTGGCGAGCATGGGCGAGATGTCAGTCCTTAAGGCGGGGGTGATTTGGCAACACCCTGGAAAAATACATCCGTGGTTTGAAGAGCTGCAACCCCATTTCAGCCCGGATTTTCTCAGGCCCGATGACGCTGCCCGATACCTCAGTGAGCAAGTGTCGCGGCGTGACATCTCCCATTTTGGCTACATCCTGCAGCGCACGGACGGCAGGTTTGTGGCGACCGGACTGATCACCGACATCAACCGACTGGTGAGTATGGGGCTGTCAAAAGGTCGCGTTCTCGACGTCCTGGCGTTGCCCGCAGATTATCGTTATTACGGTTTTTTCGTTGCGGTGGGCAGCAATCCTGAAGAATTGAAGCGGATGCTGGCTTCCCAGCCGGATGCTGAGGTAAGGCGCTCGCTGGATGAGCGTTTGCTGTTGACGCTGACGATTCCCTATCGAAACTACGTCGCCAGCCTGACCGCGGATGGGCAGCCCATTCCTTGCCTTTACTATTCAGGCACGACGGGTTCGCTGGTCAAATACGTGCGCAGCGGCAGCCCACAAGAGCGCGAGTTTCATACGGCGCTGACAGCGATTATCGACACCGGTATCTTCAAGCCCCGTTTGGATGGTTTCCGTGGTACGCCCCTGCAAGTCGTCAGCAAGATGGCAAGCCTGGGTGAGTTTCACGTCATCGAGACCAATGCGGTCTTCGGCAACTCCCGTGGCCGGCTGCCTGTGACATGGAATGCCTTTGAGCCGTTTGTCTCCGTGTCTCCTGTCGAACCGCCGTACAACTGGATAGTGACTGTCCCGGAACTGGCAGCTGAAGTGGCGCACGGGCAGTTCGGCCTCAAGCCGGAACTGCGACAAGTCGCGTTTATTTTGAAGGCTACCGGAGCCGAAGCGTATTTCTCGACACAGCCTGCGCCCATCGGTAGCCGTCTGTTTTCACCGTCGACGGTTTTTACCCAGGACGCCAACGGTGATCCAGTGATACCCGAAGGCTATGAGGTCCACGGGATTTGCTATCAGTCGCTGCCTGAAATCGGGATGAAAACCCTTCAACACTGGTTGTACGAAAGCTTTGTCGCGCCCCAGGACCTGGCGGCTGTCATCGCACAGGCCCGTTCGAACCGTACGCTGCGTGCGCTTTACGTGAGTACGCGTGACGGCGCGCAGCTGCGATACCGCTTCAGCGGAACGGGGTTGGAGAGCCAGCTGTATGGCGTCACGCCCACCGGGGAGGTCAACGATAATGGCCATCAGGCGAGCTTGCGCTCCGGGGCCGTGACGCCTACGGAGTATGTACTGCGGGTGGCGGCGGCGGGCGAGCTGTCGGTGTTGGTGGCCGGCAAGCTGTGGGACGTCCAGGGCCGCGTGGAACCAACCTGGCGGCCCTTTGCGCGCTACCGCATGCCGGAGTTCAGTGCGCCGTTTCTGCAGGCCGATGATGCCGCACGGTTTGCCCATGAACAGGTGGGTGCCGATCGTTACGCTGAATACTGCGGTTGCATCCTCAAGACCCCCGACCAGCGTTTTGTCGCCACGCTGCCGGTGGCCTGCCGGGAGGCGCAGCGGTTTGCCATCGGCACGGTGTTTCCGGCGGACCACAGCGGTGTGCTGCTGATCCCCGAGCCCTACGTGCTCTATGGGCAATACGCGTCATGTCGGTCGGTTGCCCGGCTGGACAAGGCGCGCATGCTGCGCAACGGCTGGTCACGGGAGGAGGCCAGCGTCGATTGGCAACTGTTCAGCGATGCCGATCTGCGCCACCTTATCGGTAATCGCCATTGGGTCTCCACCGGCTACCTCTCCTGCGACGATGACGGCCTGATTGCCTTTGACCTTACGGGCGCCAAGGACCAATTGGATGAATTGAACCCGGACACCTCCTCGGCGCCCCGCGAGCCGCAGGCCAGGGTGCGGCACTTGTCGGCCATCGGCTTGCGCATTGTGCTCGGCAGCCCTTTGTGGGGATTGCCTGGCAATGTCTCGCCAACCTGGCGTGCCTACGCGCCGGCAGCGACCTTTGAAAAACCGCAGCAGGTGGCGTTTGGTGCGATATTTTCCACGGCCAGGGATGCTGTCGCAGACGCCCACGCGCGGTTGCGCCGACGCGCTCATGCCGCCCAGACGGGCTTTGCTTTTTTGCTCAAGCACGCCGATAAAGACCACTACGTGCTGAGCCAGGTTGTCCCTGCGGATGGCGCCAATCCGTTGTTCAACCTGGCGAGTCTGTTTGGTAGCCGGGATGACGGGGCGTTCATTTTTCCGCCGGCATTTGAGCTGCACGGGTTGTATTACGCGCGCCTGTGGATGCCCGACCATCTGCAGAGTCCGCAGCGTTGGCTGGCCCGGCACTTCCTGTCTTCGGCCGACCTGTACAGCGCGTTCCTGTCCGCCCGGCGTTGGCGCGATAGCGGCAGTGGCGTGACCTTGCCTGTGTTTATTTCAACCCTGGACGACGCCGTGCTCGAGTATCAGGCGGATGTCTCGACGCCGTTGTTCGACCCGGTAAAGCAGCCATCCGGGACCTTTGAAGACGTGCATACCCAACTGAGCGGGGGGCAGTTATCAGCCCAGGCGTTCGTTAGAAAAGTCATCGGCATGAGTTGGCTCGGTGTGCTTGTTGCCAGCGAATGCTGGGACGAGGAGAGCAGCAGGCTGGGCGCCGACTGGCTGCCCTATGCCGACTTCAGCCGCAGGGCGTTGAGCCCGGCGTTCTTTGACCAGTCGGATGCGCTGCGCTATGCCCACCAGCGCCTGGGCAATCGCCGCGACCGCATTTACGGCGGCTTGCTGCTCAAGCGCGTCGACGGTTTGTTTGTCGCCACCGAGCCGCTGCCCGTCGCGACAGAGAACTTCGATCCCAAATGGATCCTGCCGGACGAAGAGGTGCGTGCGGACTGGTTGGCCCCGGGCATGACGCTGGTGGCGCGCTATCGTTCGCGGCAAGACGTACTGCCCTCCTTTGTGCTGGACGAGGATGGCGAGGCGGTCTATCGAGCGATGTTCTCTACCGATGTGCTGGGCACGGCGCTGACGTGCCAGCACCTGTGGAGCCATGAGTACCTGTTCGGGCTGGATGGCTCGGTGATCGGTTTCAGTTGCAAAAGCGCAACGGACGCGACCCAGCAAGGCCCGCTTTCCAAAGACCTTGAAGCGCTCCGCCAAGCGCTGGCACCGGCTGAGCAAACGCCTCACGATCCGCTGAGCAACGCGCTCGAAAAACAGATGCGCGACGGTAGCCTCACGCCTGTGGCGTTCGTCAATCGGCTGCTCAAGGTCGCCTCGATGACCGTGGTGCAAGGCAGTGCGCTATGGGGCAATGCTCAGGTGCTGGGCAGCGGATGGCTGCCTGCGCGTGGTTTTACCGCGCCTGATCGGTTCATCCATGCCACGGCCGACCGGGCCCTGGGGCCGGTGTTCAGTCATATCGATGACGCCGCGCGCAACGCCCATGAAAGCGCCGGGGAGCGAGACCGGCTGACCTACGGTTTTATCTTCAAGTTGGCCAATGGTCACTGGATGGCCAGCCTGCCGGTGGACGGTGAAGACCGACGCTTCCCCTACGACAGGGTGGTGCTGGGCGGGCGTTTGCCGGTGGGGTGTACGGTGGCGGCGCTCTACCTGTGCGCCCCGGCCCGCCAGCCTGAAGAATTGCGCGCATCACCGGTCTACCACGCCTTTATCCCGCCGAGCCTGTTGCGTGCTGCGTTGGCGGTGGTGCGTACGAAAACAAACGCCGGTGCTGCGCCTTATCTGCCGTTGTACGTGTCGTGTGCCGACAGCGCCTTGCTCAAGTACCGTGCCTCACGCCTGGACAGTGACTGGGACGGTGAGCCGCAGTTGCAGGCCTATATCCGCAGGTTGAATGGGAACTTCAACCCTCGCGACTACATACGCCAGGTCGCGCGTGCCGGGCAGCTCGAGGTGCTGGTCCCGGGAGAGATCTGGGCCGGAAAAGGGCGGGTGTCACACACCTGGAGTGAAGGTGCCAGCGTGGCTGAAGACCCGGATGCACGGGTCGCCATCGGGCCATTGTTCTCTCATCCGGATGATGCCGCGCGTTACATGTGGCGCCGCTCACCGGCGGTGCCAGGCAAGGCCGCGATGGGGGCTGTGCTGACAAATGCAGCGGGCAACAGTTATCTCGCCAGTGAGCCGGTGGACGACAGTGGTCCGAGTGTTTATGTGGGGCTGCGCATGAATACGAGTGCCTATCGGCGCCTGTTTGGCGGGGTGATGAACCTGGATGAACGCACTCAGCCGCTTCCCAAATACCCTGCGGGCTATCACGTCATGGGCGTGCAGCAACTGCACAAGTGGGACGCCAGCCTGGAGCGGCTGACTGACCGACATGAACAGGCCATCACCGAAAACTTTATCTCGCAGAAGGAATTCCGGTTTGTGGTCGACCTGTTGCGGCAGGACAAGGTGGCCGGTGCCCGTTACTACTTCACCCCCAGGCAGGGCGCCCTGTTGGTCTACGCGCCCAGTTTCGAGCGCGCCGAGCACGACCTGTTGCTGTCTGGCTGGATCGACCCCGAATCGGACAAACCCCGGCTCAAGACCAGCGAAGCCCTCACGATCCTGTTCAATTCAGGCCGGCTGCATGTGTTGGAGCCCGATCGATTCTGGCAACCCAAGGGGCATGTCGCCGCGCGGTTTCTGATGGCGTTGCGCAAAGCGCAGCAGGTTCGACTCAGATCGTGACGAGGCCACGCACACCCTCGCTTTCCATCTGATCGCCGCGACCCTGTTGCACGATTTCGCCCCGGGACATCACCAGGTACTGGTCGGCCAGTTCGGCGGCGAAATCGTAGAACTGCTCCACCAGCAGGATCGCCATGTCGCCGCGTGCGGCGAGCTTCTGGATCACCGCGCCGATTTCCTTGATCACCGAAGGCTGGATGCCTTCGGTGGGCTCGTCGAGGATCAGCAGGCGCGGGCGGCTGGCCAGGGCCCGGCCGATGGCGAGCTGTTGTTGCTGGCCGCCGGACAGGTCGCCGCCACGGCGGTGTTTCATTTGCAGCAACACCGGGAACAATTCGTAGATGAAGGCCGGGACCTCCTTGGCCTCCTTCGCGCCAAAGCGCGAGAGGCCCATCAGCAGGTTTTCTTCCACGGTCAGTCGACCGAAGATTTCCCGGCCCTGGGGCACGTACGCGATGCCGGCATGCACCCGCTGGTGCGGCTTGAACGCGGTGATGGCCTGGCCTTCCCAGGTCACCGCGCCTTCCTTGGCCGGCAACAGGCCCATCAGGCACTTGAGCAAGGTGGTCTTGCCCACGCCATTGCGCCCGAGCAGGCAGGTGACTTCGCCGATCTTCACGTCAAAGGACAGCCCGCGCAGGATGTGGCTACCGCCGTAGTATTGGTGCAGCTTGTCGACTTGCAGCATGTTCAAAACCTCCTCATATCCCTGTAGGAGCGAGCTTGCTCGCGAAAAAACCAGAGGGCGTCGCGTTCATTCTGGATGCCCGCGTTATCGTTGACGTTTTTCGCGAGCAAGCTCGCTCCTACAGAAAAGCGAATTCAGCGACCGAGGTAAACCTCGATCACCCGCTCGTTTTCCTGCACCTGCTCCAGCGACCCTTCGGCCAGCACGCTGCCCTGGTGCAGCACGGTCACGTGGTCGGCAATCGAGCCGACAAACCCCATGTCGTGCTCCACCACCATCAGCGAATGCTTGCCCGCCAGGCGCTTGAACAGTTCGGCGGTGAACTCGGTCTCGGCGTCGGTCATGCCGGCCACCGGTTCGTCCAGCAGCAACAATTGCGGGTCCTGCATCAGCAGCATGCCGATTTCCAGGAACTGCTTCTGGCCGTGGGACAGCAACCCGGCCTGGCGCTGTGCCGAGGCGGTCAGGCGGATGGTGTCGAGCACTTCTTCGATGCGGTCTTTCTGCTCGCCACTCAGGCGTGCGCGCAGGCTGGCCCACACCGATTTGTCGGTCTTCTGCGCCAGCTCCAGGTTCTCGAACACGCTCAGGGCCTCGAACACCGTGGGCTTCTGGAACTTGCGACCGATGCCGGCCTGGGCGATCTGCACTTCGCTCATGCCGGTCAGGTCGAGGTTTTCGCCAAACCAGGCGCTGCCGTGGCTGGGGCGGGTCTTGCCGGTGATCACGTCCATCAGCGTGGTCTTGCCCGCGCCGTTGGGGCCGATGATGCAGCGCAGTTCGCCGACGCCGATGTACAGGTTCAGGTCGTTGAGGGCCTTGAAGCCATCAAAGCTCACGCTGATGTCTTCCAGGGTCAGGATGGTGCCGTGGCGGGTGTTCAGGCCCTTGCCGGCCGCCTGGCCAAGGCCGATGGCATCGCGGCCGCTGCCCGCATCGAAAATGGGTTCCAGCATGACGCTCCTCATTTCTTCAACAGGCCGATAACGCCCTTGGGCAGGTACAGGGTGACGAGGATGAACAACGCCCCGAGAAAGAACAGCCAGTATTCCGGGAAGGCCACGGTGAACCAGCTCTTCATGCCGTTGACCACGCCGGCGCCGAGCAACGGGCCGATCAGCGTGCCGCGCCCGCCCAGGGCCACCCACACGGCGGCTTCGATGGAGTTGGTCGGGGACATTTCGCTGGGGTTGATGATACCCACCTGCGGCACATACAGCGCCCCGGCCAAACCACACAACACCGCGCTCAACACCCACACGAACAGCTTGAAACCACGCGGGTCGTAGCCACAGAACATCAGGCGGTTCTCGGCATCGCGCAGCGCGGTCAGCACCCGGCCGAACTTGCTCTGCGCCAGGCGCCAACCGATGTACAGGCTTGCCACCAGCAAGGCGACGGTGGCGACAAACAGCACCGCCCGCGTGCCCGGCTCGGTGATGCCAAACCCGAGGATGCTGCGGAAGTTGGTGAAGCCGTTGTTGCCGCCAAAGCCGGTCTCGTTGCGGAAAAACAGCAGCATGCCGGCAAAGGTCAGGGCCTGGGTCATGATCGAGAAGTACACGCCCTTGATCCGCGAACGGAAGGCGAAGAAGCCGAACACCAGCGCCAGCAACCCCGGTGCGAGCACCACCAGGCACAAGGCCCAGAGGAAATGCTCTGTGCCCACCCAGTACCACGGCAGTTCGGTCCACGACAGGAAGGTCATGAATGCCGGTAACTCATCGCCGGAGGCCTGGCGCATCAGGTACATGCCCATGGCATAACCGCCCAGCGCAAAGAACAGGCCGTGGCCGAGGGACAACATCCCCGCGTAGCCCCACACCAGGTCAAGGGAGAGGGCGACGATGGCGTAGCAGAGGATCTTGCCCACCAGGGTCAAGGTGTAGGCCGAGACGTGAAACAGATTGTCCGGCGGCAACAGCGACAGCAACGGCAGTGCGAGCAGTACCGCGAGGATCGCCACGCCGACGGCAATCGTCAGCGTGGGGCCGGCCTTTTGCGTGGCCGTGAGCATCAATGGCTGGTTCATCAGTCGATCACCCGTCCTTTCAGTGCGAAGAGTCCCTGCGGGCGTTTCTGGATAAACAGAATGATCAGCGCGAGGATCAGGATCTTGCCGAGCACGGCACCGATCTGCGGTTCGAGAATCTTGTTGGCGATGCCCAGGCCGAACGCCGCCGTGACGCTGCCGGCCAACTGGCCGACACCGCCGAGCACCACCACCAGGAACGAGTCGATGATGTAGCTCTGGCCCAGGTCGGGGCCGACGTTGCCGATCTGGCTCAAGGCGACCCCGCCCAAACCTGCAATACCCGAGCCCAGGCCAAACGCGAGCATGTCCACACGCCCGGTGGGTACACCGCAGCAGGCGGCCATGTTGCGGTTCTGGGTCACGGCGCGCACGTTGAGGCCCAGGCGGGTCTTGTTCAGCAGCAGCCAGGTCAGCAGCACCACGCACAGCGCGAAGGCGATGATAACGATGCGGTTGTACGGCAGCACCAGGTTGGGCAGCACCTGGATCCCGCCGGACAGCCATGCCGGGTTGGACACCTCGACGTTCTGCGCGCCGAACACCAGGCGCACCAGTTGGATCAGCATCAGGCTGATGCCCCAGGTGGCCAGCAGGGTTTCCAGGGGGCGGCCGTAGAGGTGACGGATCACCGTGCGCTCCAGTGCCATGCCGATGGCGGCGGTGACGAAAAACGCCACCGGCAGCGCGACCAGCGGGTAGAACTCGATGGCCGCCGGTACGTAGCGTTGCATCAGCAGTTGCACCACGTAGGTGGAGTAGGCACCGAGCATCAGCATCTCGCCGTGGGCCATGTTGATCACGCCGAGCAGGCCGAAGGTGATCGCCAGGCCCAGGGCCGCGAGCAGCAGGATCGAACCCAGGGACATACCGCTGAAGGCTTGCCCGAGCAGCTCGCCGATCATCAATTTGCGCTTGACCTGGGCCAGGCTGGTTTCGGCGGCGGTGTGCACGGCGACATCGCTTTCGACACCCGGCGCAAGCAGGGCTTCCAGGCGCGTACGGGCCAGCGGGTCGCCGGTATTGCCCAGCAGGCGCACGGCATTCAGGCGAATGGCCGGGTCGGTGTCGACCAGTTGCAGGTTGGCCAGGGCCAGGCTGAGGGCGCTGTGGACCTGCTCATTGGTTTCCGTGGCGACCTGCTGGTCGAGGAATTTCAACTGCGCGGGTTGTGCGCTTTTCTGCAAGGTCTGCGCAGCGGCCAGACGCACCTTGGGGTCGGCGGCGAGCAGTTGCTGGCTGGCCTGCACGTTATCGATCAGGCCGCGCAGGCGGTTGTTCAGGCGTACGGTTTTGGTCTCACCGTTGACGGTGAGTTGACCTTGTTGCAGGGCGTCCACCAACTCAATGCGCGCCGGGTCGGGCTGGGCGGCCCAGTCCTGGAGCAGCTTGGCTTGTTGGGTGGGGTTGGCGGACAGGAAGTCTTCGGCGTCGCTGGCGTGTGCGGCCAAAGGCAGCAACAGCAGCAAAGCCAGTAAACAGCGGTAGAGGGCAGTGGGCATAAAAAAATGTCCTGATCACGCGCGGACAAGCTTGATGTGGGAGGGGGCTTGCCCCCGATGGCGGTGGGTCAGTCAGCCCATGCAGAGCCTGACACTCAGCTATCGGGGGCAAGTCCCCTCCCACATGTTTATCTGCGCTTGGGGCTTAGTTACTTTTCACCGCATAGTCCGGCTTCTTGTCATTGCCAGGAATGTACGGGCTCCACGGTTGTGCGCGGATCGGTTCCTGGGTCTGCCACACCACCGAGAACTGCCCATCGGCCTGGATCTCGCCGATCATCACCGGCTTGTGCAGGTGGTGGTTGGTCTTGTCCATGGTCAGAGTGAAGCCCGACGGCGCGGCGAAGGTCTGGCCGGCCAGGGCTTCGCGTACTTTGTCGACATCGGTGGACTTGGCTTTCTCGGCCGCCTGCGCCCACATGTGGATGCCCACGTAGGTGGCTTCCATCGGGTCGTTGGTCACGGCTTTGTCCGCGCCCGGCAGGTTGTGTTGCTTGGCGTAGGCTTTCCAGTCGGCGACGAATTTCTGGTTGACCGGGTTCTCCACCGACTGGAAGTAGTTCCAGGCCGCGAGGTTGCCCACCAGTGGCTTGGTGTCGATGCCGCGCAATTCTTCTTCGCCCACGGAGAACGCCACCACCGGTACATCGGTAGCCTTCAAGCCCTGGTTGGCCAGCTCTTTGTAGAACGGCACGTTGGAGTCGCCGTTCACGGTGGAGATCACCGCGGTTTTGCCGCCGGCGGAGAACTTCTTGATGTTGGCAACGATGGTCTGGTAGTCGCTGTGCCCGAACGGCGTGTAGACCTCTTCGATGTCTTTATCCGCGACGCCCTTGGAATGCAGGAACGAGCGCAGGATCTTGTTGGTGGTGCGCGGGTACACGTAGTCGGTGCCGAGCAGGAAGAAGCGCTTGGCTGCGCCGCCTTCTTCGCTCATCAGGTACTCCACCGCCGGGATCGCCTGCTGGTTGGGCGCCGCACCGGTGTAGAACACGTTCGGCGACATTTCTTCGCCTTCATATTGCACCGGGTAGAACAGCAGGCCATTGAGTTCCTCGAACACCGGCAACACCGATTTGCGCGACACCGAGGTCCAGCAGCCGAACACCACGGCGACCTTGTCCTGGGTCAGCAACTGACGGCCTTTCTCGGCGAACAGCGGCCAGTTGGACGCCGGGTCGACCACCACCGGTTCGAGCATCTTGCCGTTCACGCCGCCCTTGGCGTTGATCTCGTCGATGGTCATCAGCGCCATGTCCTTGAGGGACGTTTCGGAAATGGCCATGGTCCCGGACAGCGAGTGCAGGATGCCGACCTTGATGGTCTCGGCGGCCTGGAGGGTCCAGCTCATGCCCATGGCGGCAATGGATGCCGACAGTGTGAAAGCCTTGATCAAGCTGCGACGCTTCATGGTGCGATCTCCGTGTACCCAAGTGTTGTTGTTGGACAGATGCAAGGGCGATTGCAAAGGCTGTGCCCGCTTTGACGCAAGCGCTGTCCAGGCCTGTATCCGGGCGGGCGCGGCCTGCAGGCCGCACTGAAACGGCGCCGCAGCAGCTGGGTGGTGCGGGGTGGGCATTGTTTTGGTGCGCGGCGCCGCTTAACTATTTAGCGCCCGGCGAATGGGGCGCGGGAGGATGGTGGGCACTTCGATTCTGCCAGGAGCTGTTCACATGGACGACCAACCCACGCGCCCGCAACGCGCTGCACTTGCACGAGGCCACGCCAAACTGGGCAGGCTGACCCCGGCGTTCATCAGCACCGACGATCTGGTGCGCTACCTTCATGAACGCATCGCCCCACGGTTGAAGCTGGAACATGCCAGCGTGCTGCTGCAACGCTTGTCCGACGGCCTGTATCTGGCCAATGAACCGATTCCCGACCGGCCCACGGTGTTCAACTGGAACCTGCTGCTGGATGTCGATCCGGTCAGCCAGGACTTTATGGACCCTGAAGGATTTCGAATTGTCGGTGGCTGGCATGCACACACGAACATGACCGATTGGGTCAAGCGAGAAAACCCCTCGTGGACGGCGGATGAAGTCACCGCGTTCCAGGGGTTTTATTCCGAGCCGGACATCATCATCATTTTCCAGGACCGCCATCAATTCAAGGCCGTCTACCTGTCCGGTCCCGATGGCACGCTGCTTAAGTTCGAACCCGATGATTCCACCGCCGGCGCGGACTACGCCCGTTGGCTACGCAACCGCGGCGGCTTTGATTCGCCCCATGCCCACAGTGGCACCCTCTCGGGGTATTACCAGAAGCTGGCGTCGCTCGGGCGCTTGACCTTCCTGGCGTCTATTCCCGCCTGGGGCGATTCGGTAGGCGCGGTGCCCGCTGATTGGCAACCACGCAAACCCTTCAAGGCTCCAGCGCTGGCGTTGCCTTGCAGCCCGGTCTTCATGGACAAGCAGCAAGCGCTCTCCCATGCGTGGTCGCGCATCCAGCGCAGGCCAACCGCCAGGCAGCACGTATTGATCCTGCAGCGTGATGGCCACGAGCATTACCTGGCTGGGGAGCCAGAACGGGAGTCCTCTGTCGGCGGGCAACTGCCTTTACTGCCCGCAGGTTGCCACCTGCACGGCATCTACTTTCATTCCCGACCCCTGCCGGGCCTGTACCCTGATCAGGAAACCTGGCTGTTCAAGCACTTCGTCAGCCCCCTGGAGTTGGCGCAGCGCATCGCGCAATTTCGTCACTACAGCCGTGGTGCGCAGCCCACCCTCGGAGTGTCGCTGTACATCCGTATGCGCGATGAAGCAATCCTGCGTTATCGCTTCTCCGGCTCGGCCGCCGAATCCCGGTTGTTCACCCAGGCCGCCGACGGCACGGTAGATACCGATGAGCTCCAGTCCGAACTGCACTCGGGCGTGTTGCTGACGCGCGATTTTGTCCGGCAAGTGGCCAGGGCCGGTGAGTTGACGGTGGAGAAAACCAGCGCGTTGTGGGACCGCAGCGGTGTAGTGGACGACACGTGGACGCCTTATTCGCAGGTTGTCTTGCCGGCATTGAGCGCGGCATTTCTCACCGCCGACGATGCGGCGCTCCATGCCCACCGGCGCATCGGTCGACGCCGTGAGCAGGTGCTCGGCGGGCTGATCCTCAAGCGCGGCGATGGGCGCTTCGTGGTGACCGAGCCGCTGCCGGCCGGGCCACGCCCATTTGCCTTCGCCGGTGGTTACCCGCTGGACCGGCAGAAACAGCCGATCATTCTGCATCCCGACCACCATTTGCATGGGCGCTACGCTTCGCGCACGGCGCTGTCGCTGACCGACCCGGCCCAGGCGATCGAGCGCAAGTGGACCCGCCAGGAAGCCGAGCTGTATGCGCAGATGTTCCTCGCAGACGACGTTGCCGATCTGTTGGCAACAGGACAAGTCGGCTACCTGTCGGGCACCGAGGACTGCCTGCTGGCCCTCGCCCCTTCGAACACCACCCTGGCGTGGCGCAAGCAATGGTCCAGCGAGACGGCGGGCATGCGCAGTGCAATCAACCAGCGCCTGGACGAGGGCAAGATCAAGCCTGCCGATGTCGTGCGTACCCTGGCCGAAGCGGGCACGCTGCGTATCGTGCTCGGCAATGCGTTGTGGGGGCCGGCCGGTTTCGTCGAGGTGGACTGGGGCCCCTGGGTGCGGGCGCTGACGTTCCAGCGCCCCGCGACCGTCAGCCACGGGCCGATCTTCGAAAGCGCCGATGCGGCCGCGCGCGAACGGCACCGACACGCCGCCCATTACTACGGTGACGATCATGTCAGCCGTTATTTTGCGTTCGTCCTCAAGCATCGCCAGCGCGAAGAGTACGTCGCCAGTGAGCTGGTCCCGGTGACGCGGCAGTCGGCGCTGCTGTCCTTCACCCGGTTGTACGGCGGCGCACTGCCCGAGGGCTTCGACTGTCACAGCCTGTACTACAGCAAACCCTGGGTCGGCAACGGCACCCGTGGCTGGCTGCAACGGTTTTTCATCGAACCGGAAGACTTGAGCGAGGCGCTGTTTCAGGCTCGCGTCAATGCGTTGTTGTCGCCCCTCGGTGCGCCGGTGTACATCGCGGTGCCGGACGGTGCGCTGCTGCGTTATCAGTCGCCGTCCACCCAAGGCCTGTTCGAAACCAACAGCATCGGGGACAGCGCGGCGACGGTGCGCGCCAAGCTCAATGTCGGCACCCTGACGCTGTTGCAGTTTGTGCGCAATGTTGCGATTTCCGGTCGCCTGGAGGTCGTCCAGGCCAGCCCCTGCTGGGACCGCGAAGGCACGGTCACGGGGCTGTGGACGCCCTACGCGCAGTTGCTGCGGCGGCGCCTGAGCCCGGCGTTTGTGTCGATGGACGATGCCGCGCTGTACGTGCGTCGTCGTGTGCCGACGAACATCGAACACCCCTACGGCGGGCTGGTCCTGCGGCGCGAAGACGGTTGGTTTTTTGCCACCGAACCTTTGCGGGTCCCCGATGACAGCTTCGACCTGAAATGGATCTTCCCCGACGAATTGGCCACCCGTGGCGAGCATCCGCCGCGCACGGTGCCGGTGGCCAGTTACTACGCAAGGCCGGCGCAGCAGTGGCCGTTCATTCTGTCGCCCGCGCAGTCGCAGGTGTACGACTCTATGTTTTCCACTCGTGCGCTGGCGCAGGTGTTCCTGACCGAGCGGGCGCGTATGCATCACTACTGGCTGGCCGCCGATGGCGCGGTGCTTCGTTTGAACGCGCGTCCCGAGGAAAAAGCGCCGCTGGTGACCACTGCTGACCTGGTGCCACGCCCGCGCAATCACCATGACTGGCTCAACGGCCGGCTCGAACGCATGCTGCGCGAGGGCGAGTTGACGCCCACCGAGTACGTCAACCGCGTTGCCCAGACCTTCGCCTTGCACGTGGTCAAAGGCAGCGCGCTGTGGGGCAGCCCAGGCCCGGTACGCGGCTGGCAACCCTTTGCGTCTGTGCCGTCGGCCGACGGGGCCTATGTGCAGGCGCACCAAGATCCGGCGTGCAGCCCGGTGCACGCCCAGGCCGATGACGCTGTGCGCTACGCCCATGAACTTGCTGGCACGAGGAGCGAACTGCAGTTTGGCTACGTGCTGGAGTCGACCAGCACCGGGCATTTCATCGCCACGCTGCCGATCACTGACGCCGGCGCCAACCTGGCGCATCGACGGGTATTCAGCGATGCCGGTTACCCTCATCGCTATGCCTTGGGCGGCCTGTATCTGTGTGCACCGCAGGTGTCCGAGGTGGTGCCGAGCGCGCCCGCACAGGCAGGCGACGGCGTCTATCAGGGGCTGTTTTGGCCGTCCCGGCTGATCGAGGCGATGTACCAGGTAACGACCACACAGGAACGCCCAGTCTTGCCTCTTTACCTGTCGTGCGCGGATGGGGCACTGCTGCGGTTCGTTGTGCGCGACCCACGGTTTATCGGGTATGGCGATGATGTGAAGCTGCGCCTGCGGCTGCTCAGCCCACGTGACTTCATCCGGCGCATGGCGGCGGCCGGCGAGCTGCGGATCCTGGTGCCCAGCGAGCATTGGCCGGGGACCGGTATCGTCGGCGTAGACTGGCAGCCGGGGCGCTCCCGTGGGGTCGAACCGGCGGGCGACAACTACCGCGCATTGGGGCCGGTCCATGCGCATCAAGATGACGCGGCGGGGTTCGTCCACGCTCGCGCCGGGCGTTTCACGGGGCAACAGGCGATCAGCGCGTTGCTGGAGGGCGGCGGGGTGATGGGCAAGCATGTACCGGTGCTGGCGCTGCCGGACAATGGTTTCCCCTCGGCGACGGCTGCGCGATTATTTGTGACGGGGCCGTGGCCCGCAGGCTTGCAGGTGCGGGCGGCGCACCTTCTGTTCCATGCCGGGCTGGATCAGCCGCAGATGGGTGTCGAGCGCTTGTATGGCGAGTACTTCGTGAGCTTTCGTGAACTGGCGTACTACATTCATTCGCTCAAGCAGCAGGGCCTGGCGATCAACGGGTTTTACCTCACGGCCCGGGACGGTGCCTTGCTCGGTTATGCGCCGCGCTTCGACCAGGCCGAGTACAACCTGCTGGCAACTACCGGTAAGTGGAGTGCCGAAGGTGGCTACACGACGTTCGCCCCGGACCCCTCACACGTAGTGGCCGAACTGGCGCGCACCGGCCGGTTGCGGGTACTGCACAGCGGTGAGTTCTGGACCCTGCGCGGCGCGCTGCGCATGGACCTGAAGCTGCCCGGCAGCCCCGGCGGTCGACCGTCCAGGGACGAGCTCTGAGGCGGTCAGCGCCGGCGCATCAAACCGATGAAGAACAATCCGCCAATCGCCGCCGTGGCCACGCCGATGGGCAGGTCCTCAGGGGCGATGAGGGTGCGTGCGGCCACGTCGACCCACACCAGGAACAGGCTGCCCAGCAGCGCGCACACCGGCAGCAGGTGGCGATGCTCGGCACCGACAAGACGTCGGGCAATGTGCGGCACCATCAGCCCGACAAAGCCGATGGAGCCGCTGATGGAGACCAGCACACCGGTCATCAATGAGGCCACCAGGAACACCTTCAGCCGCACGGTGCGGGCGTTCAGGCCGAGGGTCACGGCGGTCTGCTCGCCGGCCATCAGCGCGTTCAACGGGCGTGCCATGCCCAGCAGCACCAATAGACCCAGCACTACCGTCAGCGCGGGAATCGCCAGCAGCTCCCAGCGCGCCAGGCCGAGGCCGCCGAGCATCCAGAACATCACCGCCGAGGCGGCGCGGTGGTCGCCCATGAACAGCAGCAGATTGGCCGCCGCCATCATCACAAACGACACCGCCACACCGCACAGCAACAGGCGATCACTCTCCAGCCGGCCGTTGCGACTGGCCACGGCCAACACCACCAGCATGCTCGCCAATGCTCCGATAAACGCGGCGATGGGCAAGGTCAGCAGACCGATCACTTCGCCCACATGCAGCACCACGATCACCGCGCCCAGGGTGGCGCCGGACGTGACGCCGAGCAGGTGCGGATCGGCCAGCGGGTTGCGCGTGACCGCCTGCAACACCGCGCCGATCAACGCCAGCCCGGCGCCCACCAACGCGCCGAGCAGCATGCGCGGCACGCGGATCAGCCACACGATATGTTCCTGCCCGGCCGGCCAACTCACGTCGCCGATGCCGAGCGCCTTGTACAGCAGGATTCGCCACACTACGTCCACCGGCACACGTGCCGGGCCGAAGCCCAGCGAGAGCACGCAGGAGACCAGCAGCACCGCGCCAAGCGCGGCGAGCAGCAGCCCATAGCGACGGGTGATCATTCGCCGTGGAACCCCTTGGCCAGGGTTTCCACCGCCAACACGTTGTCGATACCCGGCGTGGCCTGCACGTAAGGGATCACGATAAAGCGCTGGTTGCGGATCGCATCCACCGCTTGCAGCGCCGGGTTGTTGAGCAGGAATTGCTCTTTCTGTTCGGCCGTGACTTCGCTGTAGTCGACGATCACGATTACCTGCGGGTTGCGCTCCACCACGGTCTCCCAGTTGACGCGGGTCCAACTGGCCTCAATGTCATCGAGAATGTTGCGCCCGCCCGCCGCGTCGATCAGCGCCTGGGGCATGCCCAGGCGGCCGGAGGTCATGGCGCGGTCTTCACCGCTGTCGTAGAGAAACACCCGGGGCTTGTCGGCGGGCAGGTCTTGACGCACCGCGGCGACCTGTGCCTGCATCTGTGCGATCAAGGCATTGGCGCGGTCCTGCACATCGAAGATCTTGCCCAGGTTGCGCAGGTCGTTATAGGTGTCTTCCAGGGTCGCAGCCGGGCGCTTCATCACGAAGGCGCAAGATTCGGTCAGCTCATACACGTTGATGCCCAAGGGTTGCAGGGTGCTCGGCGTGAGATCGCCGCCCACACGCATGCCGTAGTCCCAGCCGGCGAAGAAGAAATCCACGTTGGCGTTGAGCAGGGTTTCCACCGACGGGTACTTGCTCGCCAGCTCCGGCAGGCCGTCGAGCAACCCGGCCATTTCCGGCGTGACCGACTTCCAGCCAGTGACGCCGCTGTAACCGGCCATGCTCGGCTTGAGGCCGAGGGCGAGCATCATCTGGGTCATGTTGATGTCGTGGCTCACCGCATGTTTCGGCGCTTCCTGGAAGGTCACGTCGCGGTTGCAACTCTTGATGGTAACCGGGTAGTGGGTCGCTGCGGCGAGTGCCGCGGCGGCATTGAACAGCAAGGTAACGGCAAGCAGCGAACGCAGGATCATGGTTGGGTTATCCAGGTGATTCGGGGGTAGCCGGACAGCGGGTGGGTATCGATCAACGCCTCGACGCCAAATACATCGCGCAGCAGTTCGCGGGTCAGCACCTCATGGGGCGTGCCGCTGGCGACGATGCGCCCGTGGTTGATCACGTACAGGCGATCGCAGAAGGCAGCGGCCAGGTTGAGGTCGTGAATGCTCGCCAGGGTGCCGATGTGCAGGCGCTTGACCAGGCGCAACAGCTCCAACTGGTAGCGCGGGTCGAGGTGATTGGTCGGCTCGTCGAGGATCAGCAATTGCGGTTGCTGGGCCAGGGCACGGGCCAGGATCACACGTTGTTTTTCGCCGCCGGAGAGGGTGGCGAAAGCGTGATCCTCGAAGCCTTGCATGCCGACGGATGCCAGCACCTGCTGGATCAACTGCCGGTCGTGCAGCGTGTCGCCGTCGAACAGGCCCTTGTGCGGCGTACGGCCCATGGCGACCACTTCATCGACGCGCAGGCCGAAGGCATCCGGGAACTCTTGCAACACCACGGCGATGCGTTGCGCGCACCACTTCGAACTCTGTTGCCACACGTTCTGATGGTCGAGTAACACGTCGCCCTGCGCCGGTTTGCTGAACCGGTAGGCGCAGCGCAACAGGCTGGTCTTGCCACTGCCGTTAGGTCCGATCAGGCCGACGAACTCTCCCGCACCGACCTGCAGGCTGGCGTCACGCAGCTGGAACCGGTGATGGCAGTGGCTGGTTGGGGACCAGTTGAGGTCGGTGAGGGTTAGCGAAGTCATCAATACTCTCAGGTCAAACCAGGTCCAAATGTGGGAGCGGGCTTGCTCGCGAATGCGGTGGATCAGTGACAGATGCATTGGCTGACACACTGCATTCGCGAGCAAGCCCGCTCCCACACTTTTGGCCGGTGTTGTATCAGTTAAAAGGTGTAGTCCGCCGTCACGAAGAAGGACCGCGGTTCGCCGAGGATCCACTGCTGGCCGTCGTTGTACTGGCTGACGGCGTAGGTGCGGTCGAACAGGTTGTTCAACTGCAGGCCCAGGGTAGTGTTGCGCAGGGCTTTCCACGATACGGTGGCATCGACCACGGTATAGCTCGGCAACTCGTTCTGGTTGGCCATGTCGGCATAACGTGCATCCACATAACGCACACCGGCACCGGCGCGGATGTCGTCGGTCACCGCCTGGCTCAACCACAGGTTGGCGGTGCGGCGCGGTGCGTCCACCGGGCGGTTGCCGTCGCGGGAGACTTGCACGCCGTTGACGTCCTGTTTGAAGTCGTCGTATTGCGCATGCACGATGGCCGCGTTGGCTTGCAGTTGCCAGGCGTGTGGCAGTTGCAGGTCGAGGCTGGCTTCCAGGCCACGGGAGGATTGCTGGCCGACTTGCTGCTGCAGGCTCGGGTTGCCCGGCACATCGGTGAGTAGTTTCTTTTTGACGATGTGATACGCCGCCAACGTCCATTCGCCGCGCTGGTCCCAGAAGGCCTGCTTGATGCCGATCTCGGTCTGCCTGGCGGTGGACAGGTCGAATTGCTGCTGGCCAGGGCTCAGGGAAATCAGGCCACCGACGCCGTCGGTGCTGGTGGCGTACTGGCCGTAGACCGAGGTGTCGGGCGTGATGGCGTAGACCAGGCCGGCCTTCCAGTTATTGCCGGTAAGGGTCTTGTCGGACTGGCTGCCGGTGCGCAGTGCTTCGCGGTCGATGTGCGCGTAGTCGCGGCGCAGGCCGGTGATCAGCGACAGTTGGTCGGTCAATTGCAGGCGGTTTTCCGCAAAGCCGGCAACGGTTTTGGTGGTGGTGGCGAACAGCGGCTTGAACGGGTCGTTACTGGCGAACTGGCCCGGCGCGGGGTGGTTCACGTCGATGGGTTGGCCGCTGGCAAAGGTGTCGGTAAACGGCGAGTTACTGGCCAGGCGGAAGCGGATACGGTTGTACTCCACGCCGGTCACGGTCTGGCTGTCGAGGCCGAACAGGCTGTGCTTGAAGGTGAAGGTCTGGCGGTCGCCGACCTGTTCCTGGTTGTGCTTGATGCCGTAGTTGCCGCTGCGGGTCAGTTGGCCGCCGGTGAAGTTGTAGTTCTCGGCGTTCTGCCAGCGGCGCTGGTTTTTCAGGTAATACAGCTCGTTGGTGGCGCTGACGTTGTCGTTGATCTGCCACTCGCTGGTCAGGCGCGTCCACTGGTCGTTGTAGTGCTGGGTGTCGTTGCTGACGTTGTAGTTCTTGTCGCGCAGGCCCTTGTGCAACTGGCCGTTGATCAGCGGTGTGCCGAAGTAGTTCTGCGGGCGCTGGTCGCCGTAGTCGCTGGCGAAAGTGAAGCTCAGGTTGTCTGCCGCCTGCCAGCGCAGGGCACCGCTGACGAAGTCGCTGCTGGAGTCGCCACGGTCGATAAAGCCGTTGCTGCGCAGGCGATTGAGGTTCAGGCGATAGCTCAGGGTGTCGGTCAGCGAGCCGCCGCTGTCCAGGGCTTGTTGCTGGCGATCGTAGGAACCGTAGCCGAGGCGTATGTGGTTTTCGATCTCGCCGTCGAAGGGCTTTTTCGGCACGGTGTTGATCACCGCACCGGTGGCGCCTTCGCCATACAGTACCGAGGCCGGGCCGCGCAGCACATCAACGCGCTCCACCGACCAGGTGTCCACCGGGAAGGTCGAGGTGCCCATGCCCATGTACATGCGGGTGCCGTCATACAGCTGCATCACCGAGCCCTGGCCGGTAAACCCCCGCGCCGACAGCGAGGTGCCACCGTCGCCCGGCGTGCCGGTGCGGCTGATGCCGGTGGCGCGGGAAATCGCGTCCTGCACACTGGCGTCGCCGCGTTCGCGGATCTGCGTGCCGGTCTGGCTCTCGACGCTACCAGGCGTTTGCAGGGCCGTGAGATTCAGGCGCGAACCCGCGGTGGTCGGGGTCTTGAGGTCGACGTGGTCATCGTCCACGGCAGGCGCGGTGACGGGGCTGGCGGGCAGGGTCAGGGCCTGGGCGCTGGTATGCAGGGCGAGCAGGCACAGGCCGGACGCGAGGTACTTGTTCATCGGGTGGAAAATCTTCTTGGAGGCAGTGCTCGCCGCTGGGCGCGGCGAGCTGAGGTATGCAGTAAGTGTTATAAGTTAACACTTCCTGCGTCGAGGGCGAAAGCCCGCGTAAGACTACATAACGCCTCTATGTGGGGCATCTCGCCTATTTCATGTCGAACCTGAGGCAGATTCACGTTGTGCGAACAGCCGCGACAGCACCAGGCGATCCAACACCCACACCACGATCAGCGACGCGCCCACCAGCGGAAAAATGATCGCCAGCCCGAGCATGATCACCATCGCGGTTTTCCACTTCGGCAGGTCGTGGCGCAGCGGCGGAACACCCAGCCCGCCCACCGGCCGACGTTTCCACCAGATCACCACGCCGCTGACCGCGCTCAGCAGGATCATCAGGCAGATCAGCAGCACGATCAGCTGGTTGACCCAGCCGAACATCTTGCCTTCGTGCAGCATCACCCCGGTCTCGGTGGCGCGCGCCACCAGGTTGTAGTGCTCCCAGCGCACATCGGCGAGGACCTTGCCGGTGTACTGGTCCACGTGCAGGGTGGCGTCGTTGCGAGGGTCGTTGGCGAACACGGCGATGGTGAATACACCTTCGGCGGTGGTGGGAAAGGTGATGCTGTAGCCGGGCTCGACGTGGCGCGCGGTGGCCAGGTCGACCACCTGTTGCAGGCGCACCGTGGGCGCGGCTGGACCGGTGTGCAGGGCGCCGTGGTTCATGTGCTCGGCGTGGTCGCCGGACATCGGCATCGGCGTGTTCTCCATGGCCCAGGGCACGGTCTGTTGACTGGCTGTATTAAGGCTGCGCGCCTGCTGGTCGGACTGCGGCACGTTGTTCCACATCGCCGCCGGGAAGCGATTCCAAAGTTCGGCGTACTGCTTACCCCAGAAGCCGGTCCAGGTCATGCCGCTGAGCAGCATCACCAGTAACAGCGAGGCGCCCCAGAAGCCGGTGACCGCATGCAGGTCACGCCAGAAAACCCGGCCTCGGGCAGTGAAGCGCGGCCACAGAACACCGGCGGATGACTTGCCACGCGGCCACCACAGGTACAGGCCCGACACCACCAGCATCACGCCCCAACCGGCAGCGAGTTCCACCAGGCGGTCGCCGACCGTGCCGATCATCAGCTCACCGTGCAGGGCGCGGGCGATGGCTTGCAGGTTGTATTTGGCATCCTGCTCGCCGAGGAGCGTGCCGCGATACGGGTCGACAAAGACCGTCACGTCGCGCCCGTTGTTATGCATCACGAATTGCGCGCTGCTGGTGGCGTCAGCGGGGGGCAGGTATTTGCTGATCACGCCCTTGGGGTAGGCCGCCTGGGCGCGTTGCAGTTGCTCGTCGGCGCTGAGGGCGTGCTCGGCGCTTTGCACCTTGAGCAGGTCGCCGTACATCAGCGGGTCGAGCTGGGGTTTGAACAGGTAGATGATGCCGGTCAGGGCCAGCAGCACCATGAAAGGGGTGACGAAGAGGCCGGCGTAGAAGTGCCAGCGCCAGGCCAGGTTGTAGAAGGATATTTTTTGAGTGCTCATCGGGGGCTCCGCAAGGCTTTGGATTTTTTGTGTCTGGTTGGCCGTCATCGGGGGCAAGCCCCCTCCCACATTTGATGGTGTTCACAAAATCAAAAGTGTGGGAGGGGGCTTGCCCCCGATGCTCTTAGAAGCTCATGTCGACTTTGGTCCAGAGCGTTCGCCCTGGCTCCTTGATGGCTTGCGGGTCGGTGGCCGGGTAGCCGAACCCGGCGTTGCCGGCCAGGTTCAAGTGCTCGGCGTAGGCCTTGCCGAACAGGTTGTCGACGCCGGTGCTGACCTTGAAGTGCTTGTTGATGCGGTACGCCGCGTTCAGCGAGAACACGCCAAAGCCGCCGCTCTTGTCGTAGTCCTTGCCGACCACGTTGCCCTTGTTTTGGTCGATGCGGTTCTGCGCCGCGACCACACGCCACAACGCACCGGCGCTCCAGTCGTCTTCGCTGTAGGTGAGGCCCAGGCGTGCATCCAGCGGCGGCATCTGTGGCAGCGCCTTGCCGTCGCTGCTGTTCTTGCCCCAGGCGTAGGCGAGGGTGGCGTCGGCTTTCCAGTTGCGCGTCAGCTTGTACGCCGCGCCCAATTCGCCGCCCATGATGCGGGCGTCGACGTTACGCGCCTGGGAGGTGGTGCCCATCATCCCGGGCCTGTAGTCGAACAGGATGAAGTCCTGCACCCGGCCAATGTACCCCGAGGCCCAGGCCTCCAGGTCGTCGGCTTTGTATTGCGCGCCGAAGTCGAGCTGGGTGGTTTTCTCCGGCGTCACGCCGTCGAAGGCATTCACCGAGCCGACCGCGCCGGTGTTGGGCGAAAACAGCTCCCAGTAATCCGGGAAGCGTTCCGAATGGCCCAGGCCTGCATAAACGGTAGTGGGGCTATCGGCCAGGTCGTGTTCATACCGCACGAAGCCCGAGGGCAGGGTGTCGGCGCGGGTGTCGTCGGCGGTCGGGTTGGGGCGGGTCATCATCCCCGAGCCGCTGGTTTGGCGGAAATCCTTGGCCGAGGCGCGGTCCACGCGCGCACCGGTGATCAGGCGATCACGGTCGGCGGCGTACCAGGTCAGTTCGCCGAACACGCCGTAGTTATGGAAGTTGGCGTCCTTGACCCGCGGCAAGTCCTTGTAGGTGTCGATGCCCATGCTGCTGCGCTGGCGGTGTTCGTTGGTCTGCGCGTCCAGGCCACTGATCAGTTGCACATCGGCCCAGCGCCAGGTGGCCTTGATACGTGTGCCGAGGGTGCGCCGGTCGACGTTGGACGCCATCGGCCCCGCCATCATGCCGGTGCCGGACGGTGTGCGCAGGCTGTAGTTGTCCATCACATGGTCGGCGTAGTTGTAGTAGACCTGGGCCTCGACCTTGTCCAGCACCTCGCCGATGTTGGACTTTTCAAAGCGCAGCCCGAGGCTTTCACGCAGGAACTGCGAACCGTCCATGCCGCGCCCGGCGTAACGTGCTTCGCCATCGCCACGGCCAGCGGTGAGTTCCAGCAGGGTGTCGGCGTCGGGGGTGAAGCCGACCGCCACATCGCCATTCCATTTGTCGTAGCGCGAGGCGACGGTGTCGTTGTTGCCGTCCTTGTAGTCATCGGCGTGGGCCTGGTTGCCGATCACCCGCACGTAGCCCAGCGGCCCGCCGGCAGCGGCATCGATGACCTTGTCGAAGCGCCCGTTGGAACCGGCCAGCACACTGGCGTTGAGGCGTGTGCCCAGCTCACCGAACTGCTCCGGCTCGCGCTCGAACAGGATGGTGCCGGCTGACGCGCCCGGGCCCCAGAGCACGGTTTGCGGGCCTTTGATCACGGTGAGCTTGTCGTAGGTCTCCGGCGAGATGTACGAGGTGGGCGCGTCCATGCGGCCGGGGCAGGCGCCGAGCATCATGCTGCCGTTGGTGAGGATGTTCAGGCGCGAGCCGAACATGCCACGCAGCACCGGGTCACCATTGGTGCCGCCATTGCGCACCAGGGTGAAGCCGGGGATGGTCTTGAGGTAGTCGCCGCCATCGCTGGCGGGCACCGGCTGGCGTGGGTCTTTGGGGTTGGTGATAACGGTCAGCGGTGAGCTGGGGGCGATCGCCGTGATCACGGTGGGCGTCAGCTCATGTTCGGCGTGCTCGTCGGCCTGAGCGTGAGGTGCCAGGAGCGCACCGCACAGGGCGGCGAGCACGGGGGTATATCCCAAACGGGTGTCAGCAGAAAACCTGGACATGACAAATTCCATCAATCAGTCGTAAACAACACGGCCAGCAGCCTGCGGCTGTCTGTCTAAAGTCGGCCGGGGTGAAGTAACGGTGTTAAGTGCTTACGAAGCGATGGGCGGAGCGCGGCTGCGGGCGCCAGGGAAGATGCTCTGCCGGGCATGGCCCAGGCGTGTGGCGGGGGGGAGGGCGTTGGCCGGCGGCGGGCTGCTCAGGGTGAAGGTTGAAACGCCGCCGGGCAGGGCGGGGCAGCTATAGAGCAGGTCACAATAGCCGCACTTGGACCAGAGGGCGTGGTGGTCGTCAGGGGCTTTCTGGTGATGGGCATCGCCGTGGTCCATCGGCATGTCCATGGACATGGTCATCGACATACCGGCGTGATGATCCACCGGCATCGCTTGGGAAATCAGCGGACCGATGAAGATCATCAGCATGGCGAACAGGCTGATCCAACTGCCGCGCTTCAGGCGAGCATGTGGAGATAACCTGGCGCGAGGGGCGCCCATCGCGTGTCAGCCTATTGGGTGTGCTTGTGTTCGTGGGCGGCCATCGGCGGCACTTTCTGCACCGACACTTCCACCTCGACCTTGCCGGCTTTTTCGAAGGTGAGGGTCAGCGGGAATTGCTTGCCGTCGGCCAGCAGGCTGCGGTCCTTGAGGCCCAGCAGCATCACGTGATAGGCCATGGGCGCGAAGGTCAGCTCGCCCTTGGCCGGTACGGCGACGCTGGGCACCTGCTGCATCTTCATCAGGTCGCCCTGCATCACATGCTCATGCAGCTCGGCCTTGTCTGCCACCGGCGTGTCGACGCTGAGCAGGCGGTCCGGGCTTTCTCCGGTGTTGTGAATCACAAAGTACGCCGCGACGGTCGGCGCATTCGGCGGCAACTCCTGGGACCAGGGATCGCTGACCAGCAGGTCGCCGGCCTTGTAGTCATCGGCATTGGCAGCACTGAACACCGGCAGCAACAACGCGGCCAGAAGCAGGGAAGATTTGAGCATGGCAGTTCTCCAGAACGGTTCTAAACGCAGTTCACTTGCGAAGAAATCAGACCGTTGGAGAGGCACGGGGGTTGAGGCTCGGCCATTGCTGGCGCGGGGTGGGGCTTTGCAGCTGGGGTGGCGGCAAGCTCTGTGAAGTATTGAATCGGGTGAGATACAACTGCGGCACATGCCCCGGCAACGCCACCAACGGCGCCGAGCCCGAGCAGCACCAGCAATGCTGCATGGTGGAATGATCGTCCTGCTGCGGCGCCGGGATCTCCAGCTTGCCCAGGGCGATGGTCTTGAGGCTCGCGCCATTGGAGGAACAGAAACTGCCCCACAGCAATTGCTGGACCGGGTCGCTGGACTGCTGCATCGCGCTGGCCATCGGCATGGCAAAGGCGTTGAACAGCACTGCAAGGCAGGCGATCCAGACGATTGCAAAGCGTTGACGGGCCATGGCGGACAATCCGTAGGGTTAAACGATCAGGCGGGTATTTAGCCTGATCGGGGGGGATAAGTAAAAAGGGGCGGTGTGGTTTGGTGTCGCAGTGTCAGTGGTTGAGGATAGACGGGAACTGAAAGGTTGCCGATATCAAGGGCAACGCGGTGCTAATTGTGGGAGCGGGCTTGCTCGCGAAAGCGGAGTGTCAGCCAATACATGTGGTGACTGACACACCGTCTTCGCGAGCAAGCCCGCTCCCACATTTTGGATTGCGCTCGGCTCGAATATGGAGTCATTCGACAGAAATGTCCGACAAGCCTTTAAGGTTGCCCCTAGGAAACTCAGTCCCTAGTCTCCGTACACCGCTGCAAACGCAGCGGCCGGGCGTCGCGGCCCGAACGGATCAAGCATTGCCTCCTTTCAGTTGACGCTTTTTTATCGTCTACTGTGCGGCGCTATGGTGGCTGTGCGCGGGATACCTTCGGGTATGCCGGTTTCCTTGATCTCCGGTCCGCGAACCTGCGCACAGCTGCCACCCCTATCGCGTCGCGGCGATGAGTGGCAGCTCCACTTAGATTAAGGAGCTTCACAATGATCAAACCTGCCCCAAATCCCCCCGTCCGGCTCTTCACCGTGGCCGATGGAATCAGCAGTGAAGATCTTTTGGTCAACCTCAGCGAAACCCTCGCCTCAGCCAATGCGCTGAGTTGTGACATTGCCTTCAACCTGGAAGGCGCGCCACGCGAAGCATTGCTCGGCGTCGCGCAGTTGATTGAGCTGGCGCAGTTGCTTGCGGAGCGTGTACACGATGCTGCCGGGCAAACGAAAAGCGCTGCATGATGATGCCGTTCTAAATGTGGGAGGGGGCTTGCCCCCGATGGCGATGGACCCGTCACAGATGTTTAGACTGATACACCGTAATCGGGGCAAGCCCCCTCCCACACTGAATCGATGCTGTTTAGAGAGTGGCGATTGCCTGTAGTACCGCAGGCACAGTAGTGAATTCTCGATCCACCATCGCCAACACCGGCCGCTTCAACACCAACACCGGCACCCCAAGCTCCCGCGCCACTTCCAGCTTCGGTTCCGTCGCAGTGCTGCCACTGTTCTTGCTGATCAACACATCAATGCCACGCCGTGCAAACAACGCACGCTCATCCTCGATCAAAAACGGCCCCCGCGCGCCAATCACTTCACAGCGCGCATTCCCCGGATACACATCCAGCGCGCGCAGCGTCCAGAACTGCTCCGGCGGGATTTCATCAAGATGCTGCAACGGCTCGCGGCCCAAGGTGAACAGCGGGCGTTTGAACGGCTTCAACGCTTCAATCAACGACGCCCAATCGCTGACCTCACGCCAGTCATCCCCCGCTTGCGGCTGCCACGCCGGACGCCGCAGTGCCCAACATGGCACGTCGCTCAACTGCGCAGCCTCGGCAGCATTGCGGCTGATCTGCGCCGCATACGGATGGGTCGCGTCGAGAATCAGGCTAATCCCTTCATCCCGAACAAACTGCGCCAATCCCCCAGCCCCACCATAACCGCCGACCCGCACCTGGCAGGTCAGGTCGGTGGGCACGCGCCCAACCCCGGCCAGGCTGTAGATATGTTCCGGGCCCAATGTACGAGCAATGGCCAACGCTTCGGTCACGCCGCCCAACAGCAGGATGCGTTTCATAGCGGCTTGACCACGTCCAGCAAGGTGATCGGCAGCGCCTGGCGCCACGTATCGAATTCCCCCAACGGCTGCGCCTGCGCCACATGGATGCGGGTCAACTCACCGCCATGCTGCGCACGCCAGTTCATCAAGGTCATTTCACTTTGCAGGGTCACGGCATTGGCGACCAAGCGTCCGCCCGGCCGCAGCTGCTGCCAGCAGGTATCGAGCACGCCGTCACGGGTGACGCCGCCGCCGATGAAAATGGCGTCCGGTGCTTCCAGGCCAAACAACGCCTCGGGCGCCTTGCCGCGAACCAGGTGCAGGCCCGGCACGCCAAGGGCGTCGCGGTTGTGCTCGATCAGGCCTTGGCGGCCTTCATCGGCTTCAATCGCCAATGCACGGCAGCTCGGGTGCGTACGCATCCACTCGATACCGATGGAGCCGCTGCCCGCGCCCACGTCCCACAGCAATTCGCCGGGCATCGGCGCGAGGCGGGCGAGGGTCATGGCGCGCACATCGCGTTTGGTCAGTTGGCCGTCGTGCTTGAAGGCTGAATCGGGCAGGCCCGCCAGACGCGACAGGCGCGGTGTTGCGCCAGAGGCCACGCAGTCGATGGCGACCAAGTTCAAATCAGCGACTGAGGCGTGCTGCCAATCACCCGCCAAACCGTCGATACGCCGCTCATCCGTGCCGCCCAAGTGCTCGAACACGCTCAAACGGCTCGGCCCAAACCCGGACTCAGCCAGCAGTGAGGCAATCAAGGCAGGGCTGCGACCGTCATTGCTCAACACCAACAAGCGCACGCCACTGGCCAGGTGCGCATTGATCGCCGCCAACGGCCGCGCCACCACCGACAACGTCACCACGTCCTGCAACGGCCAGCCCAACCGTGCCGCCGCCAGGGACACCGACGAGGGCGCCGGTAAAATCAGCAATTCTTCAGCAGGCACCTGCCGCGACAGGCTGGCCCCCACGCCATAGAACATCGGATCGCCGCTGGCCAACACGCACACAGGTTCGCCGCGCTGCGCCAGCACCGCCTCAAGCGAAAACGGGCTCGGCCACACCTGGCGCTCGCCACGGATACACACCGGCAACAGGTCCAACTGGCGCTGAGCACCTATAATCCGCGTGGCGCGCAACAGGGCATGCCGGGCGTTCCTGCCCAGCCCCTTGAAGCCGTCTTCACCGATGCCTACAACCGTCAGCCAGGGCGACATATGAATTCCTTGAACGACATCCGACGGGCAGGCTTTTCATGCCGCCGGACAAAGCAGGCATAATACCGCGCCTTTACCCACCAACCGGTAGCCCCGTGAACCCAACGCCTTCTGTGAATACCTTGCGCCCCTCGGCTTGTCCGGGGTTGCTGCGCATTGTCCAGGCGTTGGACGGCGGTATTTGCCGGATCAAATTGGCCGGTGGTTCGATCACCAGCAAGCAAGCCCAAGTGGTGGCAGATGCGGCCCAGGCCTATGCGGGCGGGGTGATCGAGGCGACTAACCGTGCCAACCTGCAGATTCGCGGGATTGGTGCCCAAGAGCAGGCATTGATCGCCCTGCTGTTGGACGCAGGCCTGGGTCCCGACAATGCCGCCGGCGACGATGTCCGCAACCTGATGCTCAGCCCCAGTGCCGGGATCGACCCGCAGATGCTGTTCGACACCCGCCCGTTGGCTGAGCAGATCCTCGCCACCCTGCAAAACCATCCCCGTTTCCATGAACTGTCAGCCAAGTTCGCCATACAGCTGGATGGCGGCGAAGCCTTGGCGATGCTCGAACATCACCACGACCTGTGGCTGTCGGCCTTCATGCGCAACGGCCAGACGCTCCTCGCGTTCGGCCTGGCCGGTTGCCCGGGGCTGGATACACCGCTGGCCGCCGTACCGCTGGAGCAGGGGCATGCGCTGGTGGTGGCTGTGCTGGAGGCGTTTCTGGACATTGCCACTCCAGAACAAACCCGCATGCGCCACCTTCCTGTGGATAACGTGCTGAGTCACTTAAACCTGTCGCTATTGCCTGCTGATGGCTTCAAACGCCCGCCCAGCGGGGCTTTTCTGCACCTCGGCACTTATCCACAAGAGCAAAAGAATCAGTTCTACGTCGCCGCCATCGCACCCTTGGGCCGCCTGAATGCGACGATGCTCAAAGGCGCCGCACACCTGGCCAGCGAGTACGGCGACGGCACCCTGCGCTTCACGCCTTGGCAAGGCGTGCTGCTGCCCAACATCGAAAAACCGCACGCCGTGACCGAGCGCCTGGCGCAACTGGGCTTCCTTTGCTCCATCGATCAGCCGCTGGCGCGCATGACCGCCTGCACCGGCGCCAGCGGGTGCGGCAAGGCCCTGGCCGACACCAAGGCCGATGCCGTGCAAGTGGCTGCCTTGCAGCCCGGCCATGACGTGCACCTGTCCGGCTGCCCCCGTTCCTGCGCGGCTGCGCACGTCGCGCCGGTCACCTTGCTGGCGGTGAGCCCCGGCCACTACGACCTCTATTTTCGCGAGGCAGCCCAACCCGGTTTCGGCCGGCTGCACGCGCGCACCCTTTCCATTGAAGCGGCGGGCGCCCTGTTGCGCGCTCGTCCACGGAGCAACACCGATGATTGATTACATCCGCGACGGTCAGGAGATCTATCGCAACTCCTTCGCCATTATTCGCGCGGAAGCCAAGTTGGAGCGCATTCCGGCCGACCTGGAAAAACTCGCGGTGCGGGTGATTCATGCGTGTGGCATGGTCGAAGCCATCGACGGCCTGCAGTTTTCCGAAGGCGCGGGCAAGGCCGGGCGTGATGCGTTGGCCGCTGGCGCGCCGATCCTGTGTGATGCGCGGATGGTCTCCGAAGGCGTGACCCGTGCGCGTCTGCCAGCCAATAACGAAGTGATCTGCACCCTGCGCGACGACAGCGTGCCGCAGCTGGCGCGCGAACTGGGCAACACCCGTTCCGCCGCCGCGCTGGAGCTGTGGCGCCCGCACCTGGAAGGCAGCGTGGTGGTGATCGGCAATGCGCCGACCGCGTTGTTCTACCTGCTGGAAATGCTCGATGCCGGTGCGCCTAAACCTGCCTTGATCCTGGGTTTCCCGGTCGGGTTTGTCGGTGCTGCCGAATCCAAGGCGATGCTGGCGGCGGACAGCCGTGGCGTGCCGTTCGTGATCATGCAGGGTCGCCTGGGCGGCAGTGCGATGGCCGCCGCGGCGGTGAATGCCCTGGCCACGGAGGTCGAATAATGCCGGCACGCGGACGTTTGATCGGCCTGGGCGTAGGCCCTGGCGATCCGGAACTGATCACCCTCAAGGCGTTGCGCCTGCTGCGCGAATCGCCGGTGGTGGCGTACTTCGTGGCCAAGGGCAAGAAGGGCAATGCCTTCGGCATCATCGAAGATCACCTGGTGCCCCAGCAGACCCTGATGCCGCTGGTGTACCCGGTGACCACCGAGGTACTGCCGGCACCGATGTCCTATGAGCAGGTGATCAGCGATTTCTACGACGCTGCCAGTGTTGATGTCGCCGCGCACCTGGATGGCGGCCGTGATGTGGCGGTGATCTGTGAAGGCGACCCGTTCTTCTACGGCTCCTACATGTACCTGCATGACCGCCTCGCCGAACGCTACGAAGCGCAAGTCATCCCCGGCGTGTGCTCGATGCTCGGCGGCGCCTCGGTGCTGGGTGCGCCGTTGGTGTATCGCAACCAGAGCCTGTCGGTGCTCTCGGGCGTGTTGCCCCATGAGGATCTGAAGCGCCGCCTGGCAGACGCCGACGCAGCGGTGATCATGAAGCTGGGCCGCAACTTCCCGAAAGTGCGCCAGGTGCTCGAAGAGCTCGGCCTGGCCGAGCGTGCGTTGTACGTGGAGCGGGCGACCATGGCCAACCAGAAGATCGTGCCGCTGGATCAGGTGGATCCGGCGTCTTCGCCGTACTTTTCGCTGATCATCGTGCCGGGTGAAAGGTGGCAAGGTTGATGAACCCGGCGATTGTGATTCTGGGTCAGGGCAGCCTGGCCACCGCGCTCCGGATCCAGCAGGTTTATCCCGAGGCGCTGATCCACGGTCTGGCCGGACGTGTTGAAGGCGCGGACCGGGCTTACAGTGAGTTCGGCGCGACCCTGCGTCAGCTCTATCAACAAGGCACGCCGCTGATTGTGCTGTGCGCCGCCGGTATCGTGATTCGCACCCTGGCGCCATTGCTGCTGGAAAAAGGCGAAGAGCCGGCCGTGCTGGCCGTGGCGGAAGATGGCAGCGCCGTGGTGCCGTTGCTCGGTGGTCTTGGTGGCGTGAACGTCATGGCGCGCGAGATTGCTGCCGTGTTGAACGTGGCGGCGGCGATCACCACCAGTGGCGAACTGCGGTTTGGCACCTGCCTGCTCAACCCGCCGCAGGGCTATGAACTGGCCGACCTGGAGTTGGGCAAGCGGTTCGTTTCCGACCTGCTGGCCGGTGAACACGTGCGCATCGAGGGCGCAGCGCCGTGGCTGGATCAGGCCAACTTGCCGCAGGACCCGCAAGCGCGCCTGGCGATTCATGTCGGCAGTGCCGAGCGCCAACCCACCGCCAATGAATTGCTGATCTACCCGAAGAACGTCAGCGTGACCTGCAAGCCCGGCGCGCAATTGGCCGAGCGTGTGCGCACGGCATTGCATGAAGCGGGCATTGCCATCCAGTCCCTGGCGTGCCTGCTGGCCAGCGACACACAGATGGCCGAAGCGTCGCTGCATGACGCGGCGTTGGAGCTGGGTGTGCCGTTGCGTTTTACCGGCGTTTCCCAGGACGCCGATATCGTGGTCAGCGTGGCTGAACAGCCGCTGGACTTGTCGCAGATCGGTCGTGTTCGTGGTCGCCTTGCCGTGATCGGCCTTGGCCCCGGTGCCGCCGAGTTGATGGTGCCTGCCGTGAAGGCCGAACTGGCGCGTTGCACCGACGTGCTCGGCTACGAAACCTACGTGCGCATGGCCGGCCCGTTCCGGGAGGATCAAGTGCAGCACTGCACCGATAACCGCGAAGAAATGCAGCGTGCCCGCCACGCCTTCGAGCTGGCGGCCCAAGGGCGCTCGGTGGTGCTGGTGTCGTCCGGCGACCCGGGCGTGTTCGCCATGGCGGCTGCGGTGATCGAGGCGCTGCACGAGTCCAGCGACCCCACCTGGCATCAGGTCGACCTGGAAGTCCTGCCGGGCGTCTCGGCTTCGCTTGCCACCGCCGCCCAGGCCGGCGCACCGCTGGGCCATGACTTCTGCGTGATGTCGCTGTCGGATAACCTCAAGCCCTGGTCGATCATCGAAAAGCGCCTGGACCTCGCGTCCCAGGCCGACCTTGCCTTGGCGTTCTACAACCCGATCTCGCGTTCGCGGCCGTGGCAACTGGGGCGCGCCCTGGAAATCGTCGCGCTGCATCGCACGCCGCAAACGCCGGTGGTGCTGGGCCGTGATATCGGTCGCCCGGGGCAGACCCTGCGTGTCACCTCGCTGGGGGAACTGACGCCGGAGCAGGTGGACATGCGCACCATGGTGCTGATCGGCTCATCCACCACCTGCACGTTCCCCCGTGCTGGTGGTGGTGAATGGGTCTACACACCGCGCTGGTACGGTGAAAAACCCGCCTCCTGAAAACGGCCTGTCGTCTGCCTGAAAGCGCCGAATAGCCCAGGGATTTTCCTGGCGTTGTTTGGCGCTTTTTCTTTCTTTTGCGACGAAATGTGGAAGCTCGCCCGTCATGCCGCGTCATTGCTGGGCGTTGCGGTTCAACGGGTTGCGCCAAGGGTTTTTTATCGTCTGGAAAGCCCACCGGCCAGTGAACTAGGGTGGACACAAGCCCCACGTTGGGGTGCTTGTGGAGAATCAAAATGGAGCGACATCACAGACGGATCAACAGTACAAAAAGGCGCAAGTTGATTGCCGCCTACAAATTACCGGGCGCGTCAGGCAAGCACGCGTCTGTACCGCTGGACACCGAAGATGACTTCAATGCGGCGGTGGTCAACAACAGTGTGATTTCGTTTGCCGAAGGCCTTTCGGGTCTGAACCGAGAGTACGTGCGTAAAAGTTATCTGCTGGCCAGCAGCTACGTCAGCGATGTGTTGAATGTGCACCGCGGTACCGAGGACTGGTACGACGAATTCATCAAGGTGATGGTCAGCCTGGGGTGGCTCCCGGTGCGTAGCCGCTTCGAACGGGTTTCACGTTCGGGCAAGGGGCTGACCGTGCAGTTGGCGGCGTTGAACCTTATTGCCACGCTATTGGCTTCCACGTCCTTGTCCGCGCCGCTGCTTAGCGTGATGCCGAAACTGGCGGCGGATGCATTGGAGGCGTTGAAGCAGGCGCCGGCGTCTTTTGAATTGTTCAAGCGCAACAGCTCGGTGCACCAGGGCGGTGATTTCGGCCTGGCCTCCTGTGCCGAAACCGATGGCGAATTGACGATGGTGCTGGTGACCTACAGCACTCACGGCGTGAGCAAACAGGTCGGGCTGCCCTTCCTGGAGTGGGACAGTTCCTCGTGCGAGGCCTTCAGCGGGCAGACGTGCCTGGTGCTGAATACCTCGGTGGTCAACGAAAAGACCCTCCAACTGATGCGCGAGAGTGCGGGAGACAAAGTACAACTGGCGATTGCCAAATACCGGATCTAAGGCACCAGGTAGCCGCGCACCCCGGTGAAGATGATCTGCGCGGCCAGGGCGCAGACGAACAGGCCCATCAACCGGCTGACAATCTGCAAGCCCTGGTCACCGAGGATGCGTTCGATACGGTTGGACAGGTACAGCACCACGCCCACCGTGAGGCTGGCCAGGGCGATGCTGAGGATGGCGGTGAGCTTGTCATCCCAGTGCGGTTGGCTCACGCCCATCACCAGCAGCGCACCGATGGTGCCGGGGCCGACGGTGAGCGGGATGGTCAGCGGCACGATGGTGACATCCTGCTGCACGTTGTCGGTCTGCACCGCCGACTTGCCCTGGGCCATGCCCAGGGCGGAAATGAACAGCACACTGCCGGCGCCGATGCGGAAGGCGTCGACGGTGATGCCGAACACACTGAAAATCACCCGGCCGAACAGGTAGAGCAACACGCTCGATACCAGGGTCGCCAACGCCACCTTCCACGCCAGGCGCCGCCGTTCCTTGCTGGAGTAGCCACGGGTCAGGCTGATAAAGCAGGACAGCACGAAGAACGGGCTGTAGAGCACCAGCATTTTCAGGTAGACGCTGAATAACACGTGGAGCATGGGGGCGGCTCGCAGGAGGAAAGTGTGGAGAGTCTATCAGGCGCCAGAGATCAAATGTGGGAGGGGCTTTTGTGGTGAGCGGGCTTGCCCCGCGCTGGGCTGCGAAGCAGCCCCAATAAGAACGCCGAGTTATGTCAGGCACTCTGCGGCGTTTGGTTTTAGGGCCGCTTCGCGCCCCAGCGCGGGGCAAGCCCGCTCACCACAAAAACCAGTTCCTACAGGAGGGCAACGTTTCAAGTTAAGACGGGGCGTGCTCGGGCCTTTGCTGACGCTGCGCCACCCAGAACTCCACCAACTCGCGCAACTGCGACAACTCCACCGGCTTGGCCATATGCCCATCCATCCCGGCCTGGCGCGCGCGCTCCTTGTGTTCCGACAGAATGTGCGCCGTCAACGCCACCACCGGCGTGCGGATACGCTGGTGGCTGACTTCCCATGCGCGCAGTTGCTGGGTCGCCGAGAAACCATCGAGGATCGGCATTTCACAGTCCATCAACACCAAGTCATAGCGCTGGGCCTTCATTGCTTCCAGCGCTTCCTCGCCATTGCTGGCAGTGTCCGGACTGAGGTTGAGCTTGCCGAGCATGCCGCGAATCACCTTGGTGGAGATGCTGTTGTCCTCGGCTACCAGGATGCGGAAATCCGTCGGCACGGTGATGGCGGCCGGGACGTTGAGGACCGGGCGTGGCGGCACGTTGCCTTTGCTGCGTTGGGTCAGTTCATCCGCCAGGGTGGTCTTGAGCGTGTAGCCGGCCACCGGTTTGGCGAGGATGCGCTTGATCCCGCAGTTGCGCGCGATGATCTTGCTCGGCGCATTGCTGATGCCGGTAAGCATGATCAGCAGGATGTCGTGGTTCAGGCTCGGGTCTTCCTTGATCTTCGCCGCCAGTTGCATGCCGGTCATGCCGGGCATGTTCTGGTCCAGCAGCACCACATCGAAGTAATCGCGCAGGTGCGCCTTGGTGCGCAGCAACGCCAGGGCTTCCTTGCCCGAGGGCACGGCGCTGACGTTGAGGCCCCAGGCCGAACATTGTTGCACCAGCACTTTGCGGCAGGTGTCGTTGTCGTCCACCACCAGCACGCGCGCGCCTTTGAGCGGGCCGTCGAGGTCGGAGGTCGGGTGTTCCAGGCGTTCCGGGTCCAGCGGCAGGGTCAGCCACAGGGTGCTGCCCTGGTGGCTGCCGCTCTTGATGCCGAACTCGCCATTCATCAACAGGATCAACTGGCGGGCGATAACCAGGCCCAGGTGGCCGTTCAAACGGGTGGCCGAGAAGAAATTCTTGCTGTGCAGTTCGCTGTGCAGCAGGGCATCGCGCTCGGCGGGTTCCATGGGCAGGCCGCTGTCCTGGACGGCAATGCGCAGGCGTGGCTTGGTACTGCGGTCGTCCAGGGCAACCACGATCAGCACTTCGCCTTCATCGGTCTTTTGCAGGGCATTTTCCAGCAGGCTCAACATGGCCTGGCGCAGGCGCGTCGGGTCGCCGCTGATCACGCGGGGCACCTGGGGCTGGATAAAGCTGATCAGTTCGACGTTCTGCTGCTCGGCCTTGGCGCGGAAGATACTCAGGCAGTCTTCGATCAGTGCGTTGAGGTCGAATTGCACATCGTCCAGTTCGATCTGGCCGGATTCGAGCTTGGAGATATCGAGGATTTCATTGATCAGCGTGAGCAGTTCGTTGCCGGCGCTGTGAATGGTCTGCACATAGTCACGCTGTTTCACCGACAGCGGCGTGCCCAGCAGCAGTTCGGTCATGCCCAGCACGCCGTTCATGGGGGTGCGGATCTCGTGGCTGATCTTGGCCAGGAACTCGGCCTTGGCCGCGATTTCGGCATTGCTCGCCGCCAGGTCGCGGCTGAGGCTGAAACGCGCCTCGACAATCGCACGCTGGCGTTCGCCCAACGCCAGGCTCATCAGCAGACCGCTCAAGCAGATGAACGCCAGCAGCGTGACGATCAGGCCCTGGGGCGAGACCATTGTCAGGCCCAGCAACGCCGGCAGGATGATCAGCGTACCGATGTTGAACACCACCATCGCCGCCACGAACAGGCGTGCCGGGCGGTAGCCTTTCTGCCAGTGATAGGCCGAGACAAACAACATGCTCAAGCCGGCCAGGGCCACCAGGGCGTAGGTGATGATGTTCAGTGGCAGGGTGTTGACGAACAACAGCAACAGGCCGCACAGCACGATGAACAGGATGTCCGCCATCAGCAACTTGTTCAGCGGGTGAGGGCCCAGGGGCATGAAGAACCGGTAGGCAAACATCAAGCCGCAGGGCGCGGTGAGCAATAGCGCCAGGTAGGCGCCGGGCGTCTGGATCGCATGCCAGTTCGGCAGCCATGGGCCCACCAGGTTGAGCAGCAGCGCCAGGCTGAGCATCAGCAGCACTTCGCACGCCGCCAGCCACAGGCTGCTGCGCGAGCGGTGATAGGCGAAGCGCGTCAGGTTGTGCAGGATCAGCATCAGCAGGCAGCCGAACAGCAGGCCGTAGATCAGCGTCTGGGTCTGGTCGGCGGCGGCGAGTACGGCTGGTTCCAGGGTGATGTAGGGGCGCAGTTCGTGTTCCGAGACCAGGCGCAGGTAAACCTCGAGGGGCTTCTGGCTCTGGGGCATCGGCAGCATGAAGTCACTGCTGGGCAACGGTCGTTCAGCCTGGGGCTGGCGTGTGCCGGTGCTTTGTTGTTCCACCAGGGTGTCGCCGTCCAGCACGTAGAGGCTCAGGTGCGACAGGTCCGGGGCGAATACCCGCAGCACTTGTTCGTGCTTGCCGGGTTGCAGCTTGAAACGTACCCACAGCGCACCGTCCGGTTCCGCAGCGGTAATGCGGTCCAGTTCGATGGGGCTGAATTGGTTGGTGTAGCGCGAGGAACGGATGTCGCTCAGCTGCAGGTCGGCCTGTTCATCAAGCAATACTGCCCAGCCACTGCCTTGTGCGGCGGCCTGGGCCGGGAACAAGCAGAGCAGTGTCAGCAGACTGACAGTGAAACCTATGGCGATCCTGAGCCAGCGCACGGCGAAATCCCTTCGTAGGTTGATGCACGGTTAACTATGCGCGGGTAGGCCTGCATACGGCAAGGGCCAGAGGCCCCTGCCTAGCCGAACGGATAGCTGCTTACTGGTTCTCGCCACGCTCCCGCGCAATGGCGCGATAGCCGATGTCCTTGCGGTAGAAGCAGCCTTTCCAGTCGATCTTCGCCGCCAGCTTGTACGCCTGCTGCTGTGCGGCGTCGACACTGGCACCCATGGCGGTGGCGCATAGCACACGGCCACCGGCCGTCACGACCTGGCCATCCTTGAGCGCGGTGCCCGCATGGAACACCTTGCCTTCCAGCGTAGCAGCCGCGTCCAGGCCTTCAATCACATCGCCCTTGGCGTAGTCGGCAGGGTAGCCGCCGGCCGCCAGTACAATGCCAACGCTCGGACGTGGGTCCCACTGCGCTTCAACCTTGTCCAGTGCCTGGGCCAATGCAGCCTCGACCAACAGCACCAGGCTCGATTGCAGGCGCAGCATCACCGGTTGGGTTTCCGGGTCGCCGAAGCGGCAGTTGAACTCGATGACTTTCGGGTTACCGGCTTTGTCGATCATCAGGCCGGCATACAGGAAACCGGTGTACACATTGCCTTCGTCGGCCATGCCGCGCACGGTCGGCCAGATCACCAGGTCCATGACGCGCTGGTGCACGTCGGCCGTGACCACTGGGGCAGGGGAGTAGGCCCCCATGCCACCGGTGTTCGGGCCGGTGTCGCCGTCGCCGACGCGCTTGTGGTCCTGGCTGGTGGCCATCGGCAAGACGTTCTTGCCGTCGACCATCACGATGAAGCTGGCTTCTTCGCCGTCGAGGAACTCCTCGATGACTACGCGGGAACCGGCGTCACCGAACGCGTTGCCGGCGAGCATATCGCGCACGGCGTCTTCGGCTTCCTGCAGGGTCATCGCCACGATCACGCCTTTACCGGCAGCCAGGCCATCGGCCTTGATCACGATCGGCGCACCTTTTTCACGCAGGTAAGCCAGGGCCGGCTCGATCTCGGTGAAGTTCTGGTAGTCGGCAGTCGGGATCTTGTGGCGGGCCAGGAAATCCTTGGTGAACGCCTTGGAGCCTTCCAACTGGGCCGCACCGGCGGTAGGGCCGAAGCAGTCCAGGCCACGGCTGCGGAACAGGTCGACAACACCGGCAACCAGTGGCACTTCCGGACCGACGATGGTCAGGGACACATTCTTTTCAGCGAAGTCGGCCAGTTGCTCAAGGGCCAGCACGTCGATAGCAACGTTTTCGCACTTGGCTTCAATGGCGGTGCCGGCGTTGCCGGGGGCAACGAAGACTTTCTGGACGCGTGGGTCCTGGGCAACTTTCCAGGCCAGGGCGTGTTCACGGCCACCGCTGCCAATGATCAAAACATTCATTTCAAAAACCTCGTGTGGATGATCGTTCCCACGCTCTGCGTGGGAATGCCTCTACGGACGCTCTGCGTCCCAGGGACGCGGAGCGTCCCGGGCTGCGTTCCCACGCGGAGCGTGGGAACGATCAATCAGTGGCGGAAATGGCGCATGCCGGTGAAGACCATGGCGATTCCGGCCTCGTCGGCTGCGGCGATCACTTCGGCATCGCGCATCGAGCCGCCCGGTTGGATCACGGCGGTCACACCGGCTTTCGCGGCGTTGTCCAGGCCGTCACGGAACGGGAAGAACGCATCGGAAGCCATCACCGAACCCACCACCTGCAAACCGGCGTGCTCAGCCTTGATCGCGGCGATACGCGCCGAGTTCACCCGGCTCATCTGGCCAGCGCCGACACCGATGGTCTGGCGGTTCTTGGCGTAGACGATGGCGTTGGACTTCACGTACTTGGCCACTTTCCAGGCGAAGATCAGGTCGTTGATCTCTTGCTCGGTCGGTGCGCGCTTGGTCACCACTTTCAGGTCGGCGCTGCCGATCATGCCGATGTCACGGCTCTGTACCAGCAAGCCACCGTTGACGCGCTTGTAGTCCCAGGCCGCCGCACGGTCAGCCGACCACTCGCCGCAGGCCAGCAGGCGCACGTTGGCTTTGGCGGCGACGATGGCGCGGGCTTCTTCGCTGACGCTTGGGGCGATGATCACTTCGACGAACTGACGCTCGACGATCGCTTTAGCGGTCTCGGCATCCAGTTCGCGGTTGAAGGCAATGATGCCGCCGAAGGCCGATTCGGTATCGGTGGCGTAGGCCAGTTCGTACGCCTGGCGGATACCGCCTTCAGCGTCCGGGCTCACGGCCACGCCGCACGGGTTGGCGTGCTTGACGATCACACAGGCCGGCTTGACGAAGCTCTTCACACATTCCAGCGCGGCGTCGGTGTCGGCCACGTTGTTGTAGGACAGCTCTTTGCCTTGCAGTTGGGTCGCGGTGGCGATGCCCACTTCGGCAGGCTTGGCCTCCACGTAGAACGCCGCGCTCTGGTGCGGGTTCTCGCCGTAGCGCATCTCCTGGGCCTTGATGAACTGGCTGTTGAAGGTGCGCGGGAATTGGCTGCGGCCTTCTGTGCTGAGGGTTTCAGCGGTCTGGTTCACGGTGCCCATGTAGTTGGCGATCATGCCGTCGTAGGCGGCGGTGTGTTCGAACGCCTTGAGCATCAGGTCGAAACGCTGGGCGTAGGTCAGGCCACCGGCTTTCAGGCTTTCCAATACGTTGGCGTAATCGCTGGTGTTGACCACAATGGCCACGTCTTTGTGGTTCTTGGCCGCCGAACGCACCATGGTCGGGCCGCCGATATCGATGTTTTCGATGGCGGTCGGCAGGTCGCAGCCTGGCTTGTTGATGGTGGCTTCGAACGGGTAGAGGTTGACGGCCACCAGGTCGATCGGCTTGATGCCGTGCTCGGCCATGATCGCGTCATCGGTGCCACGACGGCCGAGGATGCCGCCGTGGATTTTCGGGTGCAGGGTCTTGACCCGACCGTCCATCATTTCTGCGAAACCGGTGTAGTCCGCCACTTCCACTGCGGCCACGCCGTTGTCCTGCAGCAGTTTGAAGGTCCCGCCCGTGGAGAGGATTTCCACGCCCAGGGCTTCCAGCTCCCGGGCAAATTCGAGGATCCCGGTCTTGTCGGAGACACTGATCAAGGCGCGGCGGATCGGCAGGCGGGTAGTCTGGTCGGTCATTTCAATTTCCATCAAAAGCAAAGGAGTCAGCAAAAAAGGCGACCGTTTTTTACGCGGGCGCCTTTCTGGTTTGATTGAATGCTTACAACAAATCGTACTGCTTGAGCTTTTTGCGCAAGGTGCCACGGTTGAGGCCCAGCAGCTCACTGGCTTTGGTCTGGTTGCCCTTGACGTAGTTCATCACGCTTTCGAGCAAGGGCGCCTCGACTTCGGAGAGCACCAGGTTGTACACGTCCGTGACGGAAGCGCCCTCAAGGTGGGCGAAATAATTGTGCAGCGCCTTCTCGACACTCCCGCGAAGGGTCTGGCCTTCTTCGCTCGGCGTGTTGAGGTGCTGTTTCAAATTGACGTTGTCGCTCACGGGTGTTGTTCCACTCACTAAAGTCTCGGTCATCATCGTCATGCGGCCACCCCCTCTCCGTCCCCTGTCCCCAGGCTCTTGTAACGCTCGCTGAAGAACTCACGAACGTTGGCGCACTGTGCTTCCGTATCATCCAAACGATTGAAGTGGGCGCGAAACTCCCTGGCGCCCGGCAGGGTTGCGAGATACCAGCCGACATGCTTGCGAGCAATGCGTACTCCCATCACGTCTCCATAGAAGGCGTGCAGGGCGGCCAGATGCTCTAGCAGAATACGTTCCACCTCGATCAGCTCCGGTGCCGGCAACACTTCACCGGTACGCAGAAAGTGCTCGATCTCACGAAAAATCCATGGCCGCCCCTGGGCGGCCCGGCCAATCAACAAGCCATCGGCACCGGTGGCGTGCAGCACGCGCCGGGCTTTCTCGGCGGAGTCGATGTCGCCATTGGCAAATACCGGCATCGACACAGCCTGCTTGATCGCGGCAATGGTGTCGTACTCGGCTTCACCGGTGTAAAGGTCGGCGCGGGTGCGGCCATGCACCGCAAGCGCTGTAATGCCTGCCTGTTCAGCGATCTTCGCCACTGTCAGGCCGTTCTTGTTGTCCCGGTCCCAACCGGTACGAATCTTCAGGGTAACCGGCACATCCACTGCGGCGACAACGGCCTGCAGGATCTCGGCGACCAACTGCTCATCTTTCAACAGGGCGGAACCGGCGGCCTTGTTGCAGACCTTCTTGGCCGGGCAGCCCATGTTGATGTCGATGATCTGCGCTCCCAACTCCACGTTGGCCCTGGCCGCATCCGCCAGCATCTGTGCATCTCCACCGGCGATCTGTACCGAGCGCGGCTCGGGATCACCTTCGTGGATCATGCGCATTCGCGATTTGCGGGTGTTCCACAAGCTCATGTCGCTGGTGACCATTTCCGAGACTACTAGACCCGCGCCCAAACGCTTGCACAGCTGACGAAAGGGCTGGTCGGTGACGCCCGCCATCGGGGCGAGAATCAAGCCGTTCTGCAATGTGTATGGGCCGATGCGTACCGCCGACATAGGACTTCCCTGTTGTGGGGCCGGATCATTAGAGTTCGAAAAAGGGTTGGCATGATACCCGCTCTCGATGACTGGATAAAGGCTGAATTGGATAAAATCTGAACAGTTATTTCTTTATCGCTACCGGTTTGGTTGTGCGGGCCTTTGTCAATAACCCGCCGTCAAACCTTGATGCGTGAACCGATTCACTCGGGCGAGTGGAAGCTCAGGCTGTAATTCACGGCTTTGTTGCCTGGATCGAGGATATCCAGGGAGATATGGATCGGGGTTTGCGATGGCATTTCGCTAACGCCGGCCAACTCGCCGCTGAGGTATTCGGCAGGTTTGAAGCGACGGCTGGCAATCAGGTTGCCGTTCAAGTCGGCAAAACGCAGCTCCAGCAGCGGGAAAGGCTGGGAGAAGGTCGCGCGGTTATAGATGATGGCATCCACCACCAGTGCCCCGGCAAAGTCCGGGTGGCTGCGCACCACCAGGTTACTGCTCTTGATATGGGCGATATCGACCCGTGATGGCACGGTGCAACCCAAGGTGGGGCACAGTTGCTGGAACCACGGGCGATAGGCGTCCTGGCGGGCCAGGTCGTCGAATTGGTACGCGATGTACTGGCCCGCGAGGCCGGCGGCGGCGATCAGTACCAGCAGCAACCAAAGCAGTCGACGGCCCAGGCCCGTCGGGCGTTTTTGCGCATAGAGATGCAGCGGATCGTCTTCCAGGTCCTGCAGCAGGTCGTCATGGGCGCCGGTTTCAGCGCGTGGGCGCTTGCGGCGAGGTGGCAGGCGATCTTCGGGCTCGGCCGCTTTGGTCAGCGGCGTGAACGGTGGGTCGATGTTGTCATCGTCTGGTGTTGAACGCAGTGGCGGCTCATCGTCGAGATCGTCGGTGTGGAACGACATGGACGGTTCGGTGCGCTGCCTGGTCGCAGGTTCTGGCTCGTTTTCGTTGACGTGGAGGCGCTCTTCAGGCGGCTCGCTGAACAGGCTTGCCGCCCATTTTTCTTCTTCGGCCTTGACCGTATCGCGGCTGGCGCTGAAGGACTCTTCCTTTTGGCGGCGGTCGGTGCCGGGCTGGCGACGATCTGCACTAACGGGCAATGTATGCTGAATCTCGCGGCGTTCCAGCTTGGCCAGTTCTTCGTCCAGGTCCAGGTTGTCCAGGTCCAGCTCTTCGGCGGTCCACTGCTTCTGGCTGATGGCGCGCGGCGCCTCGGGAGTGGCCTCGGGCTGCGGCGCCTGGGCGCGTTGCTCCAGCAACTGGCGAGCTGCATTGAACACTTGCAGGCACGAGCCGCAGCGAACCACGCCACGGGCCACGCTCAATTGAGCGTGGTTGACGCGAAAGCGCGATTGGCAATGCGGGCACTGGGTGACGAAACTGTCGGTCATGCGGCCATCCGATTCAGGCAAGCGCTCATTCTAGCGCCGACGACCGCTGATGCGTACCCAGCCATCGCGGTCGGCGATCGGATCCAGCTCGAAATCCTTCGCGTAGGCGGCGGCGACGTCTTCGCCCTGCTCGGCCAGGATGCCAGACAGCGCCAGGCGGCCGCCCGGCTTGACCAGGCTCGACAGTTGCGGTGCCAGCGACACCAGCGGCCCGGCGAGGATGTTGGCCACCAGCACGTCGGCCTGTACCTGGGGCAGTTGCTCCGGCAGGTAGAGTGGGAATTTGCCTTCAGGAATGTTGTTGCGCCCGGCGTTGTCGCGGGAGGCTTCCAGGGCTTGCACGTCGATGTCGGTGCCCACGGCTTCCTTGGCGCCGAGCAGCAGGGCGGCAATCGCCAGGATCCCCGAGCCGCAACCGAAGTCCAGCACGTGGCTGTCGGTCAGGTCCTGGCCGTCCAGCCATTCCAGGCACAGTGCGGTGGTCGGGTGGGTGCCGGTGCCGAACGCCAGGCCCGGATCCAGCAGCAGGTTGACTGCGTCGGGCTCGGGCGCGGCATGCCAGCTCGGTACGATCCACAGGCGCTGGCCGAAACGCATCGGCTGGAAGTTGTCCATCCAGCTGCGTTCCCAGTCCTGGTCTTCGATGACTTCGCTGTGGTGCTCTGGCAGCGGGCCGCCGGTGAGCAGTTCCATATGGGCCAGCACGGCGTTGGCGTCGGTGCCGTCTTCGAACAGGGCCAGCAGGTGGGTGTGAGACCACAGCGGCGTGGTGTTGAGTTCGGGCTCGAAGATCGGTTGGTCTTCGGCGTCCATGAATGTTACGGAGACAGCGCCTACTTCGAGGAAAGCGTCTTCATAGGTTTCGGCTTGTTCTGGGCTGATGGCGAGACGGACTTGCAGCCAAGGCATGGCGGGCACCTTTGAAAAAATGAGTGTGCAGCGGGGTGGGGCTGCGAAAGGGCGCAAGTTTACGCGAGCGCACAGAAGAAGACGACATACACCGATCAAATGTGGGAGGGGGCTTGCCCCGATGGCGCTGGATCAGACACAGATGCATCAACTGACACTCCCTCATCGGGGGCAAGCCCCCTCCCACATTGGACCCCGTACATCCAGGAAATCCGGGGCCCGGAAACAACAAAGCCGCCCGGAGGCGGCTTTGTTGTTTGGAGCACTTACTGGTTAGCCAGCTTGTGTTCCAGGTAGTGAATGTTCACACCACCTTCGCAGAAGCCTTCATCACGCACCAGTTCCCGATGCAGCGGGACATTGGTCTTGATGCCATCCACCACGATTTCGTCCAGGGCGTTGCGCATGCGGGCCATGGCCTCATCGCGGGTGGCGCCCCAGGTGATCAGCTTGCCGATCAGCGAGTCGTAGTTGGACGGAACCTTGTAGCCGCTGTACAGGTGCGAATCCACACGTACGCCGTTGCCACCTGGAGCATGGAAATGCTTGACCAGGCCTGGGCTCGGGATAAAGGTTTTCGGGTCTTCGGCGTTGATCCGGCACTCCAGGGAGTGGCCGTGGATCTTCACGTCGTCCTGGGTGAAGGACAGCACGTTGCCGGCGGCGATGCTCAGCATCTCCTTGACGATATCGATACCGGTGACCATCTCCGAGACCGGGTGCTCTACCTGCACGCGAGTGTTCATCTCGATGAAGTAGAAACGACCGTTTTCGTACAGGAACTCGAAAGTACCCGCGCCACGGTAGTTGATATCGATGCATGCCTTGACGCAGCGGGCCAATACTTCCTGGCGGGCTTTTTCGTCCAGACCTGGTGCCGGGGCTTCTTCCAGTACCTTCTGGTGGCGACGTTGCAGCGAGCAATCGCGGTCACCCAGGTGAATGGCGTGGCCCTGGCCGTCGGACAGTACCTGGACTTCCACGTGACGTGGGTTGGTCAGGTACTTTTCCAGGTAGACCATCGGGTTGTTGAACCAGGCGCCTGCTTCGGAGCGGGTCTGCTTGGCGGCTTCGATCAGGTCTTCTTCCTTGTGCACCACGCGCATGCCGCGACCACCACCGCCACCGGCGGCCTTGATGATCACCGGGTAGCCGACTTCGCGACCAATGCGCAGAGCGGTTTCCTCGTCTTCAGGCAGCGGGCCGTCGGAACCTGGAACGGTTGGCACGCCGGCAGCGATCATGGCTTCCTTGGCGGAGACCTTGTCGCCCATCAGGCGGATGGTCTCGGCTTTCGGGCCGATGAAGGTGAAGCCGGATTTTTCCACCTGGTCGACAAAGTCGGCGTTTTCCGCGAGGAAGCCGTAGCCTGGGTGGATGGCGGTAGCGCCTGTCACTTCTGCTGCAGCGATGATGCTTGAGACTTTCAGGTACGAGCTTGTAGCCACTGGTGGGCCGATGCAGATGCTTTCGTCCGCCAGTTTCACGTGCATCAATTCAGTATCGGCCGTCGAGTAAACAGCGACGGTCTTGATGCCTTGTTCCTTACAGGCGCGCAGGATTCGCAGGGCGATCTCACCGCGGTTGGCGATCAGGACTTTTTCCAGTTTCTTCGCAGGTTTCAACATCGAAGGCACTCCGCGGTTCAAACGATGGTGAACAGCGGCTGGTCGTACTCAACCGGCTGACCGTTTTCTACCAGGATGGATTCGATGACGCCGGCTTTTTCAGCGGTGATGTGGTTCATCATCTTCATCGCTTCAACGATGCAGATGGTGTCGCCCACTTTCACGGTAGCGCCGACTTCAACGAAGGCTGGCGAAGTCGGTGCCGGGGTGCGGTAGAACGTACCGACCATTGGCGACTTGACCACGAAACCGTTCAGCGCAGGGGCGGCTGGGGCGGCAGGTGCAGCGGCAGCAGCAGGGGCGGCGGCCGGAGCAGCAGCGGCCGGAGCCGGCGCTTGCATCTGTGGCGCGTAGAACTGTTGGGCCGGGGTCTTGCTGTGGCGGCTGATCCGTACGGACTCTTCGCCTTCCTTGATTTCCAGCTCGTCGATACCGGATTCTTCCAGCAGTTCGATCAGTTTCTTAACTTTACGGATATCCATGAATCATCAACTCCCAAGGGTCGGTCAGGGGCGCTTGGCCGGTTGTTCAAGTTGTTCCAGGGCGGCCTCCAGGGCCAGTCGGTAACCGCTGGCGCCAAGGCCGCAGATCACACCTACCGCTACATCGGAGAAGTAGGAGTGATGGCGGAAAGCTTCGCGTTTGTGCACGTTCGACAAATGCACTTCGATGAATGGGATGCTCACCGCCAGCAGCGCGTCACGTAATGCAACACTTGTGTGCGTAAAAGCGGCGGGATTGATCAGGATAAAGTCCACGCATTCGCCGCGCGCGGCATGGATGCGATCAATCAATTCGTACTCGGCATTGCTTTGCAGGTAGAGCAGATGGTGGCCGGCTTCACGCGCCCTGCGTTCGAGATCAAGGTTGATCTGCTCCAGGGTGACTGCCCCGTAGACGCCCGGTTCGCGGGTGCCGAGCAGGTTCAGGTTGGGTCCGTGAAGAACCAGTAAGGTCGCCATCGGCTGTTCCTTGTTATTGATGTGGGTACGGCAGAACCCGGCGACTATGCCGCAAAGCCTTTGTGACTGTCCAGTTCTATGCAGTAGGCGGCACGATTAGCGAGGATAGCGCGAAATTTGTGACTGTGAGGCTGGAACCGGTCATTGGTAACACCGTCTCGAATCCTGTGGAGATAAAATGTGGGAGGGGGCTTGCCCCCTCCCACATTTGATCTCTATAAGGTTGAAGGTCGTGTCAGACGCGGAAGGCTTGAACGGCAGTGTTGAGCTGCCCACCCAGCACCAACAACTGCTCACCCTGTCGTCGGCCCTGACCGATTCGCAGCAAATTATCCTCACCCAACTGATGAATCCGCTCACTGTTGTCGCGAATCTCACTGACGGCACCACTCTGCTGCGCGGTCACATCGGCGATGCGCACGGCGGTGTCGGAGATGGTCTGGATCGCGCCGACGATTTCATCCAGCGCACCGTCCGCCGCCTGGGCTTGCTGTGCGGTGGCTTCGGCGTGTTCGACCTGGGCGCGCATGCCTTGCACCGATTGGTGGGCGGCGCTTTGCAGCCCGGCGATCAAGGTCTGGATTTCGGCGGTGGCGCCCGCGGTGCGTTGGGCCAGCGAGCGCACCTCGTCGGCCACCACGGCAAAACCGCGTCCGGCTTCACCGGCGCGGGCGGCCTCGATGGCGGCGTTGAGGGCCAGCAGGTTGGTCTGGTCGGCAATCGAGCGGATCACCGTGAGTACCCCGCCGATGGTGGCAGATTCCTCAGCCAGTTTTTCGATCATCTGCGCGTTTTGCTGCACTTCGCCCACCAGGGCATGTAGCCCGGTCAGGCTCAGGCCGATCACGCGCTGGCCTTGTTCCACGGCCTGGCCGGCGCTGCGACTGGCACCGGCAGCCTGGCTGGCGTCGCCGGCGACTTGCTGGATCGTCGCTTCCAGTTCGCCCAGCGAATCACGGATCTGCGCGGTATCCCCGGCCTGGCGTTCGGCGCCGTCGTGCAGTCCGCTGCTCAGTTCGGCGAGGGTGCGGCTGCTGCCGGCGACTTCCTCGGCGTTGCCGCGAATGGTGCCGACCAAATCCACCAGGTAGGCGCGCAGGCGGTTCAAAGACGCTTCGATATCGTGCAGTTCGCGGTTGGTCTTGCCCAGGGCAATCGGCCGGCTGAAGTCACCTTCGGCCCAAGTCGACAGGGCTGGCGCCAGGTTGGTCAGCACCCGCGCCAGCTTGCGTTGCAGGGTGTCGATCAATAGCGCGATCAACAGGATCAGGCCAATCATCAGCCCTTGCATCAGGCGCACTTCGCCCTGGATTTTGGCGTGTTGCGCGCGCACGACCGGCTCCAGGCCGGCGATGGCTTGTTGCACGGTGTTGATTTTCTGGTGGGTCTTGGCGGCCAGGTCGGTGCGTTGCTGGATCTGATCGCGGGTGCGCTTGAGTTCGGCGGGGTAGCGGGTCAGCAGGCTGTTGAGTTCACGCTTGAGGTCGACGCCGGTGTCCTGGGCTTCGGTTTTTTCGCTGTTCTCCAGGCCCATCAGCGCAGAAAAATCATCGGCGCTGGACTCGGCGCTGGCCTTCACGCCGAGCAACGGCAGTTGCTCCAGCAGGTCTGCCTGGCTGCGAATGTTGCCGACTTCGCGTTCCACATCGTCGGCCAGTTCCGCACGCCCGCTGCTCACCAGTTTGTCGCGGGCCAGCGACAACTTGCCCAGGTGCTGGGAGGCGGCCAGCAACGGCGGCAGATAGCGGGCGGCTTCGGGAGAACTCACGCCGATGGCGTACTGGCTCAGTTGCTCCAGGTTGGCGCCCAATTCACGTTCGGCTTGCAGCAGCAAGGCTTGCGGGTCGCCTGCGAGCTTGCCGGCCGCCAGCAAGTCGGTCTTGCTGAACGCATCCAGGTCCACCAGGCTTGGGCGCAGGTTCTGCGCCAGGTCCGCCGGCAGTTCATCCAGATGCTGTACCAGGCTTTCCAGGCTTTGGCCCGCGCTGCTCAAGCGCAGGGCGTCGCCGCTGGCCAGGTAGTCGTCGATGTTGCGCGCGGCTTCGTTCTGGAAACTCTGCGACAGGCCCAGGTAGCGCTCCATCAGCAAATAGGGCCGCTCCAGCGCCCGTTGCGACCACCACAACGTCGCCCCCAGCGCCAGGCACACGGCCACCAGAAGAAGGGTATTGAGATTGGTCAGCAGCTTCAGGCGCATGCGTGGTTTCAACCGACAGCAAAAGATAAGTGCCTGAAGTTATTGCGTTTCCGTTACAAAGTTATGACGGAATCAGTGGATTCCGGTGAAAAGATGGCACTTTGCTTTGATGTACGTGCGGCTTGCACACGATTGCGCCCAGCGTCCTTGGCACGGTACAGCGCCTCGTCGGCCTGGGCGGCCATCATCAGGCTATCGGAGCCGTCGCACAGCTCCACCAGCCCTGCGCTGAAGGTGCACCACAAATCCTGGGGTTGCGCCGGGTAGTGGATCTCGGCAAAGCGCCCACGGATTTCATCCAGCACTCTGCAGGCCGATTCCAGATCGGTGTCGGGCATCACGATGGCGAATTCCTCACCACCATAGCGCCCGATGTAGTCGGTCTTGCGCAGGCGCTGCTTGAGAAACAGCGCCAGGCTCTTGATCACGCGGTCGCCCATGGGGTGGCCGTGGCTGTCGTTGACCCGCTTGAAGTGGTCGATGTCGAGCATGGCAAAGCTCAGCGGTTTGTTCTCGCGGCGTGCGCGGAAGCTGCAGTCTTCGAGCAATTGCAATATGTGGGTGTGGTTGTACAGGCCGGTCAGGCTGTCGCGCACCATCCGCGCCTTGAGGTTGCGCGCCCGCGCCGCGCGGTTGCGCACGGTGGTGATCAGGTGGCGCGGCTTGATCGGCTTGGTGAGGAAGTCGTCACCGCCTTCGCTCATGGCGTCCAGTTGTTTGTCCAGGTCGTCTTCGGCCGACAGGTAGATGATCGGCACGCTGACGTAACGGTCGTTATGGCGGATGACCTTGGCCAGTTCGGTGCCGGTACAGGCGGGCATGTACATGTCGAGGATGATCAGGTCGGGCTGGAAGTCCGCCAGCTCGGCCATGGCCTGGATCGGTTCGATCAAGGTGCGGGTGACGATACCGGCGCTGTTGAGCAGCCGCTCGGTGTGCAGCGCCTGGGCCCGCGAATCGTCGATGATCAGCACTTTATACGGCTCGTACTGGGCGACGCAGGTCAGCACTTCGATCTTTTCCAGCAGGCTGGAAGCTTCCAGCGTACCGGTGAGGAATTCCTGGCCCCCGGCGCGCACGGCGGCCAGGCGGGTCGGGGTGTCGGTTTCGTGCAGGCTGAAGAACAGCAGCGGCAGCTTCTGTTCCAGGCCTTCCTGGGCTTCGGCGGCGAGCTTGAGGCCCAGGCCGGCACCGCAGAAATCCACGTCCATCACAATCGCCGAAGGCAGGCGCTCGGCCATCGACGCACGAAACGCCGCCACGCTGTCGAGGGATTGGGCGCTCATGCCAAAGAACTCCAACTGCTTGGCCAGGCGCTCGGCACGGTCGTGATCGGCCAGCATCACGTAGATCGGCTTGCGCATCGGCGGCAGGAAGGTTTGTTCGAGCTGGTCGCCCTGGCGCAACCCGGTACGGGACAGGCGCTGCATCAGGCGGTTGAGTTCGGTGATCAGTTGGCTGCTCAGGCGCCCGCGGTTTTCGTCCACGGCCTTGAGGGACTCGCCGATGTGCTGCGCGAGCTGGCTGTGTTCCGGCTGTTCGAAACGCTCGGCAAAGCGCAGCAGGCGCAGATTGGCCTCACTGAGTTCGGAAAGGTCGGTGCCGGACCACTCGCTGCGTTGCAGGCGCTGCCAGATCTCAAGAATTTGACGTGCCTGATGAATTACCCGCTGGGCAAAATGCTGCTTGAGGCGCTCACGGCTGGGGTCTTCTGGCTCGGTCATATCCTGACTACTAGTGAGGGTGCATGCTGAGGTCGACTGATGGCTCTATGCTAGCACCTCTTTCCCATGGGATGAGTGTCATACGTCAATAAACTGCGCGTGCGGAGTATTCAGTTGCTGACCCGCTGGTCGCACGGCGTAAAAAGCGTGCATCCTTTATAGTCCAACACCCTCTGTGCGCCAGTTTGGCGAAAAGCCCCGCACGGGCGGGCACGATGGGGTAGGGTTGTGGTCGGAGTGTTTGAACGCACACCATCAATTCAAGTGCATGAACTCAAGTGATTGAAAGGATATCGCCATGCTGGACTGGAAAAACCGTGCAGGCAGTGCCAAAGGCCCCGCCCCTGAGCCCAAGTCGGCCAACCGCAGCTATTTTCGTACCCTGCTGATGAGCCGTGCCGTGCTCAGTGTGCTCGGCCTGTACCTGTTGGTCACAGGTGCCCTGGGCTGGTACTGGAGCGAAGAGCCGGCGCTGTTCCCGGTCCAGCAGAATGCGCAGATTGCCGCCGAAAAAGACGGCAAGCAGATGGTGGTGGGCTTTACCACCGTCGAAACCCTCAAGACCGTGGTCGGCACCTTGCTGAACAAGCCGGGCGGCTACATTTCCAACGACCGCTTCCCGCCTGGCCTGTGGATGGACAACATGCCGAGCTGGGAATATGGCGTGCTGGTGCAGGTGCGTGACCTGACCCGCGCCCTGCGCAAAGACTTCGCCCGCTCCCAATCGCAGTCGGCCGAAGACGCTGATCTGGCCAAGGCCGAGCCGCGCTTCAACTTCGACAACAAAAGCTGGGTGCTGCCGTCCAGCGAGTCCGAGTACCAGGAAGGCATCAATTCGCTGAGCCGCTATGAAGCGCGCCTGTCCGACCCGAACCAGAAGGGCGCGCTGTTCTATGCGCGTGCCGACAACCTGAACAACTGGCTGGGCGATGTCGCCACCCGCCTGGGCTCGCTGTCGCAACGCCTGTCGGCCAGTGTGGGCCGGGTGAAGTTGAACACCGCGCTGAAAACCGAAGCGCTGGCGCCGGGTGAAGTGCCGCAGGTTGATGAAGAAGTGGTGGAAACCCCATGGATGCAGATCGACAACGTGTTCTACGAAGCCCGTGGCCAGGCCTGGGCACTGTCCCACCTGTTGCGAGCCATCGAAGTGGACTTTGCCGACGTACTGGCCAAGAAAAACGCCACCGTCAGCGTGCGCCAGATCATTCGTGAGCTGGAAGCCTCGCAGGAACCGGTGTGGAGTCCTATGATTCTCAACGGCAGTGGCTTCGGCGTACTGGCGAACCACTCGCTGGTGATGGCCAACTATATTTCCCGGGCAAACGCTGCAGTGATCGACTTGCGTCAGCTCCTCAACCAGGGTTGATGATGGACGCTACTCAAAAGGAGGCCGCCCACCGTGCGGCCTCCGACGCTGAACTGATCTGCTGGGTCGACGAACAGGACAACCTGCTCGGGCACCTGGTCAGGTCGGACCTGCGCCAGCGCGGCCTGATTGGCCGTTGCACCTTTATCTTTCTGTTCAACTCCCGCGGCGAGCTGTGTGTGCATCGACGCACCTTGAGCAAAGCGTTGTACCCCGGTTTCTGGGACACGGCGGCGGGCGGGATGGTCGCGGCGGGTGAGTCCTATGCCGTGTCGGCCGCCCGTGAGCTCGGAGAAGAGCTTGGGGTCAGTGGGGTGGAACTGGCCGAGCATGACCATTTCTATTTCGAAGATGGCGACAGCCGGCTCTGGTGCAAATCCTACTCGGCCGTGTGGGACGGGCCGCTGCGCCTGCAGCCGGAGGAGGTGATGGAAGCGCGCTTTTTACCTATCGAAACCGTCCTGCAGGAGGCCGAGCAAAAGCCCTACTGCCCGGACGCCCAGGAAGGCTTGCGCCGCTATCTGGCCTCACGTCGCTAAAGTTGCATAAATTGGCGCCATTTGGCTCTTAGCAAGTCGGCTTTTTGTGGTTACACTGCGCGACTTTTCACCCGAACCGCCTTTGTTTCACCACGCAATCACTGATGATCGATTGCCGATCCCTGTAGGAGCGAGCTTGCTCGCGAAAAACTCGAGAACGATGTGGGCAGCCTGAATGCCCGCGTTATCGTTGAGGACCTTTCGCGAGCAAGCTCGCTCCTACAAGGAATAGTGACGTTGGTGGTTCGGTAGCGCTGCCCCTGCCTGAGTGGGGCTTCGCGGTCGGCAACCTCTTTGAAGGTGCCGATCAGTCTTTGTCCTCCCAAGAGGATTGCCGGTGGCCAAAAAAGCCGCATCCTTCGCCGCCCTTGGTGGCCTGGTATTTTCCACCGACGCAGGTCGACACTGCCCGGACTGTCGTCAGCCCGTGGACGCGTGTACCTGCAAACAGACCCTGATTCCCGAAGGCGACGGTATTGCCCGCGTGCGACGCGAGAGCAAAGGCCGTGGCGGCAAGACGGTGACCACCATCACCGGTGTGCCGCTGGCCGAAGACGCGCTGAAGGAACTCGCCACTACGCTGAAAAAGCGCTGTGGCACCGGTGGCGCGTTGAAAGACGGTGTCATCGAGATCCAGGGCGATCACGTCGAGTTGCTGTTGGCCGAGCTGATCAAGCTCGGGTACAAGGCCAAGAAGTCCGGCGGCTGAAAGCCTCTTCCCGACCTGTGTCTAAACTCTGTCCTGCGCGTGGGGTCCTACCTTGCACGCAGGCAAATCGTCATTTTCATTCTTTAGACTGCGCCAGCCTCAACCAGGGGCGGCGCTTTCGCCTTCATTTATAGGGGACTTCGATGTCCGTACGACGCACACGCAAAGACGATGGCAGCCAATGGACAGTTGCGGACAGCCGCAGTGTTTACGGGATCCGCCATTGGGGGGCCGGGTATTTCGCGATCAATGAAGCCGGTCGCGTAGAAGTCCGTCCGAACGGCCCGAACAGCACGCCCGTCGACCTGTACGAGCAGGTCGACGAGCTGCGCAAGAGCGGCCTGTCGTTGCCGCTGCTGGTGCGCTTCCCCGACATCCTGCAAGACCGTGTACGCCAACTGACCGGCGCTTTCGATTCGAACATCGAACGCCTGGAGTACCAGAGCAAGTACACCGCGCTGTACCCGATCAAGGTGAACCAGCAGGAAGCGGTGATCGAAAACATCATTGCCACTCAGAATGTGTCCATCGGCCTGGAAGCCGGCTCCAAGCCCGAGTTGCTCGCCGTATTGGCCCTGGCGCCAAAGGGCGGCACCATCGTCTGCAACGGCTACAAGGACCGGGAGTTCATCCGCCTCGCACTGATGGGCCAGAAGCTCGGCCACAATGTGTTCATCGTGATCGAGAAAGAATCCGAAGTTGAACTGGTGATCGAAGAGGCCGCCAGCCTCAAGGTCAAGCCACAGGTTGGCCTGCGCGTGCGTTTGTCGTCGCTGGCGTCGAGCAAGTGGGCGGATACCGGTGGCGAGAAGTCCAAGTTCGGTCTGTCGGCGGCGCAACTGCTGTCGGTGGTCGAGCGCTTCCGCGCGGCGGGCCTGGACCAGGGTATCCGCCTGCTGCACTTCCACATGGGCTCGCAGATCGCCAACCTGGCCGACTACCAGCACGGTTTCAAGGAAGCTATCCGTTACTACGGCGAATTGCGCAACCTCGGCCTGCCGGTGGACCACATCGACGTCGGTGGCGGCCTGGGCGTGGACTACGACGGCACGCATTCGCGTAACGCCAGTTCGATCAACTACGACATGGATGACTATGCCGGCGTGGTCGTGGGCATGCTCAAGGAATTCTGCGACGCGCAGAGCCTGCCGCACCCGAATATCTTCTCCGAAAGCGGCCGTTCCCTGACCGCTCACCACGCCATGCTGGTGGTGCAGGTCACCGACGTCGAGAAACACAACGACGACGTGCCGGTGATCGAGAACAAGGAAGCCCTGCCGGAAACCGTGCAATGGCTGGTGGACCTGCTCGGCCCGACCGACATCGAGATGGTCACCGAAACCTACTGGCGCGCCACCCACTACATGAGCGACGTGGCCACGCAGTACGCCGACGGCAAGCTGACCCTGGCCGAAAAAGCCCTGGCCGAGCAGTGCTACTTCGCTGTGTGCCGCCGCCTGCACAACTCGCTCAAGGCCCGTCAGCGCTCGCACCGTCAGGTGCTGGACGAACTCAACGACAAGCTGGCCGACAAGTACATCTGCAACTTCTCGGTGTTCCAGAGCCTGCCGGACACCTGGGCCATCGGCCAGGTATTGCCGATCCTGCCGCTGCACCGCCTCGACGAAGAGCCGCTGCGCCGCGCCGTACTGCAAGACCTGACCTGCGACTCCGACGGCAAGATCAAGCAGTACGTCGACGAGCAGAGCATCGAGACCAGCCTGCCGGTGCACGGCTTGAACGAAGGTGAGGACTACTTGCTGGGCATCTTCCTGGTGGGCGCCTATCAAGAGATTCTCGGTGATATGCACAACCTGTTCGGTGATACCGATTCGGTGAACATCTACCAGCGTGAAGACGGTTCGGTGTACAGCGCCGGTATCGAGACCCATGACACCATCGAAGACATGCTGCGCTACGTGCACTTGTCGCCGGAGGAGTTGATGACGCACTACCGTGACAAGTGTGCGAGCGCGAAGATCAGTGCCAGTGAGCGTACGCAGTTCCTGGATGCGTTGCGTCTGGGCCTGACGCGGTCCTCCTACCTGTCCTCATGATTCCCCTGTAGGAGCGAGCTTGCTCGCGAAGAACGTTAACGATAACGCGGGCAACCAGAATGCCCGCGTCGCCTAGAGGTTTTTCGCGAGCAAGCTCGCTCCTACAGTGAGGTTCGTCAATGTTGAGGAAGTGTTTCGTCATGGTATTCGCCGCATGTCTTGCGGCCTGCTCCCCCATCAAAGTCCTCAACGCGCTCACACCTTCCAGCACCTTCACCAAGACTGCGGCCATCGCCTACGGCGCTGATCCCCGCCAGAAACTCGATATCTACCGTCCCGCTCCCGCCATAGCCAACGCGCCCGTCGTTGTGTTTTTCTACGGCGGCAGTTGGAACAGCGGCTCCAGGGACGACTACGGTTTCGTCGGCGAAGCCCTGGCGTCACGCGGCATTGTCGTGGTGATTGCCGACTACCGGCTTTATCCCCAAGTGCGTTACCCCGCGTTTCTCCAGGATGGTGCTCAAGCGGTGGCCTGGACCTATCACCATATCGCCGACTATGGCGCAGACCCCAAGCGACTCTATGTGATGGGCCACAGCTCCGGTGCCTATAACGCGTCGATGTTGGCGCTGGATGCGCGCTGGTTGAATGCGGTGGGCTTATCGCCTGCCATTTTCAAAGGCTGGATCGGTCTGGCCGGGCCGTATGATTTTCTGCCCATTGAAAACAAGGACGTACGGCCGGTGTTCTTCTTCCCTGACTCGCCGCCCGAGTCTCAGCCGATCAACCACGTCAGTGCCGATGCGCCGCCAAGCCTGGTGATGGCCTCAACGGATGACAATCTGGTCAACCCAACGCGCAATACTGGCGGCTTGGCTGATAAGTTGCGCGCGGCCGGCGTGCCGGTAGAAGCGTTTTACTTCTCCAGGACCAACCACCAGACGCTGGTGGCCTCCCTGTCCAGGCCTTTACGGTGGTTGGCGCCGGTGCTGGATAAGGTCACGGCGTTTATCCAAGCCACTGGTCCTGTCGGTTCAAGCGCCAGGCAATCGCCCACAAAGTAAGGCTGCGCAGGGCCATGAACAGCAGGAAGCTGATCCATAACCCGTGGTTGCCGAACCCCTGCAATGCCCAGGCAAATGGCAGCAGGATCACCACGGTCAGCAACATGCCATTGCGCATTTCCCGTGCACGGGTGGCGCCGATGAACAGCCCGTCCAGCAGGTAGCTCCACACTGCAATCAAGGGCAACACGGCCAAGTAGGGCAGGTAGATATCGGCGGTTTCGCGCACGCTGGGGATATCGGTCTGCATAGCAATAAACAGATGGCCGGCGAAAGTGAACAACAGGGCAAAGCCGACGCTGGCGATCAGTGACCAACCGCAGGCGACCACCAATGAACGGCGCAATGCTTGGCGGTCATGAGCGCCGATGGCGTGGCCGCAAAGCGCCTCCACTGCATGGGCCAATCCATCCAGGGCGTGTGCGGTCAGCAACAGGCCGTTGAGCAGCAGTGCATTGGCCGCCACGGTGGCATCGCCCAGACGTGCGCCTTGCACCGTAATCATGAAAAACACCGATTGCAGTGCAAGGCTGCGGATGAAAATGTCGCGGTTCACCGCCAGCAGCGGGCGCCAGCTCTCCCATAATTTCAGTGCTGCCCAGGCGATATGGCCGGGGTAGGCGCGCAGGGCTTTTTGCGTCATCGCCAGGCCCAGCAAGGCGCCGGTCCATTCGGCAATCACGGAGGCCCGCGCCGAACCGACCACGCCCCAGTCCAGACCCAGCACAAACCACAGGTTCAGGGCGATGTTGACCAGATTGGTGGTCAGCAGGATCGCCAACGGCGCGCGGGCGTTCTGCGTGCCGAGGAACCAGCCCACCAGTGCATAGCTGGCAAGGGCGGCAGGCAGGCCGAACAGGCGGGTGTGGAAAAACGCCTGGGTCAGTTGATTCAGTTCCGGGGAGGGCTGCATCCATTCCAGCGCCAGATGGCTCAGCGGTATGCCCAACGTGCCCAATAGCATTGCCAGGCCCAGCGCCAGCAGCAGGCCTTGCAGGAGGATTTGTCGCAGCGCGGCCCCATCATTGCGCCCGGCAGCTTGTGCGGCAAAACCGGTGGAGCCCATGCGCAGGAAACCCATGGCCCAGGCCAGGAAGGTATACAGACTGGCCCCGACCGCCACGGCGCCCAGTTGATGAGCGTGGGGCAGGTGACCGATGACCATGCTGTCGACCAGGGCCACGAGGGGCACCGAGATATTCGACAGGATCATCGGCGCGGCCAGGGCCCAGACGCGGCGGTGGGTGGGGCGGTGGCGCCAGTCGGTGAGTAGGGTGGGCATGGGGGCTCCTTGGGGGAGCGGCATTGTAACGGGTCAATGATCGCTCTGCGGAGCGAATGTAGGAGCGCCTGAACTGAACGGTACCAGGGCGTTTCTGTATTGTGGAAACAGGTAGGGGCAGTTGTTGTGGCTATCTGGAAAAGCCTTGGTTGTTGATGAGTTGCTACCTGATAGGGACGAACGCTAAATCCTGGTGCCTTGTACGTGCGCGGGTTATTACTCCGTCTCATGTCCTGCTGAAGTGAGAATACAAGATAGCCGTGAGACGACTATCTTGTATGAGCGTGAATGGGTGAGTGTTAGGGTTATTTATGTTTTAATTGTGATAGGTGTGTTTTAGGCTCGGTGGATGGAGATGGCGAGCTGCCCTCTTTTCCAGGGTTTTTAACAGGTTCCTCAACGAAGGTGCCTTCCCCTGGATAACGCCTGGTTACGATGTTTGTATTGACGTTCGGACCAACAGTGATGTTTTTTGCGAGTTCATCTTTACTGTTACTAACTATTACGATGTCAGTGTTTTTATGGTTGTGCGCGTCAGGGTAATATTTGGTTTTCCCAACTTCTATGACAAGTTTATTGTCTTCAGTTGCAGAGATTTTTATTTCATCTGATATGTTGTTTGGTTCTATCCTTACCGTCTGTCCCGGGTAGGGTTTGTCATCCCGAATTATTTTTTCAAATTCGCTGACGAAGGCCGTTTCATTATCAGCGATGATTCTAAAACCGATTTCATTGTTGGGAGTGATGAAGGATTTTTCACTGTTTTCCGGGGCGACTGTTTTTCCATTGGAGTTGGTTTCTAGTCTGGTGAATTCAGAGGGGTTGGGGAGGGGGGGGAATTGCATTTGAAGTCCTTTGGGTTGTAGGTATTTATACTCACCACTGTAGGTGAGCTCGAACTTCGTGGTGTTCACTGGTTTAAGGGTTCCAGCGCTACTTGTAACAGCCTGTATTTTGGTCAGGTTGTATCTATGGCTCAGATTACGCATCATTGATGCTGGCGCTTGATTCGCCCGGCAGTGCTCCAAAAGACCAGGCTGCACAGCGTCATGAACAGGGTTTTCTTTGACTTGCACCGCCAACATTTGGATCTCCAGTGTTTGTGGGATTTGGCTCGGCATTGCGTCCCATCAAGAACCAAACCACCCTCCGTCGGTCAATGTGACCAGCACCACATCGGCCCCGTGCGGGCTGATATATAGTTCACCCCTCGGACCCCTCTCACAACGAGTGCCCCATGTTTAACAAAGGATTGTTCCTGGCCTGTGCGCTGGCCCTGCTGAGCGCCTGCGATTCTTCCGATAAACCGGCTGCCCCGACCGCTCCAGCAGCGGCGACGGTTGCACCCCAGCCGGCCAAGGCGGCGGTGGACGTGGCGGCGCTGAAGCAGCGCTACGCTGGGCGTGAGTTGAGTGTGGTGGACGTGTCCGAAGTGCAGCTCGATGGAGCCAGCACCCTGTCCGTGAGCTTTTCCATTCCACTGGACCCCGATCAGAAATTCGCCGACAAACTCCACTTGGTGGACAGCAAGTCCGGCAAGGTCGACGGTGCCTGGGAAATCTCCGATAACCTGATGGAACTGCGCCTGCGCCACCTGGAGCCGCAGCGCAAATTGGTGCTCACCGTCGATGCCGGGGTGAAGGCAGTCAACGGCAATACACTCGCCGCCGAGTACAGCGCCCGCCTGGAAACCCGCGACCTGCAAGCCACCGTCGGCTTCGCCAGCCGTGGCACTTTGCTGCCGACGCGTTTGGCCGAAGGCCTGCCGGTGATCGCGCTGAACGTCGACAAGATCGACGTCGAATTCTTCCGCATCAAGCCCGAATCCTTGCCGACCTTCCTCGCGCAGTGGGGGCGCAACACGAGCTTGCAGAGTTATGAATCCCGCGAACTGCTGCCGCTGGCCGACCTGGTCTACGGCGGTCGCTTCGACCTGAACCCGGCGCGCAACACCCGCGAAACCCTGTTGCTGCCGATCGCCGGCCTCAAGCAGTTGCAGCAGCCGGGTGTGTACCTGGCGGTAATGCGCGCCTCGGGCACCTACAACTATTCCCAACCGGCCACGCTGTTCACCTTGAGTGATATCGGCCTGTCGGTGCACCGCTACGCCAATCGCCTGGATGTGTTCACCCAAGCGCTGGAAGGTGGCAAGGCGCTGGACGGCGTCGACCTCGAGGTGCTCGACGCCGAGGGTCGTGTGGTCGGCCAAGGCAAGACCGAGAAGGGCGGCCACGCCGAGTTGCCGTTGCCGAAAAAGGCCCAGGTGTTGCTGGCCAAGCTGGGTGAACAGACCAGCATGCTGCGTCTGGACAGCGCCGCATTGGACCTGGCCGAGTTCGACATCGGCGGCCAGCCGTCCCATCCCTTGCAGTTCTTCGTGTTCGGCCCGCGTGACCTGTACCGCCCCGGTGAAACCGTGCTGCTCAACGCCCTGCTACGGGACAAGGATGGCAATGCCGTCAAGCCGCAGCCGGTGAGCGTCGAAGTACGTCGCCCGGATGAACAGGTGAGCCGCAAATTCGTGTGGGATGCCGACGCCTCCGGCCTCTATCAATATCAACTGCAATTGGCCGGCGAAGCGCCAACCGGGCGCTGGCAGCTGGTGTTCGACCTGGGGGACGGCAAGCCGCAACTGTATGAGTTCCTGGTCGAAGACTTCCTGCCCGAGCGCCTGGCGCTGGAACTCAAGGGCAGCGATACCGCACTGAGCCCGGCGGATAACCCGGTGATTCAGGTCAATGGCCGTTACCTGTATGGCGCGCCGGCATCGGGCAACCGCGTCAGCGGGCAGATTTACGTGCGGCCGTTGCGCGAAGCGGTCAAGTCGCTGCCGGGCTATCAGTTCGGCTCCGTCACCGAAGAAGAACTGAGCCAGGATTTCGAACTGGACGAAAGCGTGCTCGACGCCAAGGGCCAGGAAGCGTTGACCCTGGAAAGCAAATGGGCCGAGGCCAAGTCGCCGCTGCAACTGATCGTGCAGGCCAGCCTGCACGAGTCGGGCGGGCGACCGATTACCCGGCGCCTGGTGCAACCGATCTGGCCGGCCGGACAATTGCCGGGCCTGCGCGGGTTGTTTGACGGCAAGGAAACCAATGGCGATGGCCCGGCGGAATTCGAAGTGCTGCTGGCCAACCAGGACGGGCAGAAGCTCGCCGCGCCAAACCTCAAGGTGCGCCTGGTGCGCGAGCGCCGTGATTACTACTGGAACTACTCCGAGAGCGATGGCTGGAGCTACCACTTCAACGAGAAATTCCTCAACCTCGACGAACAGACCCTGAGCATCAAGGCCGGCGACACGGCCAAGGTCAGCTTCCAGGTGGAGTGGGGCCCGTACCGCGTCGAGGTGGAAGACCCGCAGACCGGCCTGGTCAGCAGCCTGCGCTTCTGGGCCGGCTACCAGGCCCAGGACAACACCGAAGGCGGCGCCGTACGCCCCGACCAGGTCAAGCTGGCGCTGGACAAACCGGCGTATGGCGACGGCGATACCGCCAACATCACCGTTACTCCACCCGCTGCCGGTAAAGGCTATTTGCTGGTGGAGTCCGCCGAAGGGCCGCTGTGGTGGCAGGAAATCGATGTGCCGGCCGAGGGCAAAAGCTTCGCCGTGAAACTCGACCCGAAATGGTCGCGCCATGACCTGTACGTCAGTGCCCTGGTGATTCGCCCGGGCGAGCGCAAAGCCAACATCACACCCAAGCGTGCCGTGGGCCTGCTGCACCTGCCGCTGGATCGCACCCAGCGCAAACTCGGCGTGACCCTCACCGCGCCGGAAAAAATGCGCCCCAAACAGCCGCTGACGGTGAAAGTCACCGCCAAAAATGCCGATGGCAGTGTGCCGAAACAGGTGCATGTGCTGGTGGCAGCGGTGGACGTGGGCATCTTGAACATTACCGAATACCCGACGCCGGACCCGTACTCCAGCCTGTTCGGCCGCAAGGCTTATGGGGTGGACCAGTTCGATATCTACGGCCAGTTGATCGAAGCCGGGCAGGGGCGTTTGGCCAGCCTGGCATTCGGCGGCGACGCGGCGTTGGCCAAGGGTGGCAAGCGCCCGGATACCAGCGTGACCATCGTCGCCCTGCAAAGCGCGCCGGTGACCCTGAATGAGCAGGGCGAGGGCGAAGTCAGCGTCAACATCCCTGACTTCAACGGCGAACTGCGCCTGATGGCCCAGGCCTGGACCGACGACCGCTATGGCATGGCCGAAGCCAAGACGGTGATCGCCGCGCCGTTGATTGCCGAGCTGTCGGCGCCGCGCTTCCTGGCCGGTGGTGACCAGACCACGTTGGCGCTGGACCTGTCCAACCTGTCGGGCCAGGCGCAGAAGCTGGATGTGCAACTGAGCGCCGAAGGGCAGTTGGAGTTGCTCAACGCTGGCGCGCAGACCGTCGAGTTGAAACAAGGCCAGCGCACCACCCTGCGCATCCCGGTGAAAGCCTGGGGCGGTTTGGGCCAGGGCAAGGTCAAGGTCACCGTGAACGGGCTGGACCTGCCGGGTGAAAACCTGCCGCCGTTCACCCGTGAGTGGACGTTGGGCGTGCGCCCCGCGTACCCGGCACTGCTCAAGCATTACCGCGCGGTGCTCAAGGATCAGCCGTGGAGCCTGCCGGCGGGCACGCTGGATCAGTTCGACTCATCAGGGCGCCAGGCGCTGTTGAGCCTGTCGAGCCGGCCGCCGCTGAACCTGGGTGCACAGATCAGCGCACTCAAGGCCTACCCCTATGGTTGCCTGGAACAGACCGCGAGCGGCCTGTACCCGTCGCTGTATGCCGACGATGCGCTGCTCAAGCGCCTGTCGATCAAGGGCGAGTCGGACAGCGAACGTAAACGCAAGATCGAGCTGGGCATCGAACGCCTGCTGGGTATGCAGCGCTACAACGGCAGCTTTGGCCTGTGGGGCGCCGACGGCGAAGAAGAATACTGGCTGACGGCCTACGTCACCGACTTCCTGCTGCGTGCCCGCGACCAGGGCTTTGCCGTACCGCCGCAAGCCTTGAAGAAGGCCAGCGAGCGCCTGCTGCGTTATGTGCAGGAACGCAACCTGATCGACGTCGACTACAGCGATAACGCCGACCACACGCGCTTCGCCGTACAGGCCTACGCTGGCATGGTGCTGGCGCGCAGTCAGCAGGCGCCATTGGGGGCGCTGCGCAGTATTTTCGAACGACGCAGCGATGCGCGCTCCGGTTTGCCGCTGGTGCAGTTGGCTATCGCGCTGCAGAACATGGGCGACCAGCCGCGTGCGGACCAGGCCTTGCTCGCTGGGCTGGCGGCGCAGCGTAACGCCAACGAGTGGCTGGCCGACTACGGCAGCCCGCTGCGGGACCAGGCAATGATCCTGGCCCTGTTGGAAGAGAACGACCTGGCCAATGGCAAGCGTGAGGAGCGCTTGTTTACCCTGTCGGATCAGTTGGCGGCCAGCCCGTACCTGTCGACCCAGGAGCGCAACTCGCTGTTCCTGGCCGGGCGCCTCGGGTTTGCCAAGCCAGAGGCGAACTGGCAGGTGTCGCTGACCGGCAGTGGCGGCGTGCAGGCATTGAGCAACCAACACTCGACGCTGGAACTGGAGGGCAAGCTGCTGTCCAGCGATCTGACCTTGAGCAATCAGGGCGACGCACCGGTGTACCAGCAACTGACGATCTCGGGTTATCCACAGGTGCCACCGGCAGCCGGTGGCGACAACCTGAGCATCCGCCGCGAATACCTGGGCATGAACGGCCAGCCACTGAACCTGCGCAACCTCAACAGCGGTGAGCTGGTACTGGTGCATCTGGCGGTCAGCGCCAAGCAACGTTTACCGGATGCCCTGGTGGTGGACCTGCTGCCGGCCGGCCTGGAACTGGAAAACCAGAACCTGGCGCAAAGCGCCGCCAGCCTGGAAAACGCCAGCAGCCAGGTGAAGGAGTGGCGGGAGTCGATGCAGAACGCCTCGCTCAAGCACCAGGAGTTCCGTGATGACCGCTATGTGGCGGCGATCAACCTGGAAGGTTCCGGCACCACGCACCTGCTGTACCTGGCGCGTGCCGTGACGCCGGGCACTTATCGCGTGCCGCCGCCGCAGGTGGAGTCGATGTACCGGCCGAACTGGCAGGCGGTGGGGGAGACGCCGGCGGATCTGGTGATCAAGGGGCGCTGATAGCTCAATTTGAAAGGGGACCTCAATGTGGGAGGGGGCTTGCCCCCTCCCACAGATGATTTGCGGTGTTTTGGGGTCAGTGGACGACCCAGCTCAGAAGCCACAGGCCCAGCAGCAGCCAGATGATGCCCATGATGATCGACGCCCGCATGAAGGCGCGCACCGCCGAGTACAGCAGCATCAGGCCGACAATCAGGGTGATGATGCTGATGATCGAGGTGTCCATGCCCAAGGTGCGGGACAGGCCATCGATGAAGTTGCCACCGGCGTGGGTCAGCGCACCGAACAGGCCGCTGAGTCCGTCGACGATAAAGCGGATGATCGAACCGAGCGCCTGGCCCAACCATTCGAAAAAGCTTTCTACCTGCATGTGTGTGTCCTGATGAGAAGGTGGGCGTATCTGTGCCTTTGGTTGTTATTGCGACAGGCTAGTTCCCTACCAGCATAGAGGTTTGCCCGTTTGAGTTTGCGTTTAGTTGCCCGCTGGACCCTGGCCATCCTCTTGTTGGTGATCGCCCTGCTGTGGCTGGCTGACCGCATCTGGCCGTTGCCGCTGCCCAAGGATGACTTGGCGCGGGTGGTGCTGGCTGAGGATGGCACGCCCTTGTGGCGGTTTGCCGATGCCGACGGTGTGTGGCGCTACCCCGTGCAGACCCGCGAGGTGTCGCCGTATTACCTGGATGCGCTGCTCACCTATGAGGACCGTTGGTTCTACCAGCACCCCGGAGTGAACCCGCTGGCGCTGGTGCGGGCGACATGGCAGAACCTGACCGGTGCGCGGGTGGTGTCGGGCGGCAGCACCTTGTCGATGCAGGTGGCGCGCTTGCTGGACCCGCATTCGCGCACCTTTCACGGCAAATTGCGTCAGTTGTGGCGCACCGCGCAGCTGGAATGGCACCTGTCCAAGGAAGAAATCCTCAACCTCTACCTGAACCGCGCCCCGTTTGGCGGTACGTTGCAGGGCGTGGCTGCCGCCAGTTGGGCGTACTTGGGCAAGTCGCCGTCACAGCTGACCCACGCCGAAGCCGCCTTGCTCGCCGTGCTGCCCCAGGCGCCCAGCCGCTTGCGCCCGGACCGCCACCCCCAACGCGCGCAGGACGCCCGTGACAAAGTGCTGCGCCGCCTCGCCGAATTCCAGGTGTGGCCGCAAGCTGCCGTCGATGAGGCCCTGGAAGAGCCGCTCTTGCTCGCCCCACGCCTGGAACCGAGCCTGGCGCCCTTGCTCGCACGGCGCCTGAACCGGCCGGACAGCCCGCCGCTGATCCGCACCACCCTGGACGCGACCCTGCAACGTCGCCTTGAAGACCTGCTGTTGGGCTGGCGCGCACGTTTGCCGGAGCATACCTCCGCCGCGATCCTGGTGGTGGAAGAGGAAACCATGGCCGTGCGGGCCTACCTCGGTTCTGTGGATATCAACGACGCCAAGCGCTTTGGCCATGTGGACATGATCAGCGCCCTGCGTTCGCCGGGCTCCACCTTGAAGCCCTTCCTTTATGGGATGGCGCTGGATGAGGGGCTGATCCACTCCGAATCCCTGCTGCAGGATGTGCCCCGGCGGTATGGCGATTACCGGCCGGGCAACTTCTCCATGGGCTTTACCGGTGCAGTGCCGGCGAGTACGGCGCTGTCCAGCTCGCTCAACCTCCCAGCCGTGCAGTTGCTGGAAGCCTACGGGCCGAAGCGCTTCGCCGCCGAAATGCGCATCGGCGGCGTGCCGTTGGCATTGCCGGCGCTGGCCGAGCCGAACCTGGCGCTGATCCTGGGCGGTGCGGGCAGCCGCCTGGAAGACCTGGTGAGTGGCTACAGCGCCTTCGCCCGAGATGGCAAAAGCGCCACCCTTCGCTTGCAGCCGGACGATACGCTCAGGGAACGGCCACTCCTGTCGCCAGGGGCCGCCTGGATTGTGCGACGTATCCTCAGCGGCCAGGCACGGCCGGACCGCGACCCGCGTGCCGAATTGGTGCAGCGTCCTGTATTGGCCTGGAAAACCGGCACCAGCTACGGCTTTCGCGATGCCTGGGCGATCGGTGTGGGGCCGCGTTACTTGATCGGCGTGTGGATCGGCCGCCCGGACGGCACGCCGGTGCCGGGCCAGTTCGGCCTGGCCTCCGCCGCACCGTTGATGTTGCAGGTGCACGACGTACTGACCAACCGTGACAGCCAGCGCGGTATCAGCGCGCCGGTCAAACCGGTGCCGGCGAATGTCGGCGTAGCGGCGATCTGTTGGCCATTGGGCCAGCCGATGAGCCGCAGCGATCCCAACTGCCGCCGCCAGCGCTTTGCCTGGACCCTGGACAACACCACACCACCCACTTTGCAGGCGTTGGACCAACCGTTGAGCGTGGGTTTGATGGAAAGCGTGTGGGTCAATGCCAAGGGCTTGCGGGTGGACGCCCATTGCCCCGGCGCCGAGCCCAGGAGCATCGCCCTGTGGCCCGCGCCCCTGGAGCCTTGGCTGCCCAGGGTCGAACGCCGCGAAGCGCGCATTCCCGCGGCCGACCCTGATTGCCCGCCACCGGCGCTGGCCGCGTCGTCACCTTTATCCATCGTTGGCGTACGTGAAGGTGACCAACTGCGCCTGCCCGCTGCCAGCCAACAGGCGCTGCGCCTGAAACTTTCCGCGTTGGGCGGTAGTGGCCGGCGCTGGTGGTTCCTCAATGGCGCGCCGTTGGGGGACAGCGCCAACCAGGACTTTATCAACGCCAGTTTCGAACAACTGGGGCGCTATCAACTCAGTGTCCTTGACGAAGCTGGGCAGACGGCGCGTGTCGAGTTCAGCGTCGTTGATTAGATCGCTATCGGGGGCAAGCCCCCTCCCATACTGGGATGTGTTCACCTATCAAAGGTGGGAGGGGGCTTGCCCCCGATGGCGGTCTGAAGGTTCACTTGCCTTCAAGGCCATTCCCCCCGAAGCTATCCACCTTCAGGAGCCTGCCGCATGAACCTCGAACACCTCACCGAACGCCTGCACCGCATCCGCGATACCAACCACTGGAAGCAGTTCCACAGCCCGAAAAACCTGGCCATGGCCGCCAGCGTGGAAATGGCCGAGCTGGTGGAGATCTTCCAATGGTTGACCGAAGACCAGTCGCGCCAGCTGCCGGCCGACAAACTCGCCCATGCCGGGCAGGAAGTCGGCGATATCGTGCTGTACCTGCTGTTGCTGTGCAGTGAGCTGGGCCTGGACATGAACGAAGTGGTGCGCGCCAAACTGGCCGACAGCGAACGGCGGTTTGCCCATGAGTGACCGTCATTTCGACCAGTTGGCCACGCGCTTCGCCGAGAAAATCTACGGCGGTGCCAAAGGCGCGATCCGCCTGGCCGTGCTCCAGGCCGACCTTACCGAAGCCCTGCCAAAGCGTCCGCTGCGTGTGCTGGATATTGGCGCGGGCCTGGGCCATATGTCGCTGTGGCTGGCCGAACAAGGCCACCAGGTGACCCTGGCCGAACCGGCCGAACCGATGCTCGAAGGCGCCCGCCAACGTTTCGCCGAGGCGGGGCAGACCGCGACGTTTATCCATGCGCCCTGGCAAGACCTGCTCGGCCAGCTCACCGAACCCTACGACCTGGTGCTGTGCCACGCGGTGCTGGAATGGCTCGCTGAACCCCATGCAATCCTGCCGGTGCTGCACCAGCTCACGGCGCCGGGTGGGTGGTTGTCCCTGGCGTTCTACAACCGTGATGCGCTGATCTATCGCAACCTGCTCAAAGGCCATTTCCGCAAAATGCGCAAGAATGACATGGCCGGCGAAAAGCAGAGTCTCACGCCGCAACAACCGCTTGATCCGCGTGAATTGGCGGCGCAACTCGAAGGCCTTTGGCAGGTCGAAAGCCAAAGTGGCGTGCGGGTGTTCCACGACTATATGCCGGTGGAATTCCAGGCCCGTGCGGATTTGCAGGATCTTGTAGAGATGGAACTCGCTCACCGTCGTCACCCAAGCTTTGCCGGACTTGGGCGTTATTTGCACTGGATCTGCCGTCCGGTTTAAGCGGCCCAGTCTGCGGAGGTCGAAATGCGTCGTCTCTGTTTGATCCTGTTGTCCCTGGGGTTGGGCGCCTGTTCAAGCCCCAACCCTTATGTCGCCGCGTCGGCGCCGATCCCACCGGCGCCGCCCCAGGCCGCCCACACCTTTGATGCCAGTGCCTACCCGGCGCCAGTGCGCGATTACGGCGCCTACCGCAATTGGGCCTGGCGCAACGGTCAGCTTCCCGCGGGCACCGCCTGGGCCGATTCGGCGCAGATCGCCGAAGCGGTCAGCGGCGCCCTCGACCAGCGCGGCCTGCGCCCCTTGCATGACAACCGCCCGGCGGACCTTTTCGTCAGCGCCGACGTGCGCCTGGAGAAGCGTCTCAAGCAAGTCCAGGATGACTATGGCTACGGTTATGGTGGTTACAACCGCTATGGCAATGGGTATGGCATGTACAACTCGGTGCCGATCGTGCGCACCTATGAAGTGCAGGTCGTGGTGGTGAGCGTCAACCTGTTCGATGCCCGCACCGGCCAGCCGGTGTGGAGTGCCAGCGCAGAGACCGGCAGCCAGGGAAGCCTCAGTGAGCGGGGAGATGCCTTGCGCCAGGCGGTGCAAAAGGCAATGACGGCGTATCCTCCCAGTTAACCGCTATTCTCATCTTTAGTGCGGGCCGCTCTTTGGAGAACAACCATGTTTCGTCGTATCGCTACGCTCGCTTTTGTTGTGCTGCTTGGCGGTTGCCAGACTAGCCAGGTCAACCACGATTTTGACGCCAGCCGGGATTTCGGCGCCTACCGCAGCTGGGCCTGGAAAGACCCGGCCCTGCAATACCGCCCCGATGACCCGCGCATCAAGAGCGACCTCACCGAACAGCGCATCCGCCAGGCTGTAGGAGAACAACTCGACCAGCGCGGCCTGCGCCCTGCGGCGCCGGGCACCAGGGCTGACCTGAACGTGCAGGCCTACCTGATCGTCGAAGACCGCCAGCAACAGGTCACCACCAACTACGGCGGCGCCTGGGGCGGCCCGTGGAATGGCTATTGGGGCGCGCCGATGTACAACGAAACGCGCAACATCACCTACAAAGTGGCGACCATCCAGATCGACCTGCTCGATGGCAAGGACGGCAAACTGGTCTGGCGCGGCAGCGACGAACAGATGATGGCCACCTCGCCCAACCCACAGGATCGCGACAAAGCCATCCGCACCACCGTCACCCGCGTCCTCTCCAGCTACCCCCCTCACTAACCTCTGTAGGCGCAGGCTCGCTGTGGCGAGCAGGCTTGCTGTGGTGAGCGGGCTTGCCCCGCGCCGGGCTGCGAAGCAGCCCCTCAAACCCTCAAACCGATTTATGGCAACGGGCCAGCCCTTGTCTACACTCAAAACCATCTACGGAGAGTAAGCGCTAAGGAGTGCCTGATGTCTCCCCGACTTGGTTGCAGGCAGCGTGGTGCAATTGGCCTGATGGCGGCGGCTACCCTGGCGATGGCCATGGTGTTCCTGCTGCTGGCGGTAGACAGCGGCCGCCTCTACCTGGAAAAGCGCAAACTGCAGTCCGTCGCCGACAGCGCTGCGCTGGAAGCCGCCAGCCGTGGCGGCCTGTGCACACCCACCACCACTGCCAATGACTACGCCGTGCAGAACGCCACACGCAACGGCTTCACCGTGGTCGCCGGCGACAACAGCCGTGGCCTGGTGGTGACCTGCGGCACCTTGACGACCAACGCCAGCAATGTCCGCGTGTTTGCGGCCGATGCCACCAAAAACGATGCCGTCCGCGTGGTCGCCACGCGCAGCGTGATAACCAGCATTGTCAGTGGGATCTGGAACATGTTCAGCGGCGCGCCGATTTCCACCCAGACGATACTGAGTGCCACTGCTGTGGCTGCGTATGCACCGCCGGTTGCGCAACTGACGATTCGCAGCAGCCTGGCCTCAGTGAACTCCGGCAACTCTCCGCTATTGAACATGGTTATCGGCAATCTGCTGGGCGGCAGCCTGTCCTTGACCGCTGCGGGCTGGAACGGCTTGCTGACGACGAACGTCAATCTGCTCAGTTACCTGGACCAGTTGGCGATTCAATTGAACGTCAAGGCGGGGGACTACGACGCGTTGCTGAGCACTGCGGTATCCGCCAGCCAGTTGATCGATGCGGCGGTGAAGGTCCTGCAAAAAAACGGCGCGGTCGCCACGGCGGTGATCAACGACGTGATTACATTAAAAGCCATCGCCCCGAATACCCAGCTGTTGAAGGTTGGAGATCTGTTGAAGGTCGCTACCGGCACACCGGCTGCTGCCTTGAATACCAGTGTGCAGTTGTTTCAACTGCTGGAGACTGTGGCGCAACTGTCCAATAGCAAAAGCGCGGTGAGTGCGGCCGCTCAATTGAATATTCCATTGGTCGGCAACGTCTCGATCCAGACCAAAGTCATCGAGCCGCCACAGATGTCGGCGATTGGTAACCCGGCGAAGGCCAAGGCCGGGTTGTTGAAGAACCCGCAGACCGATCAGATTTTCGTGAGAACTGCGCAAGTGCGCACCCTGGTCACCATCGATGCGCCGATCATCAAGGTGGTTTCTGGGGTGACATCAATACTGAGCGGGTTGGCGACGCCGGTGTCGAAGGTGGTCGGTGGGCTATTGAATTTGAACATTCCGGCCGTGGTCGGCGGCGTCTTGTGCCTGGTGGCGTGTAACGTCACGGATGTCGATATTACTCAAACGCTGTCGATTTACATCGAGGCTGCCAGTGCACAAAGCTATGTCACGGACTACAACTGTGCCACGCCTGCCACAAAATCGTTGACGGTGCAGGCCACCACCTCACTGGCCACCTTGGGTGTGGGTTACGTTGACCCGGTTGCCGCATTCTCTTCTTCGGCGCCCGTCAACGTGCAACCGGTCAGGTTGATCGACTTTGGCGAGCGGTATTGCATTGTGCTGACACTGATATGCGGCCCGCGCACCGCTGGGGTAGGCGGCGGGTTGAATTTGAAAGCGCTGTCGACCGTGGCCGCGCAAACCAACTCGATGGTGTTTCTCCCCGTGGCCGAAATGAATACACCGCCGACTTACAAAAGCCCGCCGGGCACGGCCGACATCATTTACAGCCTGGGGCAGACCTTGAACGGTCTGCAGGTCACTTACGTACCGCCCAGCGGCAGCACGCCCGGTGCGGCGAACGGCACTGTGACAAGTGCCCTGGCGACCATCGTCAGTTCAGTGGTCACCCTCGTCCAGAACGTCCTGGCGCCGATCCTCGACCCTATCGTCAACACGTTGCTCTCCGCCCTGGGCATCAGCCTTGGCAACGCCGAAGTCGGCGCCAACCTCAGTTGCCACATGGGGCGCGCCTACCTGGTGATCTAGCTGATCGGCAGCTCCACACAAAACTTCGCGCCGTGCTCGCCATTGGTGACGCTCAGGCGTCCACCCATGTTTTCCACGATCCCGTAGCTCACCGACAACCCCAACCCCGTGCCCACGCCAATCGGCTTGGTGGTGAAGAACGGTTCGAAAATCCGCTCCAGCAGTCGTGGGTCAATCCCGCCGCCGTTGTCTTCTACCCAGATCCGCACATGGCGGCTGTCCTGCTCGCAATGCACCGCGATCCAGGGACGAAATTCAGGGTGTTTTTCCCGTTTGCTCAACAGCGCATCACGGGCATTGACCATCAGGTTGATCAGCACCTGCTCAAGCTGGTCGACATAGCCTTTGACCTGGACCTTGAAGTCCGCCGGGGTGATGCGCACCTCTACACCCTTGCCGCGCAGGCCTTCGCCGAGCAGCGACAGCGTGCCTTCCACCGCCTGCGACGGGTCGAAGGGCTGTTGCTCGATTTCCGAGCGGCGGCCGAACACACGCATATGGTCCACCACCCGCGCGGCGCGCTGCACCTGGGTGTCGATGCGCTGGAGCTTTTCGGTGAGGTAGTCGATCTGCGCATCGCCGTTGCCCAGGCGCTTGAGCACATTGACGATGGCCATGCGCATCACGTTCAGCGGCTGGTTGATTTCATGGGCCAGGCCGGTGGCCATTTCACCCAGGGTGGCCATCTTGGCGCTTTGCGTCAGTTGCTGCTGGGAACGGCGTACTTCGGTGTTGTCGCGGCCCACCGCCTGCACCTCCACCAGCGCGCCTTGCTCATCGAACACGCCACGGTCCGACCAGACCCACCAGGCGTGTTCGCGTCCAGGCAATTCCAGGCTGATTTCGGCGGTGCTGACCGGGAATTCCGGGGTCAACTGTTCGATGCGTTGCACAAAGGCCTGGCGTTGTTCGTCCGACAGCCAGTGCCCCAGGTTCAGCCCGGGCAATTGTGCGGGCAGGCATTCCAGGTAGTTGGCCAGCGGTGTATTGCCGAAGGTCAGGGTCAGGTCGGGGCGATAGCGGCAGATCATCGCCGGGGAGTCTTCGACCAGGATGCGGTAGCGCTCTTCGCTCTGTTTAATCTGCTCGGCAGCCAGGGTCGCCTCGGTGACGTCCAGCCACAGGCCGACGGCCTCCACCGGCAGGCCGAGATCGTCACGCAGCAGCTTGGCTTCATCCAGTAGCCAATGGTAATGGCCCTGTTTGTCGCGCAGGCGGTAGCGGCTGCGTACGTTACCTTTGCGCAGCAACTGGCGGCTGCGTTCGAAGTACCGCTCGCGGTCTTCGGGGTGGATCAAGGACGCCAGGCTGTCGTGGTTGCAGTCCGCCAGGGTCCAGCCCAGCAACGGTAGCAGGCTGTCGCTGAAAAAGGCCGGATGCAGGGCGCCGTCGACATAGCGCTGCACATAGATCACGGCCGGTGAGCTGGCGATCAGGTTGTCCAGGCGCGCGTGGGCGGCAGCGGCTTGCAGTTGCTGGTTCTTGATGTCGCTGATGTCGAGCATGAAACCGATCCAGCGACGGTTGTCGCCCACGCCCAGCACTTGGCCCTGCACGCGATACCAGAGCGGGTTGTGCTCGGCGTCGGTGCGTTGCAGGCGCACGCTGGCCAGCAGCGGTTTGCCAAGGGCTTGCAGGTCGTGCAGGCGACTGTCGAGGGCCTGGCGATCGGCCGGGTGGATCAGTTCCAGCCACTGGCTCAAGGGTTGGCGGGTAGGACCATCTTCCTGGCTGAGGCTGTTGAGCAACTGCGGGGCCAGCTGGATTTCCTGGGTGGCCGGCAGCAGCTCCCACCAGCCGGTGCCGAGCAGGCCCTGCAAAGCCTCCATGCGGTCGAGCTGCTGGTGGAAGCGCTGCTCGCGCAGCCGGCTCAGCAGCGGCGCGGCGAGGGCGGCGGTGAGGTTCAGCCAGTCGCGGTCGCGGGTGTGCGGCTGGCCGTTGTACTGGCCACAGAGCAACCAGGCGGCCACGCCCTGGCTGTCGCGGTAGGGCACCAGGAAACCGTCGGCATCGCCGAAGATACTGTGCAGGCGCGGGTTATCGCTGCGCTCCTGAGCCAGGCTCAACGGTGCGTTGCCATTGACGCTGTCCAGGCTGATCCCCAAATGTTGGCCAGCCTGCCACAAGGCGGGGGCGTCGTGGGCGGCGTACTGGCTGTAGATCCGCCAGCCGTGGTCTTCGCCATCGAGCAAGGCCAGGGCAACGCAGGGGATGTGCCAGCGCTGGGCCAGGCTGCGCAGGTGCTCGTTGAACACCTCGGGCAGGCGGGTCAGGCTGCACACTCTCAATTGCTCGCTCATCTGGCAGGCGAGTTGATGGTTCTGTTCGCGGTGCTGGGCCAGTTGTCGGCCGGCGAGCAAATCGCCAATGTCCTGCAGGCGCAGGCTCCAGTCATCACCGTCGGGTTCGATCCAGCCGCGGGTGTGCAGCACCTGGCCGGTTGTGCTCTGGAAGTCCAGGTCCAGGCTCTGGTGTTGCCAGTCGGCAGGGCTGCCTTCGATATCCAGGGCACTGTCGGCGCACAGCAGTTCACGCAGTGGCGGTCGACGTTCGCCGATGGCGTGGGGCGTCAGCTGTGAGCGCAGGGTGCCGCGGATGCTGAGCACGTGGCCTTGAGCATCCAATTGCACGTGCAGGCCAGGCATGGGCACACCCGGCATGTCGAGGGGCGGCGCGCTGGCACGACCGAGCAGGCGCCCGAAGAGTTTGTCCCCCGACGTCAAAACTGCAGACTCGAACTGGCGGACAGGTTGGCCGGCAGGTTCGGGACGGTGCCGATCCCCGGCAGCACCAGTGCCGGGAACACGGAATAGAGGTTGGTAGTGGGGTAGTTGATCGCCACGGTCAACGTGGTGCCGTTGTAGGTGCTGCTGATGTAACTGGGGGAGAACTGGAAGCTGGAAGGGATCCAGCTCAACTGGGTGATCACGGTGTTTTTGGCGCGGTCGGTCACCTGCGTGCCGTAAGCGGTACCGGCAGCTATCGGGTCCACCGACAGGGCCTGGCGCACGGCCTCCGCCGCCGCCTGGTTGAACGACTGCATCAACAGCAACGGCAGGCTATAGCTGATCAACCCGTAGAACACGGCAAAAAAGATCGCGAAGACCAGGGCGAACTCAATCGCCGCCGCACCTTTTTGCTTTCTAGGGAGGCCTGTTTTCATGACTGCGTCTACCCTGACGGCTACTACTTGATATCAGCATAGAATCATTCAGGGAAAAGGGATGTTTTTTACGTGATCCATGGCGTGGTGATTCTGCTCTGGCTGGGACTGTGTACGTTGCAGGATATGCGTCAGCGGCAGATCGGCAATGGCTTGACCTTGGGGGCGGCGCTGTTGGCGCTGATCTTTTTGTTGTGGACGGGCAGGACCTGGCTGGGAGCACCCGCGAGCGAAGGCGGCTGGGCCTTTGCCCTGGCCCTGTTGCTGACCTTGCCCGGCTATGCGTTGGGCCGCTTTGGCGCGGGGGATGTGAAGCTGCTGGCTGCGCTGGCCCTGGCCAGTACACTGGACTACCTGCTGTGGTCGTTGATCGGTGCGGCGCTCTTTCAGGCGTGCTGGGTGCTTGTGAGTCAAAGGCTTAGGGCGCGTCGGTGGAGGGCAGATGCGCAGGTGTCAACCAAACAGCCATTTGCCCCCTTTGTTTTGACAGGATTTGTGCTGTACTGGTTTTGGATCCATTAGTCGTACAACCGCTCTACTTCTATGTACATAGTCGGAAAGTACGTCTACGTTTATGTAGTATCCGGAAGTTATTTTTATCCAAATGGATGGGTCGCCCTTTGGCTTGCCAGGCATGGAGTAGCGCGTGAACAAGCTTACCTCGGCGGTAAAAGTGCTCGTGGTCGACGATCAACCGTTGATCGTGGAAGAACTCTGCGAATTTCTTGAAGGCAGCGGTTACCGCTGCGTCCCCTGTGAGTCCAGCCGACACGCCTTGCAGCGCTTCAGCGAAGACGCCGAAATTGGCCTGGTGCTGTGCGATCTGCATATGCCGGACATGGATGGCATCGAACTGGTGCAGGCCATGCAGAAGGTCGCGGGCAAGCAGCGTGCGTTCGAGGCAATCATGCTCACCGGGCGTGCCGACAAGCAGGATGTGATCAAGGCCCTGCGCGCAGGGATCTCGGATTACTACCAGAAGCCGATCAACCTCGATGAGTTGCTCGAAGGCCTGCAACGCCAGGAAGCGGCGCTGGAGGAGCGGCAAAAAGAGCTGCACCTGGGGCACCTGAACCAGAAGCTGCAATACCTCTCTGAATCCATCAACGATTTGTACCAGGACCTCGACAAAGTGCGGCGCAGCCCTGGCGCTGGCTTGGCCGATGATGGCGAGCTTGTCGTCGAGGATGCAGGGCCGATCGAAATCCCGACCATCTTCAATCAGCTGTCGCCGCGTCAGCTCGATGTTGCGCGCCTGGTGGGCAAGGGCCTGACCAACTACCAGATCGCCTGTGAACTGGGGATCACCGAGAACACAGTCAAGCTCTACGTGTCCCAGGTGTTGCGCCTCACCCATATGCATAACCGCACCCAACTGGCACTGGCCTTGTCGCCGAGTAACTCGGCGCTGCGGCAACGGGTGACGGCGCACTGACGGTTACTGACTCTTCCCGCCCTTGGAAGACCCGCCGGATTGCGACTCAAAGAACTCCGGAATCGGGTGCTTGTTACTGTCCAGCCAACGTTGCAAGGCCTGCTCCCGCTCAGCGGGCGTGGTCCGTTGTGGCGTGGCTGAAGCCGCGCGCCCATCGACCTGCAGTGCCATCCAGTTTTCCGTCTGCGCCTGGTACGGGGAAGACGGGCCCGGTTCGATGGCCAGTACGCTGAACGGTAGCAGCGCCAGCCCGATGAAGTAATGTGCTTTCATCTCACTCTCCTTACTTGAGGGTCACCGGCCGGGTCTCACTGACCGCTGCGACTTTGCGTGTGGCGACGCCGGTGGCCTTGAGTTTCTCCGCACGGGCCTGGGCTTCGGTGAACTGCTCGCGGCTCAGGCCCAACTGGCTGACCACCTTGGCCGCTTGGCCCCAGTCGTTCTGGTAGATCAACAGCGTAACCAGGTTGACGGCGGCCAACGGGTCGCCTTGCTTGAGTTCGATGGCGGTCATGAATTCAAAACGGGCGTCTTCCACACGCAGTTGGTTGAGGTACACCACGCCCAGGTCATTGCGGATTTTTTCGTCTGTGGGTGCTAGCTGCGCTGCCCGTTGCAGGTGGGCCATGGCCTGTCCGTTGTCGCCCCTGGCGACCGCCAATTGCCCCAGGCCGTGCTCGCCGTCGGCCGTCATGCAGGTGCCGAGCAGGCTGCGGTACAACGGCTCGGCTTCGCTGCGCCCGAGCAGGCGGTAAGTGCGGGCCTTGCGCTGGCGCACCTGGGGCAGGGACTCGGGCAGGTTTTGCAGGTTGGCCAGGCTGGCGTGCAGCTTGCCTTCGCTTGCCAGGTCATCGGACAGGTTGAGCGCCAATTCCTGGTCCGAACTCGGCTTGGTGCAACTGCCCGGTGAGGTCAGCGTCGCCCAGGGTGATTGGCCGTTGGTGGCGCAGCCGCCGAGCATCAGCAGCGTCAGGCCGGCAATCAGTGCTTTCATAGCGGTCTCCTTAAAAGTGACTCAACGCGCGGGCGATGCCGATAAAGGCCGGGCCGCCGAGCACGATCAGCAAAGCGGGGAACAGAAACACCATCATCACCACCGACATTTTTGCCGACATCTTCGAGATGTATTCCTGCAAACGGGTCAGCCGCCGGTCGTCGAGCAGTTGCTTGAGGGCCAGCAAGGACTTCATCGCGCCGCCGCCCTGCTGGATCAATTGCTGAAGGATGATGCAGGTGTCGGTGAACTCGTCCACCTCCAGCAGGCGCACGGTCTTGCCCAGTTCTTCGCCCAGCTCCAGCCCGGAATCGACTCGCGCCAGGATCAGGCGCAATTCATGGGTCAGCGCGGGAAGCAGGCGTTGGGCTTCGTTGCCCAATACCCGCAGCGACTGTTCAACCGCCATACCCGATTCGAACAGGATGCGCAGCAGTGGAATGAAGGTTGAAATTTCTTTGGCGATGGTCTGTTGTCGATGTTTGGCGGCAGCGGCGAGCACGCGCTTGGGCAGCAGGTAGCCGATACCCAGGGCAAACATCGGCGCAATCCATGCGGGGTCCGCGTGTGGGAACAGTATCTGCTGGCCAAGCAAGGTGAGACCCAGCAGCACAATCGGTGTACCGACCTGGAAGGCGGCGAACAGCGAACGCTGGCTGGCCTTGCGCCAACCTACGCGGTGGAGCAGGGTCTGGGTCTCGTTGTCCAGGCTGACCGAACGCTGTGCCAGGCTGCTGCCGCCCAGTTGGCGGATGAGCGTGGCGAGTTTGTCATCAGTGCCCATCCGCCCCTGCAAGCGCTCCGCGACCCTGCGGTCGCGCCGCCGGTTTTCGAGCAACTGGCCACCCACCAGGACTGCGGCGGCGAGCAACAACAAGGCGAAGGCCAGCAGTGCCATCTCAAACACTCCTCAACATGCGCCACATGGCCAGGGTGCCGGTCACGTCCATCGCCAGTGCGACGAAGAGCAGGGTGCGCCCGGTGTCGTCGTTCCACATGGTCATCAGGTAGTCAGGGTTGACCATCAGGAAGTACGCCACGATCAGGATGGGCAGCCCGCCCAGCACATAGGCGGTCATGCGCGTTTCACCGGTCATGGCCTTGAGTTGCCTCGCGCCTTGTTCGCGCTCGCGGATCATCTTGATCAGGTTTTCCAGCAGTTCACTGGCGTTGCCGCCGTAGCGGTGGTTGACCTTCAGGCCGAGGGCGAACAGGCGGAATTCGTCCTGCTCGTAGAACTCGGCGAAGTCGCTCACCGAGTCCGGCAGGCTGACCCCCATGCGCACGTTGCGCTGCACGCGAGCCATGGCGTCCTTGAGTGGGTTTTCGATGCCCTCGACACCGCCCAGTACGGCGTCCGCCAGGGTTCTGCCGGACTTGAGGCTGCGTACGCTGTGGTCGAGCAACTGCGGCAGTTGCTCGACCATGCGCTGCACGCGCCGTTGATAGCGCCAACTGATGTAGACGCGCAGTACCAGGGGCGGTGCCACGATCATCGTGATCAGACCCAGCCCGTCGGCGAGCAGCCAGCCGAGCAGTGCGCCGATCACCCAGGCGCTCAGCCACAGGCCCAGGCGGTCGGTGGGTTTGCCCAGCCCGGCGCGTTGGAACATGCGCTCAAGGCCGTTCCACGTTGTGTTCGGTTCCTGGGTTTCGGGCTGGCCATCGCCGAGTCGCTCCAGCACGCGGTCCGTCCGGGCTTTGCGCAGGCCATGCTGAAACTGCCAGAACGACAGGCCGATCAACAGCAGGCAGACAAGCAACAATATCGGTCCGGTCATCACGCGCTCCCTAGGACTGCAACGCCGATTCGCGGCGCAGTTTGTCGCCGGCCGGGTTGAGCGCTTCGCGCAGGAAGCCAAAGCCGGTGCGCCGGTCCAGGCGGAACAGGGTATTGGTGACGTACACGTCATCACGCACACCGACCACTTCCACCACTTCGCTCACGCAGCGACGGCCGTCGGGCATGCGCGTCAGTTGGATGATCACGTCCAGTGCGGCGCAGATCATCTGGCGCAGGGTTTTTTCGGCGATTACCCGCCCGGTCAGGCCCACCAGGGTTTCCAGGCGCAGCAACGCATCCTGGGCGTTGTTGGCGTGCACGGTGCTCATGGAACCGTCGTGGCCGGTGTTCATCGCCGTCATCACGTCGAGTACTTCGACACCACGGATCTCGCCCAGGATGATGCGGTCCGGGCGCATCCGCAGGGCGTTGCGGATCAGGTCGCTGGACTTGACTTCGCCGTGGCCCTCGGCGTTGGGCGGCCGGGTTTCCAGGCGTACCACGTGGGGGTGGCCCAATTGCAATTCGGCGACGTCTTCGATGGTCACCAGGCGCTCGTGGGGGTTGATCAACTGGCTGAGGATATTCAACAGCGTGGTCTTGCCGGTGCCGGTGCCGCCGCTGATCAGGATATTGCAGCGCTTGCCCACGGCCTCCTGGAAGAACTCGAAAATGCTCTGGTCGATGGTCTGCATGGCGACCAGGTCAGTGCTCTTGAGCATGTCTTTGCGGAATTTTCGAATCGACAGGCACGGGCCATCCAGGGCAATCGGCGGGATGATCGCATTGACCCGGCTACCGTCGGGCAGGCGCGCATCCACCATTGGCGAAGACTCATCCAGGCGTCGGCCCAGCGGCGCCAAGATGCGTTGCATCACGCGCTCCACATGGTGGTCGTCGATGAAGCGCAGGTCGCTCTGGTGCAGCAAACCATCACGTTCGATGAAGACCCGATGTGGCCCGTTGACCAGGATTTCGGTGATCGAAGGGTCACGCAGCAGCACTTCCAGTGGGCCGAAACCGGTGAGTTCGTCGACGATCTCTTCGGCCAGGCGCTCCATCTCATAGCGTGAGATCGCCAGGCGCATGCGCGTGATGTATTCGGAGACCTTGTCGATGACAAATTGCGCCAGGGATTGGCGTGTACCTTCGAGCAGGTTCTTGCCCGACTCCTCGATGGCGTCGATGATGTAGCGGTGCAGCACCAGTTTCAGGCCATCGTGATCGGTGTTGCCACCGGCAGCGCGGGCTGGGCCGCCAAACAGTTTTTCGCCGCTCATCGTCCGGACCCCAGGAAGCGTTCAAACCAGCGCATCGAGGGCTTTGCCAAACCCTCGGAGCGTTTTGCCAGGCGCTCGCCCAAGGCACGTACGGCCTGGGTCAAGGGTTCGCGTGGCGCCAGGGCGAACAGGGTCTGGCCCTGGTTTTTCACATTCAGGCGCAATTCGGCGCTCAGGGGCAGCACGGCGACGCACTCCAGGCCGAAGCTTTTCTCCAGGGCTTCGGTGTCCGGCGCGCAGGCTTTGATATAGCGGTCCACCACTAGCTTGGCGTGATCGAGCTTCATGCCTTTCTCGCGCCAGCGGTTGATCACTGCCAGGTTGCGGCGGCAGTCCAGCACGTTCTGATCGGTACACCACAGCAGTTTGTCGCAATGGCCGACAAAGGTGCGCAGGGCTTCGCTGTCCGGCTGACCGGTAATGTTGACGACGATGTGCTGGAAGTGTTGGCGCAAGGCGCTGAGCAACATGTACAGCTCGGCGGCGCTGGTGAGTTTGAGTGGTTCATCACCGGTGGCGTACGCCAGGATGCGCAGGCCATCCAGGGCGGTGGTGAACGCGCTGTTGATCATGGTGGTGTCGAGGCGGCGCAGATGCCGCAGCGCATCGCCGAAATTGAACGTGCTCTCCAGGCCCAGCAGCGCCAGGCTGTCGCTGCGTGGCAGGCCCAGGTCGAGCAGCAGGGTCTGCTGCCCGCTCTTCTGCACCACCAGCGCCAGGTGAGTGGCCAGCATTGCACCATCCGCGTTGCTTTGGGTGCCGAACAGCACGGTCAAGCCGCCCAGTTGTGCATGCGGAGCCACCGTCGGCAGGCGCTTGCTCAGGCGCCGCACCAGGCCGGCCACTTCGCTGGAGCGCGAGCCGTAGGCGACAAAGTCGCGGGCGCCGGCACGCATGGCATTCAGGACAAGCTGGTTGTCCATACCATCGCCCAAGGCGACCACGGCGAGCATCGGCTTGGCTTCCAGGGCACCTTCGATCAGTGCGCTCTGGGCCACCAGGTTTTCGCGGTCCAGGCCGACGAACACCAGGTTGGCGAAGGTCACGTCCACCAGCGCCAACAGTTCGTCCAGGCTGCCGGTGCCGGCGCTCACTACCTGGCCTAGCGGCGCGAGCGCACCCTGCAGCCACTCAAGGTCGGTGGTGTTGCGGGTGATGGCGAGGAAGGTCTGGCTCAGGCTATCGCTCATTGGGAAAGTCCAGTGCGACGGTCGAAGTTGCCGTTTTCCAGGAAGAACAGCCGGTACCAGTTCGGGTCGTAGCTGCGCAGTTTTTCGCCAGGCAAGGAGGGCAGTTGGGCGTTGGCGGCCAACGGCTGCACCAGGTGCGGCGTGACGATCATCAACAGCTCTTTTTCTTCTCGGCTGATCGTGGAGTCACGGAAAAACGCACCGAGGATCGGGATATCACCCAGCCCTGGAAATTTGTCGATGCTAGAGCGGTTGTTGGTGCTGATCAGGCCGCTGATCACAAAACTTTCGCCATCGGCCAGGGACACGCTGGTGTCGGTGCGGCGTACGGTCAGGGCCGGCACCTGGATGCCTTGGATCTGTATCGCGTTGCTGTAGTCCAGTTCGCTGACTTCCGGCGCCACCTTGAGGGTGATGCGGTTGCGGTCAATCACGGTGGGGGTCAGGGTCAGGCGAATGCCGAACTCTTTGTATTCGATGGAGATGGTATCGCTGCCGGCGCTGGGCACCGGGATGGGCACTTCACCGCCGGCCAGGAAGGATGCGCTCTGCCCGCTCATGGCCACCAGGCTTGGGCGTGCCAGGGTGTAGGCAAAACCGCTGCGTTCCAGGGCGTTGATCATGGCTTTGACCCGGCCGCCGCCAAAGCCGACGTTGAAATTGTCCGTGCTCACCGGCAGCTTGAAGACACCCTCGGAGGGCGAAAGAAGGCTGGGGCTACCGAGGAAAAAATTGGTGCCCACGCCGAGAAACTTCGTGCTGGCTTCCTTGAGCTTGGTACGGCTGACTTCCACGAAGCGGATATCGGTCTGCACCTGGCTGGGCAGCAACGGGTCTTGCGAGGGCGACAGCGACACACTGGTCAGCGCCGAGGTGGCCTTGCCCTTGACGAACACCATGCTCTGGCGCGGCGCGCTGGCGCAGGCGGTCCACACCAGCAGGCTGGTGGCGCCGCTGCTGACACCGGTGAGCAGGAAGTGACGGTCACCGTTGACCCGCACATCGGCGATCTTCGGGTCGCCGATGGCCAGGCGCGTGATTGCCACGGGGGATTGCAGTTCCTGTTGCAGGCCTTCTCCCACCTCGACCACGGCGGGCAACTGGCCCAGGGTGCTGCAATTGCCCGGCGCTGCCAGTGCCATGCCGATCGGCAGGCTCGACAGCATCAAGGCGCAGGCCAGCTGCGTGAACATGGGTGCGTAGCGATGGCTCATTCAAGGCATCCTTGTTCGATCACGGGGTTTGTGGCGCCGCTTGGGCGCCGCGAATCACTTCGATGCCACGGCGTACGCCAGGCGTGACGCCAGCCGGCACGACGCGCTTGGGCGGGGCGCTCAACGCCAGTTGAGTGAACTGGTAAAGGTCACGGTTGGCACTTTCCAGCTTTTGCGCGGTGTCGTCTTCACCGGCCCAGTAGCGGCTGAGCAGTTGTTCCTCGGCACTGCGCACGGCCAGGCGCAAGGTCCCGGCTTGAGACGCGAGCATCAGGCGGCTTAACAAAGGCTCCGGCACGGCCAGCACCACAGTGCGTGCGGCGAGTCGGCGTTGGATGGCCTGGGCGCGTTCTTCGGCGGTAGCCGGTGGTGGCACTGCCGGTTTGCCATCGTTGGCCAGGCCCAATTGATCGCCAACGCTGAGCAGGCGCATGGCCGGAAGGACGATCTGCGCCGACTGTTCGGCGTTGCCGGCATCCTGGCGCAGGAACAGCAGCACATCCACGTAATCGCCTGGGCTCAATTGGCCGCCGGCACCGACCACCTCATCCACGGCCACGGCCAGCGCGCGTTCGTTGGGGCGGATCATGCGAGCGAGGGGGCCGCCAGCGCTAAAGCTGTCTTCGGTGAGCCAGGTGCCGGCGCCGAGGGTTCTCAGGGGTATGCGGCCGATGGCCTGCTCGAGCTGAGTCAGGCTGCCGGCGGGCACGGTGCGTAGTTTCTCGACGGACAGGTCGGCGGCGGTCAGTGGCGTAAAGGCAGGCACGTCATGCAGCAGGACGACCACCGGCCGACGGGTCTGGTCTTCAGCGGCGGCAAGGGTTTTTTCGACGGAAATGACAGGTGCGGGAGGCGCTGCAACGGGCTCAGGTGCGCGGCTCAATACAAGCCCCCAGTACCCGGCGATCAATGCCCCGATCAGCAACAAGCCGGCCAGGACCATGCTGATGCGACTGTTCATGACGGCTCTCCCTTTCCCGTTGCACTGCACACCCTGTTAATCCAAACGGGTTAATCCGCAACCTGGCTGTGATGAACATCTAACGATTTGGCTATTTGAAGGTAGCTCAGCTAGGACGAAATGCCATTACCGCCAAGAAAATTTATCTGAGGGCTAAAAGGCCCCGTTTAAATAGTGGTGGTGTGGCACCAACTTTACGACTAATACTTTCTGATTAATCCGTTCTTACAGTTGTGAGGCTGGGGTTTGTTGACAATGCTCTAGTGGCACGCCGCGATCCTTTGGTGTTAGAGCCTTTCCGGCTTTCAGTGGCGTTTTAGGGAGAAGTCTTATGTTCCTTGACCTGATGTTGAAGATTTATGTTCAGACGCAGCTATTCTTTAAGCGTAAAGAGGGTGCCTCAGGTATTGAGTACGCGATTATCGTTGCGCTGGTTGCACTCGTTATTGTCGGCGCCGGCTCTGGGCTTGGCGCTAAAGTTGCTTCCGTGTTCAACTCGATTGCTAACAAAATGACGACGGCGACCTGAGTTAATTCAACTTGTGGTTACCCTTGCGGCGGCTCACTTTCTTCAGGTACGGCTATGAGCGAACAGTCTTCTGCGCGCCAGCAAATTCTATTGGTGGACGATGAAGAGGACGCCCTGATCGAACTTGCCGAATCCCTCGGAAACGAGGGATTTGTCTGTTTTACCGCCAACTCCGTCACGTTCGCCCTGCAAGAATTGACACTTCACCCCGACATCGCCCTGGTGATCACCGACCTGCGCATGCCCGAGGAAAGTGGCATTTCCTTGATCAAGCGCCTACGCGAACACACCTCACGCTCGCACTTGCCGGTGATTGTGATGTCGGGTCATGCCGAAATGGATGATGTGAGCGACATGCTGCGCCTGCAGGTGCTGGACCTGTTTCGCAAGCCGATCTACCTGGTGCGGTTGATCGATACGTTGAACAACCTTTTTCCCCTTCCCAAAACGGTGTAGTGAGCTGGCCTGGTAAAAGCGGGAGTGCTGCGCACTCCAACGCGGGGCAAGCCCGCTCACCACAACAAGCCCGCTCACCACAGCAAGCCTGCTCAACACAGCAGCCCGCTCACCACAAATCAGAGCTGGTAGCTGAAGCTCAGCGAATAGCGCGGCCGCCGATCGAAGCTGTCCAGGGCTTCGTCCGACATCGGCTTGGCGGCTTCCAGCGCTATGTTGTAGTACTTGGCGTCGCCAAAGCGCAGGCCCAGCGCCGCCGATGACAGGTCATTGCCCTTGACCGGCAGGTCGTTGAACCAGGTCTTGGCGCGGTCGAACACCACATAGGGTTGCAGGATTTTCACCCAATCACCGGCGCGGTTGTAGCTGTAGTTGACCTCGTAAGCCACGCCCCAGCCTTTGTCGCCCGAGCCTTGGTCATCAGGGTAGCCGCGGCCGAAACTCTGCCCGCCGAAGGTGGCACGCTCGCTGTCCGGCAGATAGTCGTTGCTCCAGTAGAACGCGCCGGAGAGCACACCTTGCCAATTGCCGAACAGCTTGTTGCTCTGCACGCCGGACAGGCGCAGGCGGAAGAAGTCGAGGTCGGGCTTGAGGCCGCCGAAGTCGGTGCGTGTCTTGGCACCCATGCCGTTGATGCCTTGGTAGAGGCCGCCGCTGATGATGCGCAACTGCGTGCTGTCGGCTTTGCGCCAGTCGCCCTCGAAGGCCAGCGCGCGCAGGTTGGTTTCCAGCTCGAAACGCTGAGGGAAACCGTTCAGCTTGTATCGGTTGGTCTGGTCGACGGCATAGAGGCGGGTTCCCAGGCTCAACGATTCGCTGGGCGAGGCGATAAACGGGTGGCTGACCCCAATGGAGTAACGGTCGATTTCCTGGTGGGGTTTGAGTTCCACGCCATCGCCCAGTTGCAGGCGGGTGTGTGGGGCGGCGCGGTAGCGTTCCCCCGAGAGAGCAAGTTGGGTGCCCTCTGCATTGATGAACTGGCTATACGTTGCGCGGTAGTAATGCTCTTTGTCTTCGCCAGGCGGAAACAGGCCACTGATGCTCAACTGCTCGCCCATGGATGTCCAGGAATTGCTGGTGCCGGTCAGCAGCGCCTGGGTGCCGCCACGGCTGGCCTGGTTGAGGCTCATGCTGGTGGTGACGGGCTTGCGGCTGGCGGTGACTTGCATATGAGTGCCGCCATCGGTGGTGCTCGGAGGTGGCACCTGAGCCTGCACGGTCAGGCCTGGGATCGCACTCATCAGCGTGGTGTAGCGCTCGAACGTCTTGCGCGTCAGCGGGCGTTCGGCCTGGAGTTTTCCCGCCAGTTTGTCGACATAGGAGGAGACCGAACCGATATCGCCTTGCAGTTGATAATCACGGATGTAGCCCTCCACCAGCACCACCTGCACCAGGCCGCCTTCGAAGCGTTGTTCCGGCAGGAAGGCATAGGACAGCAAGTAGCCGTCTTCCTGGTAACGCCGGGTGATGCTGCGGGTGGCTTCGATCAATTGCGCCAGGTTGGTTTCATGGCCGATCAGGGGCGCGAATGCCTGGGCGACGTCCTTGAGCGGGTAGACGGTGCCGCCGTCGATCTGCAGTTTGCGAATGGTGACCTTGGTGTCCATCATCAACGGCTGCCCTGCGGTGGGCGCCGGCGTTGGCACCTGGGTGGGCGTGGAGGCGGGCCGGTAGGCGTCGACGGGCAGGTTGGGCACGGGCAGGTTGCGGATGGTGTCGTTGCTATTGAGGAAAGTGGGTAGGGTATCGGCGTGGGCGTAAGCACTGAGGGTGAGCAATAACAACGGCGTCAAAGCGCGCATAGGACACTCCATGGTCAAAACTGCAGCAGCGTTTTGCAGATTCCGCCGGGCTCTGGGGGCGCGGTTCGGGTGTTCTCAGGGATCGATCACTGACCCATAAAAAAAGACGAGAGACTTAGTGGGGTCTCTCGTCTCAACCAAGCGTAGGCGCTGTAGGTGAGGCCGTCTAATCGGCCAGGTGCAATTCTATTTTTTGCCGGTCAGGCCACCCAGCAGCCCGCCCAGAACACCACCATTAGCATTGGCGCCGGCCCCTGCACCCGCCGATGCACCGGCACCCACATTGAGGCCACCGCCGAGCACGCCACCACCGGTGTTGGTGCCGCCGGTGACCAGGCCGCCGATCGAAGCCACGGTGTCACCCACTGCGGTCACGGTGCCGCCCAGGGCGTTGGTAACCGGGTTGGCGTGGGTTCCGCTGATTTGCCCGCCCAGGCTGCTGACGGCGCCACCGACATTAGCGACCAGGCCGTTGACCGGGCCACCCAGTCCGGTGGCGTTGCCGACGTTTTGGGTCAGGCTCTGTACGCCGCTGGTGACGGGGTTGAGTGCACCGCCGATCTGGCTGGTCAGCCCGGCAACGGGGGTGCCTGCCGCCATGTTTGGAGCGCCGCTGCCGCCGAGGAGGGTGCCCAGGGAGGCCACGGTGGTGCCGGCTTTGACACCGGTGACGCCGGTCGCGCTGACCACGCCATTGCTGCTGCCTGCATCCAGGCCGCTGCCAGCACCGGCGATCACGCCACCGATGAGTTCAGGCAGGCCCAGCTTGTTGGTGCCGCCGCCGGTACCACCGCCGCTGTTGCCACCACCGTTATTCGCATCCGGGTCGACATAACCGTCAGCCTTGCTCACCACGGTGCCGACGCCATTGAGCACGTTGCCCACCGCACCCGTCACAGGGTTGCCAGTACCGCCTGCGCCGGCGACCTTGTCGCCCAGGCCGTCGACAGTATCACCAACTTTTTGCAGCAGCCCACCCACAGGCTTATCAAGACCGGTCGCGGTACCGACTTTGCCGGTGGTGTTTTCCACCAGCGATACCACTGGCACCAGCACTTTCGTGCCGACGGTGTTGGTCACCGAGCCCAATGGCCCGGTGGTGCTGGCGGTGCTCAGGGTGTCGCCCAGCATGGTCACGGCATTGCCGACCCTGCCGACGACGTTGCCGACGACCGGCGCCGCGCCGCTGACGACCGGCACTTTTCCCAGCAGGGTGGCGACGTTGCTACCGGTCACGGTCACGCCATCGCCCAGGTCGGAAACCCCATTGGCCACGCCGGCGACGGTTTTGCCCAAGGCATTGCTGTCCGTGCCAAGCGAGCCCAGGCCATCCGACAGGCCGGTGCCGATGCTGCCGACCGCGTTGCCGGTGGCATTCACCAGGCCGCCCGCAGTGGCGCCTACGATTGGCAGGCTGCCAAGGGTGGTGCCCAGGCTTCTGACGGTGCCGCCGAGGCCGGTCACGGTGTCGCCGACGGTATCGACCACGGTGGCGGTGACCAGTGGGGTCGTGCCGCCGCCTGGGTTTGTGCCAGGATCGGTGCCTGGGTTGGTTCCTGGGTTAGTTCCTGGGTCGGTACCGCCGCCGCCCGTTCCGCCACCACCTGTGCCCGCACCCGCACCCGCACCCGCATCCGAGGAGGAACCACCACTGTGATGCCCGCCACCACCGCTGCTGCAGCCGCCGAGTGCCAGTGCTACTGCCAGGGCCAGAGCGGTACTTGCTTTCCAAAACACGACTTGAGTTTTCATGATTGAGTTCCTTGCACCTGTACAACCTTGGTTGTCTTCAAACGCTCGCTACTTCTGGGGATAGCGATGCGTTTGTCCGTGTGGCTATAACAGCCCCGGCGATGCGTTCTCTCAATGCTCTACTTGGTATTAACGATTTATATACGGCAGCGCTTTACCGGTTAAGCAACTAATACCAAGGGGGTAGAGGAAGGATGTATCAAGATGTATATATGTTATAAATCAATTGGTTAAATAAAAAAGCGGACCTCATAAAGTCCGCTATTACTTAGGGTGTATATATACAATTAAGCTGTTTGTTTCATGCAATCGGCCGCCACTTGCCTACCATATGTTCAATATCGCCAGCGCCTTTCAACCACAACGCTCCGCTGGAACCGGCGGCGCTGGCCAATAACGTCACTTCACCGGGCAGGCGCACGGGTTTCCTGAACTCGACGTCGATCTCGATGTTGGCGGCGGGCAGGTGTTCGCCCAGGGCTGCGAGGGTGTGCGCCTTGTTCCACAGCCCGTGGGCGATGGCCTGGGGAAAGCCGAACAGCCTGGCGGTCAGGGCGCTGAGGTGGATCGGGTTGTAGTCGCCGGAGACCCGTGCATAACGGCGGCCGATGTCGGCAGGCGCTTTCCAGCGGGTCAGTTCGCTAACGTGGGTGGGAGACGGTTGGGCGATCTCTTCTGACTCTCCTTCCAGCTTCACGCCCCGGCACAGCATGCGGCTTTCGGCTTCCCACAGCAGGCCGAGGGAATCTTCAACCGTGGTGATCAGATCGAACATTGCGCCCTTGGGGTGGGGCTTTAGGTTCTGCGCGTGTACAGCCACGGACAGGTCGCTCACACCCCCCAGGGGGCGATGAATACGGATGCGGTTACTCAGGTGAATCAACCCCAGCAGGGGGAAAGGAAAGCGCTTATCGGTGAGCAACTGCATCTGGAGCCCGAACGCCAGGATATGCGGATACGTAGCCGGCAGGATCGGGCTGTCGGCAAAACCACAGACCTTGCGGTAGGCCGCCACCTGCTTGGGGTCGATGCTCATCCGGCAGCGCAACCCGTGCTCGGGCAGCGTGTGGCCCGTGATCTTGCGCTTGAGGGCCGCACGCCAATACAGCGGCGGCAGGAATGGTGCACTGTCTAACGTCTTCCATTGCATGCTTACGCTCCCAGCAGACTTTGCCCACACACTCGCAGCGCTTGCCCGCTGACCGCCCCGGAACCCGGTTGGCCCAGCCAGGCCACCGCTTCGGCGACGTCCTGCGGCAGGCCGCCCTGGCCCAGCGAACTCATGCGTCGCCCGGCCTCACGCAGGGCGAACGGGATATGCGCGGTCATCTGGGTTTCGATAAACCCCGGCGCCACCGCGTTGATACTGATACCGCGCGCCTTGAGCAGCGGCGCCCAGGCCTGTGCGAGGCCGATCAAGCCAGCCTTGCTCGCCGCGTAGTTGGTTTGCCCACGGTTGCCGGCGATGCCGCTGATCGACGCCAGCAGCACCACGCGGGCGTTGTCATGCAGGGTGCCGCTGTCGAGCAGCGCCTGGGTCAATACCTGCGGTGCATTGAGGTTGACGGCCAGCACCGCGTCCCAGTATTCCGGGGTCATGTTGGCCAGAGTCTTATCGCGGGTGATACCGGCGTTGTGCACCAGGATGTCGAGGCCATCCGGCAGGTGTTCGATCAATTGGCGGGCGGCGTCTTCGGCGCAGATATCCAGCGCGACAGTGCGCGCGCCCAGGCGTGCGGCCAGGGCGTCGAGGTCGGCCTTGGCCTGGGGCACGTCGAGCAGGATGACCTCAGCGCCGTCGCGGGCCAGGGTTTCGGCGATGGATGCGCCAATGCCACGGGCGGCGCCAGTGACGAGGGCCTTGCGCCCGGCCAGGGGCCGTGTCCAATCTTCGACCGGCGTGGCGCAGGCCTCCAGGCGGATCACCTGGCCGGAGATATAGGCGCTTTTGGGCGAGAGGAAGAAACGCAGGGCGCCTTCCAACTGGTCTTCGGCACCGTCGCCGACATACAGCAGTTGCAGCACGCCACCGTTGCGCAACTCCTTGGCCAGCGAGCGGCTGAAACCTTCCAGGGCGCGCTGGGCACTGGCGGCAAACGGGTCGCCGAGGCTTTCCGGCGCACGGCCGAGGATCACCAGGTGCGCGCTGTTATCCAGGTTTTTCAGCAACGGCTGGAAGAACTCGCGCAGTTGCTTGAGTTGGTCGGTGTGTTGCAAATCGCTGGCGTCGAACACCACGGCCTTGAGCTTGGGGCCGTGGCCGGGTATCCAGGTAGACGCCTCGGCGCCGTAGGTGTAGATCGCGTCGGTGAGCTTGTTGGCGAACGCCTGCACCTTGCTGACCAGTGCACCGCCGCCCAGCAACAATGCGCCTTCCACCGGGCGCAGGCGCCCGGCTTGCCAGCGTTCCAGGCGTACCGGCGACGGCAGGCCAATGGCGGCGACCAGGCGATGGCCGAGGCTTGAGTTGGCGAAGTCGATATAACGGTCAGACATGGAACGCTCTCCGAAGGCTGGGGTTCAAAGGGTTGACCATCCCAGGGTAGCAGTCGTTCGACTAGGCTCAGTAATCCAGCCCACAACAGACAGAGGGAGCTTTCCATGACTCAATTGCGCCGTGTAGCGATCATTGGCGGTAACCGCATTCCTTTCGCCCGCTCCAATGGCCCCTATGCCACGGCGAGCAACCAGGCAATGCTGACCGCGGCCCTCGAAGGCCTGATCGAACGCTACAACCTGCACGGCCTGCGCCTGGGGGAAGTGGCTGCCGGCGCGGTGCTCAAGCATTCGCGCGACTTCAACCTGACCCGCGAGTGCGTACTGGGCTCGCGCCTGTCGCCGCAAACCCCGGCCTATGACATTCAGCAGGCCTGCGGCACCGGCCTGGAAGCGGCGCTGCTGGTGGCCAACAAGATCGCCCTGGGCCAGATCGAATGCGGGATTGCCGGTGGCGTCGACACCACCTCCGACGCGCCGATCGGGGTGAATGAAGGGCTGCGCAAGATTTTGCTGCAAGCCAACCGCAGCAAGTCCATGGCGGATAAATTAAAAGTCCTGTTACAACTTCGCCCCCATCACCTCAAGCCGGAACTGCCGCGCAATGGCGAACCGCGCACCGGTTTGTCCATGGGCCAGCACTGCGAATTGATGGCGCAGACCTGGCAGATTCCCCGCGCCGAGCAGGACCAGTTGGCCCTGGAGAGCCACCAGAAAATGGCCGCCGCCTATGCCGAGGGTTGGCACAACGATTTGCTCACGCCGTTCCTCGGCCTGACCCGTGACAACAACCTGCGCCCCGACCTGACCCTGGAAAAACTCGCCGTGCTCAAGCCCGCCTTCGAACGCAGCGCAAAGGGCACGCTTACCGCCGGCAACTCCACGCCGCTCACCGATGGCGCATCGCTGGTGCTCTTGGGCAGTGAAGCGTGGGCCAAGGAGCGCGGCTTGCCGATCCTCGCGTACCTGCGCGATGGCGAAGCGGCAGCGGTGGACTTCGTCAACGGCGCCGAAGGCCTGCTGATGGCGCCGGTGTATGCGGTACCGCGCTTGCTGGCGAGGAATGGTCTGACGCTGCAGGACTTCGATTACTACGAGATCCACGAAGCCTTCGCTGCCCAAGTGTTGTGCACGCTAAAGGCCTGGGAAGATGCGGACTACTGCAAGACGCGCCTGGGACTTGACGCCCCCTTGGGTTCCATCGACCGTAGCCGCTTGAACGTGAAAGGCAGTTCCCTGGCCGCCGGTCATCCGTTTGCCGCCACCGGTGGGCGTATCGTCGCCAATCTGGCCAAGCTGCTGGATGCGGCGGGCAAGGGGCGTGGGCTGATTTCGATCTGCGCGGCGGGCGGTCAGGGGGTTACGGCGATCATTGAGCGCTGAAACTGGCATATTGGATGCATTCTTAAACGATCAACGGTCGGTAGCCTCTCCCACCGACGAGCTGATTGCCGTATAACGAGTGCCATACGCGTATTTGGTAATAAAGGACCCACAATAAAAGCTGATGAAGACTCCTAAACGCATTGAACCCCTGATCGAAGACGGTCTGGTCGACGAAGTGCTGCGCCCACTCATGAGTGGTAAAGAAGCAGCTGTTTATGTGGTGCGCTGCGGCAACGAATTGCGTTGCGCCAAGGTTTACAAGGAGGCGAACAAACGAAGTTTTCGTCAAGCGTCCGAATACCAGGAAGGCCGTAAGGTCCGTAACAGCCGGCAGGCCCGGGCCATGGCCAAGGGCTCCAAGTTCGGCAAGAAAGAAACCGAAGATGCCTGGCAGAACGCCGAAGTAGCGGCGTTGTTCCGCCTGGCCGGTGCGGGCGTTCGCGTGCCCCAGCCGTTCGACTTCCTTGAAGGCGTGCTGCTGATGGAACTGGTGGCCGACGAGTACGGCGACGCGGCGCCACGTCTGAACGACGTGGTGCTGGAGCCGGACCAGGCGCGTGAATACCATGCCTTCCTGATTTCCCAGATCGTGCTGATGCTGTGTACCGGCCTGGTGCACGGTGACCTGTCCGAGTTCAACGTGCTGCTCACGCCCACCGGCCCGGTGATCATCGACCTGCCCCAGGCGGTGGATGCGGCGGGCAACAACCACGCGTTCAGCATGCTGGAGCGGGACGTGGGCAACATGGCTTCCTATTTCGGGCGCTTTGCCCCGGAATTGAAGAAGACCAAGTACGCCAAGGAAATGTGGGCGCTGTATGAAGCCGGCACCCTGCACCCGGCCAGCGTCTTGACCGGCGAGTTCGACGAGCCGGAAGAACTGGCGGACGTCGGCGGTGTGATCCGCGAGATCGAAGCGGCGCGGTTGGATGAAGAGCGCCGCCAGGCGATTCGCGCGGCGGACGATGCGCCGCCGAGCAAGGTGCCGGACGAACCGCCGCCGCCGCCGTGGATGCAGTGATTTCCAGATAACTGGAAATCACAATGTGGGAGGGGGCTTGCCCCCGATAGCGGTGGATCAGCCGGCTTATCTGTAGCTGACCCACTGCAATCGGGGGCAAGCCCCCTCCCACATTGGATTTGTGTACATTCGGTCAGGCGCAGCAGCTTCCGGACGCCAGCTCCTTGAGAATCGGACAATCCGGGCGATGATCGCCCTGGCAGTGCTCCACCAGGTCCTGCAAGGTATCGCGCAACTGCCCCAGCTCCAGGATCTTCTGGTTCAACTTTTCGATATGCTGGCGCGCCAAGGCTTTTACGTCGGCGCTGGCCCGTTGGCGGTCCTGCCACAGGGTGAGCAGCTTGCCGACTTCCTCCAATGAAAACCCCAGGTCACGCGAGCGTTTGATAAACGCCAGGGTGTGCAAGTCATCCGCGCCGTACACGCGATAGCCGCTGTCGGTGCGGTGGGCGGCCTTGAGCAGGCCGATGGATTCGTAGTAACGAATCATCTTGGCGCTGAGCCCGCTCTGGCGTGCGGCTTGGCCGATGTTCATGGGCGTTGATCCTCCAGGTCCTTGGGTTTCCAAGTCTTCAACAGTAAGGCATTGCTGACCACGCTGACACTCGACAGGGCCATGGCTGCGCCGGCCAATACCGGGTTGAGCAGGCCGAATGCGGCCAGCGGAATGCCGATCAGGTTATACACAAAGGCCCAGAACAGGTTCTGACGGATCTTGGCGTAGGTCTTGCGGCTGATCTCCAGTGCGGCCGGAACCAGGCGCGGGTCGCCGCGCATCAGGGTGATACCGGCCGCGTGCATGGCCACGTCGGTGCCACCGCCCATGGCGATGCCGATATCGGCGGCGGCCAGGGCGGGGGCGTCGTTGATGCCGTCGCCGACCATGGCCACCACGCCGGTTTTTTTCAGTTCGGCGACCGTGGCGGCTTTGTCGGCGGGCAGCACTTCGGCGTGTACATCCTCTATGCCCAAGGCCTCGGCGACCACGCGGGCGCTGCCACGATTATCGCCGGTGAGTAAATGACTGCTGATGTGCTGGGCCTTGAGTTGCTGTACCGCCTCCAGCGCGCCGGGCTTGAGCGTATCGCCAAAAGCGAACAGCCCCAGCACTCGCGGTTGGGCGCCTTGCGCGATCAGCCAGGACAAGGTGCGACCTTCGGCCTCCCAAGCCTTGGCCGAGTCAGCCAGGTCGCCCGCATTCAAGCCGCTTTCTTCGAGCAGGCGGCGATTGCCCAGGGCCAACTGCTGGCCATTCAGCGTGCCGGCGATGCCGCGGCCGGTCAGGGATTGGCTGGCTGTCACATCGGCTACCTCCAACCCTTGCTCGTTACAGGCATCCAATACGGCTTTGGCCAACGGGTGTTCACTGCCGCGTTGCAGCGCGCCGGCGTGTTGCAGCAGCAGCGCTTCGTTGCCATCCACGGCTGCCAGATGGGCGATTTTCGGTGCGCCGGAGGTGAGGGTACCGGTCTTGTCGAAAACCACGGCGCTCACTTCATGGGCGCGCTCCAGGGCTTCGGCGTCCTTGATCAGGATGCCGTGGCGGGCGGCAACCCCGGTGCCGGCCATGATCGCAGTCGGTGTGGCCAGGCCCAAGGCACAGGGGCAGGCGATCACCAACACAGCCACCGCATTGATGATCGCGGTCTCCAGTGACGCGCCGTACAACCACCAGCCCACCAGGGTGATCAATGCCAGTACCAGCACGGCCGGGACAAACACCTGGCTGACTTTGTCCACTAGCTTCTGGATCGGTGCCTTGGCGGCCTGGGCGTCTTCCACCAGGCGAATGATCCGCGCCAGCACGCTTTCGGCGCCGAGGGCCAGGGTGCGTACCAGCAGGCGGCCTTCGCCGTTGATGGCGCCACCGGTGACTTTGTCGCCAGGTTGCTTCGGCACCGGCAGGCTTTCGCCGCTGATCAACGCTTCGTCGGCGTGGCTTTGGCCTTCGACCACTTCACCGTCCACCGGGAAGCGCTCGCCGGGTTTTACCAGCACCAGGTCATTGAGTTTCAACGCGTTGATGGCGACATCTTCTTCACGGCCGTCGAGCACTCGAATCGCCCGCTCGGGGCGCAGGGCTTCGAGGGCGCGGATGGCGCTGGCGGTCTGGCGCTTGGCGCGGCTCTCCAGGTATTTGCCCAACAGCACCAGGGCGATCACCACCGCCGAGGCTTCGAAGTACAGGTGCGGCGCCATGCCAGGGTGACCGGTGAGCCATTCGTAAATACTCAGGCCGTAACCGGCGCTGGTGCCGATGGCGACCAGCAGGTCCATATTGCCGGCACCGGCCCGCACGGCTTTCCAGGCGGCGATGTAAAAGCGTGCGCCGAAGATGAATTGCACCGGTGTGGCCAGGGCGAACTGCGCCCAGGCCGGCAGCATCCAGTGCAGGCCGAAGGGCTCCACCAGCATCGGCAACACCAGCGGCAGTGCCAGCAGGATCGCCAGCAGCAACGACCAACGCTCTCGGTGTAGGCGTCGTGCTTGATCAACATCGGTGGCGGTTTCGCTTTGGGGCAGGCTGGCGGTGTAGCCGGCTTTGTCGACGGCGGCGATCAGCACGCTGGGGTCCATCTGGCCGAGCACTTCAACATGGGCGCGTTCGTTGGCCAGGTTGACGCTGACGCTTTGCACCCCCGGCACCTTGCCCAGCGCGCGCTCGACCCGGCCGGCACAGCTGGCGCAGGTCATGCCGCTGATGGGCAGGTCAAAGGTGGTGGATCCATTCATGGGGCAGTCCTCCAGGAGAAGTTGCCCCTAGCATCAACCTTGACCTGTGGGGAAGGTCAAGTGCCTTCAGTATTCCAAGGCGGCGGGTTTCAGATACATCCCATCCGGCCCTTGGGCAATGCGCAACTTGCGCACATCACCGACCTTGAGCGTGATGTTCTGCGCTGGCGGCGCCAGCAGGCCCGGCAGGCAACCCGGGGCCTGGCCCGGCAGCAGCTTCAGGCGCAGGGACAGGTTGCCCGCCGGCAGGTTGAACGAGGTGGCCTGCTCCTGGAACAGCCGGCCTGCCAACTGGTCATTCAGGTACAGACCGATCTCGCAGTTGGTCGGCACTTCCAGGCGTTCCCGGGAAATGATCAGCACCGCATAGTCTTCTGCGGCGAGGGCTTGGGGCGCTGCGGCCGACAGGCTCAGCAGGCCGGCAAGGGCAAAAAACGACCAGCGCATGGCGAATGCTCCGTGGTGTGAATCGACGATGGGTGAAGCTTGGCCTTTGAAGCGGCCAAATACCAGCCCGGCAGACATTTGCGGAACTTGACCTTGCCATCGTGGCAAGGTCGAGACTGGGTCCAACCTCATCAAAGGAGTCATGTCATGCAAGTATTCAGCGTTGAAGGAATGACCTGCGGCCATTGCGTTCGAGCGGTGACCCAGGCAGTGCAGAGCCAGGACCCGGCGGCCAGCGTGAAGGTCGACCTGGCGGCAAAGGAGGTGGGCGTTGAAAGCCGCTTGTCCGCCGAGCAAGTGATCGAGGCGATCGCAGAAGAAGGCTATAGCGCCAAGCTTGCCTGAGGCGGAAAAATAGTTAGCGAGCTATCGTGTTCAATGCACCCAAGCGCGGCTAGACTATCGAGCTGCCGACTCACTTGGGTGCCCGATGAACCTCCGCATAATCCTGATCCTGGGTGCCTTGAGCGCCTTCGCGCCGCTGGCGATCGATTTCTACTTGCCAGGCTTTCCGGCCATGGCCAAGGCCTTCGCGACCGATGAAAAACACATCCAGCTGACCCTGGCGGTGTACTTCGGCGGCCTGGCCATCGGCCAATTGATCTACGGCCCGCTGGCTGATCGCTTCGGGCGGCGCGGCCCGCTGCTTAGCGGTGTCACCTTGTTTACCTTGGCGTCCTTCGCGTGCGCCTTTGCGCCTTCACTGGAATGGCTGATTGGCGCGCGTTTCGTGCAAGCCCTGGGCGGCTGCGCGGGCATGGTCATTTCCCGTGCCGTGGTCAGCGACAAATGCGATGCGGTGGGTTCGGCCAAAGTCTTTTCCCAACTGATGCTGGTCACCGGCCTGGCGCCGATCCTCGCACCGTTGGCCGGTGGGTTGATGGTGGGGCTGTGGGGCTGGCAGTCGATTTTCCTGGCGCTGTCGATATTCAGCGTGATGGCGGCCATCGCGGTTGCGGTCGGGTTGCCGGAAACCTTCCCGGCCCATCAGCCGCGCCAGCCGTTGTCCGGCTCGTTGCGTCGCTATGCGGCCTTGTTGTCGGACCGGGTCTACTTGGGCTACGCCCTCACCGGCGGTATCTCGATTGCCGGGATGTTTGCCTACATCGCCGGTTCACCTTTCGTGTTTATCCAACTTTACGGCGTGCCGGCCGAGCATTACGGCTGGCTGTTTGGCTCCAACGCTGCGGGCTTTATCCTGGTGGCCCAGGTGAATGCGCGGCTGCTGTCCAAGCGCGGGCCGGCGTTTCTGCTGTCGCGCAGTGTGTGGGTCTACCTGCTGGCGGCGTTGACGTTGCTGGGCATCGCGGCGTTGCGCACCGATGCGCTGTGGCCATTGCTGGTACCGCTGTTTATCTGCATCGCCAGCCTGGGCTGCATTTTGCCCAATACCTCGGCCTGCGCCATGAGCGGGCAGGGTGCACGGGCCGGTAGCGCTTCGGCGTTGCTTGGCTGCATTCAGTTTGGCGTGGCGGCGGGTGCCGCTTCGTTGGTTGGCGTGTTGCACGACGGCACGGCAATGCCGATGGCCATGGTCATCAGCTTGTGCGGTGTGTTGGCGGTGACGATTGCGATGTCGACCCAGCGCCTGCAACGCAAACGGGCTTTGCAGGCGCAGGTCTGAAAAGCGGGTCAGCCAGCGGCGGAGCGTTGCTGGCTGATGGGAAAACGGTGGGGCGCCTGGATGCGGGCTTGCAGGGTGTCGGCGAAGGCACGGGCCTCGGCCTCGGTGCGGAAGGTGAAGGCGTCCTGGTCGAGACGCACCTGCCATTTATTGCCTGCGGATTTTGCTAACGCTTTTATCAGGATTTTCATTGCTGACTTCCTCACGTAAAAGAATCGTGGCAAAGGCGGCCAATATAAACCTGAATACGCTCACACATATGACAAAGATCAACTCTCTACTAGCGGTGTCGTCCATTACTCACATGAATAATGGACGACCCTGACAGCCGTTTTTCAGAACCCTTCCAGCACGATCTTGCCCTTGGCCTTGCCGCTTTCCAGCAGCGCATGGGCACGGCGCAGGTTGGCCGCATTGATCACGCCGAAGTGCTCGCCTACCGTGGTTTTCAGGGTGCCGGAGTCGATCAGCTCGGCCACGCGGTTGAGCAGGTTGTGCTGCTCGATCATGTCCGGCGTCTCGAACATCGAGCGCGTGTACATGAACTCCCAGTGCAACGACAGGCTCTTGCGCTTGAGCTTGCTGACGTCCAGGGCCTTGGGATCGTCGATCAGCGCCAGCTTGCCCTGGGGTTGCAGGGCTTCCACCAGTTGGTCCAGGTGATGGTCGGTCTGGGTCAGGCTGGCAACGTGGGTCACCTGCGGGTGGCCGGCGGTTTTCAGCGCTTCGCTCAGGGGCTGGCTGTGGTCGATCACCAGGTCGGCACCGAGGGCCTTGGTCCACGCTTGAGTTTCCGGGCGTGAAGCAGTGCCGATCACCTTCAAGGCGGTGAGCTGGCTGGCGAGCTGAGTCAGGATCGACCCTACTCCACCGGCGGCGCCGACAATCAGCAGGCTCTGGCCCTCGTCTTGCTTACCTTCCTGCACTTGCAGGCGCTCGAACAGCAGCTCCCAGGCGGTGATTGCCGTCAGCGGCAGCGCGGCGGCTTCGGCAAAGCCCAGGGTTTTCGGCATATGGCCGACGATGCGTTCGTCCACGGTGTGCAGTTCGCTGTTGCCGCCTGGGCGCACCAGGGAACCGGCATAGAACACCTTGTCACCGGCCTTGAACAGCGTCACGTCGCTGCCGACGGCCTTGACCACACCGGCCACGTCCCAGCCCAGCACCTTGGCGGCGCCGTTTTCCGGGGCGACGTTCTGGCGCACCTTGGTGTCCACCGGGTTGACCGAGATGGCTTTGACTTCCACCAGCAGGTCACGCGGGCCGGCAACGGGGGCTGGCAACTCGATGTCTTGCAAGGCGTTTGGATCGTTGATCGGCAGTGAGGCGTAGTAGGCAATGGCTTTCATAGGGGCTCCAAAAAAAGGTGTATGACCTGTAGGAGCGAGCTTGCTCGCGAAAAACTCAAAGGCGCCGCGTTAAACCAGAGATGCCGCGTCATCGTTGACGATCTTCGCGAGCAAGCTCGCTCCTACAGGAAACGGGTTTTGATCAGGCGAGAAATTTCAGGCGCTTGAGTTCGAAGTGTTCGATCACATCAGCGGCCTTGGCGCGAAAGTTTTGGATATGCGCGCTCTGGTCGTGGTCGGCGAGCGCCGCGTCGTCGCTCCAGCGTTCGAGCATGTAGAAGGTCTCGGGGTGTTGCAGGTCCTGGTGCAGGTCGTACTGTTCGCACCCGGCTTCCAGGCGCGTGGGTTCCAGCAGGTCGCGCAACAAGGGTTCCAGGGTGGCCTGTTGGCCGGGTTTGGCGATCAGCGTGGCAATGACGTTAAAGGCAGTGGACATATTCAACTCCAGACACGTGATGAACGGGATGCACAGATGATTGGCTATTTCCCGCGCAGATAAAAGCGGCTAAAACAGCAGGCTGTTTCAATGAAATTTTGATAATGGGCGGGAATGCATGCTGCGCTTTGACGATTTGCAATTGTTTGTACGGGCGGCAGACCTGGGGAGCCTGTCCGCGGCCGCACGGGTGATGGATTTGTCGCCCGCCGTGGCCAGCGCCGCGCTTAAGCGTATCGAACAGCAACTGGGCACGCGCTTGCTGGCGCGTTCCACCCGCAGCTTGCGCCTGACCGCCGAAGGCGAGGGCTTCCTGGAGTATGCCCGTGCTGCGTTAAGCTCGTTGGACGAGGGGCGCCGTTTATTGGCTAGCGGCCAGGACCATGTCAGCGGTGTGCTGCAGCTGTCGGCCCCGTCGGACTTCGGGCGGAACCAGTTGCTGCCGTGGCTGGATGAATTTCAGCGTGAGTACCCGCAGCTCACCGTGCGCCTGCTGTTGGGCGATCGGATTGCCGATCTGTTTCGCCAGCCGGTGGATATTGCCCTGCGTTACGGTGAGCCCGAAGATTCGAGCCTTATCGCGCTGCCGGTCGCGCCGCAGAACGTACGTGTGCTGTGCGCCTCCCCCAGCTACCTCGCTCGCTATGGTCAGCCTCGGCATCTGGAGCAATTGGCCCAGCACAATTGCCTGCTCTATATGCTCGGAAGCCGGGTCCATGACCACTGGACGTTCCACGACGGCAAACGTGAAGTGAGCTTGACCGTCACGGGCGACCGCTTCAGTGACGATGCCGACGTGGTCCGGCGTTGGGCGGTGGCGGGCGTGGGTATTGCCTACAAATCCTGGCTGGATGTCAGCACCGATGTGCTCGCGGGGCGCTTGCGCCTGATCCTGCCGGAGCTGCGTGGTGAGCGCACGCCGCTCAATCTGCTGTGTGCCCATCGTGCGCAACTGAGCAAGCCCATCAACCTGTTGCGGGAAATGCTCGTGTCTCGCTGTACGACATTGACCGCTCAATTGCCGGAGCGATTGAGCGCTACGTAGCGCCCTCCATCACAGCAGGAAATTTCACTCAGGTCCTGTCCCTATCCACGCTGTCAGACGTCGTGGAACCGATGGTTTGCGCCCCTATACTTTGGCTCCCACATCAGTAGAAAAATAAGTCAACAGGGAGTGAAAAGATGGAAGCAGCACCTTGCATCAGTCAGATCGCCAGCTTGCTTGCCGAGCCTAAACGCACCGCCATGCTGTGGGCCTTGATGGACGGTTCAGCCAAGTCGCCGGTAGAACTGGCGACGCTCGCCGGGTTGTCCGCGACCTCCGCCCATGCACACCTGGCGCGACTGACCGCAGGCGGTTTGCTGCGTGTGGAAGCCAGGCGTGGCAAGCGCCTGTTTCGCGTGGCGGCGCCGGATGTCAGTGCAGCCATCGACGCCCTGGCCAGGACCACCATGGCCTGCGCAGCGCGCAGCGCGCCGGATGCTTTGCCGCCGACCCTGCTTGCTCCGCCGTCGTTACGTCATGCCCGTTTGTGCCATGGGCACCTTGGTGGCGAGTTGGGGGCGCAGTTATATCAACATCTGCTGGAAGCAGGCTGGATCGAGCGCTACGAACAGCGTACCGAGGTCACGGTGAAGGGCGCGAAACGCTTGGCAAAACTGGGGATTTTTACCCAGGCATTGGCATCGCCGCTGGTGTGCAGCTGCTTTGACTGGAGCCAGCAGCAGCCGCACCTGGGTGGTGCGTTGGGGGCGGGGTTGTTGCAACTGTTTTTGCAGTCGAACTGGATCAGCGTGATCAATGAGTCCCAGGCCTTGCAGGTTCATGCCATCGGGCGAAAGGAAATCACCCGATTGGCCGTGCCAGCAAGGAGCTGACCGTGTAGATGCCGGTTACGGTTTGACCAGTCGCGCATCCAGGCTGTTTTGCGCCAGGCGTTTGGCCTGGTCCTGGGTCATGCCCAGTGAGGTGTACAACGCGTGGAAGTTCTCGGTGACATAACCGCCGAAGTACGCCGGGTCATCCGAGTTCACGGTCACCTTCACACCACGTTCGAGCATGTCGAGGATGTTGTGCTGGGCCATGTCGTCGAACACGCACAGCTTGGTGTTGGACAGCGGGCACACGGTCAGTGGGATCTGCTCGTCGATGATGCGCTGCATCAGGCGCTCGTCTTCAATGGCACGCACGCCATGGTCGATACGCTGGATTTTCAGCAGGTCGATGGCTTCCCAGATGTACTCCGGCGGGCCCTCTTCGCCGGCGTGGGCAACGGTGAGGAAGCCTTCGTGACGGGCACGGTCGAACACTCGCTGGAACTTGCTCGGTGGGTGGCCCATCTCCGAGCTGTCCAGGCCCACGGCGACGAACGCGTCACGGAACGGCAGGGCCTGGTCGAGGGTTTTCTCGGCTTCGGCTTCGCTCAGGTGGCGCAGGAAGCTGAGGATCAAGCCGCTGGTGATGCCCAGTTGCTGCTCGCCATCTTTCAGCGCAGCGGCGATGCCGTTGAGCACGACTTCGAAGGGTATGCCACGGTCGGTGTGGGTTTGCGGGTCGAAGAAGGGTTCGGTGTGGATCACGTTCTGCGCTTTGCAGCGCAGCAGGTAGGCCCAGGTCAGGTCGTAGAAGTCCTGGGAAGTGCGCAGCACGTCGGCGCCCTTGTAATACAGGTCGAGGAATTCCTGCAGGTTGTTGAAGGCGTAGGCCTTGCGCAGGGTTTCGACGTCGTTCCACGGCAGCGCAATCTTGTTGCGCTCGGCCAGGGCAAACAGCAGCTCCGGCTCCAGCGAGCCTTCCAGGTGCAGGTGCAGTTCAGCCTTGGGCAGGGCGTTGAGCCAATCGTACATTTTCTAAATTCTCATCAGGTGCAATGGCGGCATTCTACAGGCCATGGCTGAAATAATCGGCAAAACCTGACCAGCAGGATTGTTTTCGTTGCATTCGCGCAAGGGCCTTGTGAACTAAGGTGTAACGAAACGTTAGCGGCTCGGCGCAGTCTGTACCCCATCAATGACTGATTTGCCGTACTAAAAGGCCCGGAATGCTCACATCCCTCAAGCAAGAAAAATTCATGCTGCTGGCGCTGATTGCCGCCATCGCCGCCTACCCGCTGGAGCACTGGATGCTCAATAGCGGGCAAATCACGGCGCTGTTGGCCGGCGTGGCGCTGATCGGCTTTATCGTGGTGGCGTCGATGCGCGTGGCCCATCACGCCGAGCAACTTGCGGAAAAGGTCGGTGACCCCTACGGCACCATGATCCTCACCCTCGCCGCCGTACTGGTGGAAGTGGTGATCCTGGCGATCATGATGAGCAACGAGCCGTCGCCCACCCTGGTGCGCGACACCATCTATTCGGCGGTAATGCTCGATATCAACGGGATTCTCGGCCTGGCCGCGCTGATGGGCGGCATCAAGCATGGTGAACAGTCTTACAACGACGATTCGGCACGCACCTACAGCGTGATGATTCTCACCGCCATGGGCGTGTCGATGGTGGTGCCGGAATTTATCCCCGAAGCCGACTGGAAAATTTACTCAGCCTTCACCATCGGCGCGATGGTGGTGTTGTACACCCTGTTCCTGCGCATGCAGGTGGGGCCGCACAGTTACTTCTTCAGCTATAGCTATCCGGAAAAACGTCGCAAGAAGTTGCCGGAAGAACAGGAGGCGCCGCCGGTCAATCTGGCGTTTTCCATCGGCACGTTGGTGTTTGGGGTGATTGTGATCGGTGCGCTGGCCGAGGTGATGTCCAAGACCTTGGACCTTGGCCTGGAAGGCACGGGTGCACCGCCAGTGATCACGGCGATCGTGGTCGCGGCCATTTCGGCTGCACCGGAGATTCTGACCGCGTTGCGTGCTGCGCTGGCGAACCGCATGCAGTCGGTGGTGAATATTGCGCTGGGGGCTTCGCTGTCGACGGTGATCCTGACGGTGCCGGTGATGGAGGCCATGGCGCTCTACACCGGCCAGCCGTTTCAGATGGCAATGACGCCGGTGCAAACGGTGATGGTGTTTATCACGCTGATTGTCAGCGCGATCAACCTCAACGATGGCGAAACCAACGCCATCGAAGGGATGACCCATTTTGTGTTGTTTGCGACCTTTATCATGTTGTCGCTGTTGGGGCTCTGAATCACCGAGAAACAGTGTGGGAGGGGCTTGCCCCCTCCCACATTTTTAATCGGCGTCTGGTCTAGGTTCCGGCGATCAACTGGCGCGCGGCCTGGGTGTGATCGGCGATCAGGCCCTTGAGGTCCAGGCCTTCGACCTGGCCATCGATCACGCGCCATTTGCCGCCGATCATCACCCGATCCGCGCGGTCTGCACCGCACAGCAGCAACGCCGAAATCGGATCATGACTGCCAGAGAAACGCAGTTCATCAAGCTTGAACAGCGCCAGGTCAGCCTGTTTGCCTACGGCCAATTCGCCGATATCGGTACGCCCCAGCAACTGCGCCGCCCCCTTGGTCGCCCAACCCAGCACACCTTCCGGGGTAATTTTTTCCGCACCATAACGCAGCCGTTGGATATACAGGGCCTGACGGGCTTCGAGGATCATGTTCGACGCATCGTTGGACGCTGAACCGTCCACGCCCAGGCCGATAGGCGCGCCCGCTGCGAGCAGGTCCAGGGTCGGGCAGATGCCGGAGGCCAGGCGCATGTTCGAGCTTGGGCAATGGCAGATGCCGGTGCCGGCGGCGCCCAGGCGCGCGATTTCATCCGGGTTGAAGTGAATGCCATGGGCCAGCCAGGTGCGCGGTCCGAGCCAGCCGACGCTGTCCAGGTAGTCCACGGTGCGTAGGCCGAAACGTTGCAGGCAGAAGTCTTCCTCGTCGAGGGTTTCCGCCAGGTGGGTGTGCAGGCGTACATCCAGGCGATTGGCAAGTTCAGCACTGGCCTCCATGATTTCCGGGGTGACGGAAAACGGCGAGCAGGGTGCCAGGGCAATCTGGATCTGCGCGCCGTCGCCACGCTCGTGGTATGCGCGGATCAGGCGCTGGCTGTCTTCGAGGATGACCTGGCCTTGCTGCACGGTCTGTTGCGGCGGCAGACCGCCGTCGGCCTCGCCCAGGCTCATGGAACCGCGGGTGAGCATGGCGCGCATGCCCAGTTCGCGCACGCTTTGCACTTGCACGTCGATGGCGTTTTCCAGGCCCTCGGGGAACAGGTAGTGATGGTCTGCCGCCGTGGTGCAGCCCGATAGCAACAGTTCGGCCAACGCCACTTTGCTGGCCAGTGCGAGTTTTTCCGGGGTGAGCCGTGCCCATACCGGGTACAGGGTTTTCAACCAGGGAAACAAGGGCTGATTGACCACCGGCGCCCAGGCGCGGGTCAGGGTTTGATAGAAATGATGGTGGGTGTTGATCAACCCGGGCAGGACCACATGTTCACGGGCGTCGAACACCTGCGCGCAGGGCAGCGCGGGTTCTTGGCCCTGGGCCAGGACTTCGGTGATCACACCGTCCTGCAGCACCAGGCCGCCACGGGCATCGAGGCCATTGGCGGTGAAAATCGCGAGGGGTTTTTTTAACCAGATACGGGTCGCAGGCATTGGCCGGCTCCTCTGAATGATGGGTTCAGGTTTGCCAGCTCAGTGTTGCCCTGTCTGCTGATCCAGGGTCGCCGGTGAAGGCGAGGGGGCAGTCTACGCGCGGATCGTTATCGACGGCAATCGGTCGATAACAATCCCGCACCGCTTACCAGGCGATGGTGTCGCCTTTGTAGTCGATGAAGTGATGACCACCTTTGCCGGTGTAGGCGTTCACCTGGTCGACCAGGCCGCGCACGCTGGTGTCGACATCGATGTGCGCGTTTTCACCGCCCATGTCGGTCTTCACCCAGCCCGGATGCAGCGACAATACGGTCAGCTTGTGATCACCCAACTGAGTGATGAAGCTGTTGGTCATGGAGTTGAGTGCCGCCTTGCTGGCTTTGTATAGCGCCAGGTCCGAGCCGTCGGGGATGGTCACGCTGCCCAGCACCGAACTCATGAACGCCAGTACGCCAGTGTCCTTACGGATTTGCCCGACGAAGCGCTGGGCCAGGTTGATCGGCGCTACGGCATTGGTGAAAAACAGTTGGCCGACTTCGGCCAGGGTGGCGTGGCCCGGCTCCTGGTTGGCAGGGCCCTTGACGCCGGCGTTGACGAACAGCAGGTCGAAGGTGCGGGCCTTGAGGCGTTGGCTCAGGGCGATCACGGCTTGCTGATCGTCCATGTCGAGTTTCTCGATCTGCACCGGCCCAACGGCTTTCAGCGCATCGGCCTTGCTCGGGTCACGCACGGTGGCGGTCACGTCCCAGCCGTCCTGAAGCAGTTGCTTGACCAGGCCAAGGCCCAGGCCGCGGGAGGCGCCGATGATCAGTGCGGTTTTTGGCGTAGACATGAAAAGCTTCCTTTAGCGTCGCGGTTCACGGAGTTCAGCGTTGTAGCAGGATACGCCCACGGCTGAGGTCGGCGAGTTGAATTTGCAGGGTATCGATATGCGCTTCGCCCAAGGCCAGTTGCAGCTCGACGCCGTTGGCGGTGAAGGTTTCTTCGACCACCAGTCCACCCAGCTCAGCCACACGCAATTTCACCAGGTTCAACTCGGCGAAGCCACAGGCGCAACTCAAGGGGACACGGCTGATCAGTTCGATGCGGTCGGCCGTTTGCAGGCACTTATTCGCGCCACCGCCGTAGGCCCGGGCGAGGCCGCCGGTGCCCAACTGGATGCCGCCGTACCAGCGAATCACCAGCACCGCCACCTGATCAAAACCCTGTGCCTCGATGGCCGCCAGGATCGGCCGCCCGGCGGTGCCGCCGGGTTCGCCATCGTCGTTGCTGCGGTATTGATCGGCCAGTTTCCAGGCCCAGCAATTGTGCGTGGCGTTCAAGTCGCTGTGTTGCTCGAAAAACGCCTGGGCGTCTTGCGGGCTGGTAATCGGTGCGGCGAGGGTGATAAAGCGGCTTTTGCGTATTTCTTCGCGAAACTCGCAAAGGCCGGTGAGCGTGAAAGGCATAAGTCGCTTCGTTTAATGGGCGGGCTTGATGCCGCAGCCCTTGAGGATGATGTGGATCAGGTTGGTGCCGGCGTCTTCCATGTCCTGCTTGGTCAGCTTGGTGCGACCGGTGACGCGGCAGATCTGGGTGGCGAAGTCGGCATAGTGCTGGGTGCTGCCCCACAGCAGGAAGATCAGGTGCACGGGGTCTATCGGGTCCATCTTGCCGGCGTCGATCCAGGCCTGGAACACGGCTGCCCGGCCGCTGAACCAGGCGCGGTAGTCCTGGCTGAAATATTCGGTGAGGCATTCGCCGCCACTGATGATCTCCATGGCGAAGATTCGCGAAGCCTGCGGCTGGCGCCGCGAGAACTCCATCTTGGTACGGATGTAGCGGGTGAGCGCCACGGCGGGGTCATCCTCGGCGGTCAGCGTGTTGAAGGTGCTGTCCCACAGTTCGAGGATATTGCTGAGCACCGCGATATACAGGCCCAGCTTGTTGGTGAAGTAGTAATGCAAGTTGGCCTTGGGCAGCCCGGCACTGGCTGCGATGGTGTTCATGCTGGTGCCTTTGTAGCCATGGCGCGCGAACTCGTCTTCAGCTGCCTGCAGAATCGCTTGTTCGTTCTTTTGCCGAATGCGGCTGGCGGGCTTACCGGCGTGGTTGCTGTGGGCAGGAACTTCGAGGCTCATGGAGGTTTCCGTGCTGATCGATTGAGACGACGTGTGCACAGATAACCCACCCTCAAGCCTCAGACAAGTCCTGATGCAATAAAACCGTCAAAGCGGTTCCAGGCTGTCGCTTTCCGGCGCTTTGTTTGCGGCAGCGTTGGGGGCCTTGCTTTCCGGCAGCAGCAAGCACAATACGATGGCCGTCAGCCCGCCGCTGGTGATAGCGGAGTCAAACAGGTTTTGTATGAGCGTCGGCATCAGATCCAGCAGGTTCGGTTGGGCGGCGATGCCGAGGCCGACGCCAAACGAAGTGGCGATGATCAGCATGCTGCGCCGGTCCAGCGGTGCCTGGGCGAGGATGCGCACGCCGGCGGCGGCGACACTGCCGAACATCACCAGCGTCGCGCCGCCCAATACCGGCTTGGGGATTTGCTGTAGCACTGCGCCAATCAGTGGAAACAAACCGAGGCAAAACAGCACCACGCCGATGTACAGGCCAACGTAGCGGCTGGCCACGCCGGTAAGTTGGATCACGCCGTTGTTCTGCGCGAAGGTGGTGTTGGGGAAGGCGCTAAAGGTAGCGGCGAGCATGCAGCTCACGCCATCACCGAGTACGCCGCCCTTGAGTCGGCTTATATAAGAAGGGCCACTGATGGGTTGGCGGGCGATCATGCAGTTGGCGGTGAGGTCGCCGACGGTTTCGATGCTGCTGATCAGATAAATCAGCGCGATTGGCAGGAAGGCGCTCCAGTCGAAGTTGAAACCAAAGCGGAACGGGATCGGCAGGCTGACCAGCGGCAGATCGGGCAAGGCTTGAGGCACCAGCTTGCCGCTGAACCAGGCAGCCAGACTGCCGAGGGCGAGGCCGATGATGATGGCTGAGAGGCGCACCCAGGGAGTGTTAGAGCGGTTGAGCAGAATGATCGTCAACACCACGAACAGGCCCAGCGCCAGGTTGGTGGGGGCGCCGAAGTCGGGGGCGTTGAAGCCGCCGCCTAGGTCGGTGATACCGACCTTGATCAAGCTGATGCCGATCAGGGTGATGACAATTCCGGTTACCAAGGGCGTGATGACCCGGCGCAGTTGCCCGATAAACCGGCTCAACACGATCTGTACCACGGCGCCGAAAAAGCACACGCCGAAGATCATCGCCATGATGTCTTCCGGGCTGCCGCCGCGTTGTTTCACCAGAAAACCCGCCGACAATACCGCGCCCAGAAAAGCGAAGCTGGTGCCTTGCAGGCAGATCATCCCGGCACCGATACCAAATGGCCTGCGCGCCTGGATGAAGGTGCCGACACCCGAGACCATCAGCGCCATGCTGATCAGGTAAGGCAAATGGGCGGTGAGGCCCAGGGTGGAGCCGATGATCAGCGGTGGGGTGATGATGCCGACAAATGCAGCGAGTACATGTTGCAGTGCGGCGAGAAAGGCAGGCGCAGGTTTCGGGCGGTCGTTGAGGCCGTAGATAAGGTCGCTGCTGTTGGACGCTTCTGGTGGCATGGCGGGCAAACTCAAGGTCTATGTCCTTGGGTTGTTGCAAAAAGCTGTCCAACTGCTCAGCTTTTAGCTGCGAGGCCGAGTTAACGGGTTGCCGCGAGACTTTCCAGGAAGCTTTCCAGCACCAAATGGGGGCGCCGGCCTTTGCGCGTGACCGATGCGAGGCTTAAATCGTAAAAACGTGTAGCCGGTTTCAGTGCTCGCAGTCGGCCTTGCTGTACCCACAGGCTCGCGTAGTGGTCGGGCAGGTAGCCGATGTAACGGCCGGTGAGGATCAGGAACGCCATGCCTTCGCGGTCGGAGGCGCTGGCGGTGCAGTTGAGCGCCTGGTAATGGGCCTGGATCTCGGCGGGCAGGCGGAAGGTCGGGGCGATGGCGTCCTGGGCATCGATGCGTGCATCGTCGAGTTGCTTGTTGTCGGCGTAGAACAACGGGTGGCCGACTGCGCAGTAGAGCAGTGAGCGTTCGCTGTACAGCGGCTGGTATTCCAACCCCGACAAGGCGCTGGCCTGGGGCACTACGCCAACATGCAGACGGCCATCGAGTACGCCTTGCTCGACTTCGTTGGGGGCGATCATACGGATCTGGATCTGCACGTCCGGCCCGCGTTCCTTCAACTGTGCAAGCGCATGGGTGATGCGCATGTGGGGCAGGGTGACCAGGTTATCGGTAAGGCCGATGATCAGCTCGCCGCGCAGGTGCTGGTGCAGGCCATTGACCTCGGTGCGAAAGCTTTCCAGGGCACTCAGCAGTTGCAGGGCCGACTGGTAGACCTCGCGGCCCTCTTCGGTCAGGGAAAAACCGGCGCGGCCGCGTTGGCACAGCCTTAGTCCGAGGCGTTGCTCCAGGTCACTCATTTGCTGGCTGATCGCCGAGCGCCCGATGCCCAGCACGGTTTCCGCTGCTGAAAAGCCGCCGCACTCCACCACGCTGCGAAAGATGCGCAGCAGGCGGATATCGAAGTCGCTGACTTGGGCCAGGGGATCGGGTCGACGGCTGCTCATAGTTTAGTGAAGGCCTGACTGAAGGTTAGAAGAGTTGAATTTCACCGACTTTATCGCCGTGGCAATTTAGCTGCAACAACGCTTTTCAATCCCGACGCTGCCTTTTGCCCTGCGAGGTTTTGCTGATGAACATGCCCGAAAACGCCCCATCGTCCCTGGCCAGCCAATTGAAGTTGGACGCGCACTGGATGCCGTACACCGCCAATCGTAACTTCCAGCGTGACCCGCGGCTGATTGTGGCCGCCGAAGGAAGCTGGTTGACCGATGACAAAGGCCGCAAGGTCTATGACTCATTGTCGGGCCTGTGGACCTGTGGTGCCGGGCATACGCGCAAGGAGATTCAGGAAGCAGTCGCCAAGCAGCTGGGCACGTTGGACTACTCGCCGGGCTTCCAATACGGTCATCCATTGTCCTTCCAATTGGCGGAAAAGATCACCGACCTGACCCCTGGCAACCTGAACCATGTGTTCTTCACCGACTCCGGCTCCGAGTGCGCCGATACCGCCGTGAAGATGGTGCGTGCGTACTGGCGCCTGAAGGGCCAGGCCACCAAGACCAAGATGATTGGCCGCGCCCGTGGCTATCATGGTGTGAACATTGCCGGTACCAGCCTGGGTGGCGTCAACGGCAACCGTAAGCTGTTTGGCCAGGGCTTGATGGACGTTGACCATTTGCCGCACACCTTGCTGGCGAGCAATGCCTTCTCCCGTGGCATGCCGGAACAGGGCGGTATCGCGCTGGCAGACGAACTGCTCAAGCTGATCGAATTGCACGACGCGTCGAACATCGCCGCGGTATTTGTCGAGCCAATGGCCGGCTCCGCGGGTGTGCTGGTGCCGCCACAGGGTTATCTCAAGCGTCTGCGTGAGATCTGTGATCAGCACAACATCCTGCTGGTGTTCGATGAAGTGATCACCGGTTTCGGCCGTACCGGCTCGATGTTCGGTGCCGACAGCTTCGGCGTGACCCCGGACCTGATGTGCATCGCCAAGCAAGTCACCAACGGCGCGATCCCGATGGGCGCGGTGATTGCCAGCAGCGAGATCTACCAGACCTTCATGAACCAGGCGACGCCGGAGTACGCGGTGGAATTCCCCCACGGCTACACCTACTCGGCGCACCCGGTGGCCTGCGCGGCTGGCCTGGCGGCATTGGACCTGTTGCAGAAGGAAAACCTGGTGCAGAGCGTCGCTGAAGTTGCCCCGCACTTTGAGAATGCGCTGCATGGCTTGAAGGGCAGCAAGAACGTGATCGACATCCGCAACTACGGCCTGGCCGGCGCGATCCAGATTGCCCCGCGTGATGGTGATGCCATCGTGCGTCCGTTCGAGGCTGGCATGGCCTTGTGGAAAGCCGGTTTCTACGTGCGCTTTGGCGGTGACACGCTGCAGTTCGGGCCAACCTTCAATAGTAAGCCGCAGGACCTGGATCGCCTGTTCGATGCGGTCGGCGAAGTGCTTAACAAGATCGACTGATTTCTCCTTCTATATAGAACAACTTTTCAGGAGCCCCGCATGAGCCTTATCCAGCATTTGATCAACGGTGAGTTGGTCAATGATTCCGGCCGTAGTGCCGACGTGTACAACCCGTCGACCGGCCAGGTGATTCATCAAGTGCCGTTGGCCAGTCGTGAAACCATCCAACAGGCGATCGACTCCGCGAAGGCAGCGTTCCCGGCCTGGCGTAATACGCCGCCGGCCAAGCGTGCGCAGGTGATGTTTCGTTTCAAGCAATTGCTGGAACAGAACGAAGCGCGTATCTCGCAATTGATCAGCGAAGAGCATGGCAAGACGCTAGAAGATGCCGCCGGTGAATTGAAGCGCGGTATCGAGAACGTCGAGTACGCGTGCTCGGCGCCGGAGATTCTGAAGGGCGAGTACAGCCGTAACGTAGGACCGAACATTGATGCATGGTCAGATTTCCAGCCGCTGGGCGTGGTGGCCGGTATTACGCCGTTCAACTTCCCGGCGATGGTGCCGCTGTGGATGTACCCGCTGGCGATCGTTTGCGGTAACTGTTTCATCCTGAAGCCATCGGAGCGTGATCCGAGCTCGACATTGCTGATTGCACAACTGCTGCAGGAAGCCGGGCTGCCCAAAGGCGTGCTCAGCGTGGTGCACGGTGACAAGGGCGCGGTGGATGCGCTGATCGAAGCGCCGGAAGTGAAAGCGCTGAGCTTCGTGGGCTCGACGCCGATTGCTGAGTACATCTATTCCGAAGCAACCAAGCGTGGCAAGCGCGTACAGGCATTGGGTGGGGCGAAGAACCACGCGGTGCTGATGCCGGATGCAGATCTGGATAACGCCGTCAGCGCTCTGATGGGGGCAGCATACGGCTCCTGCGGTGAGCGTTGCATGGCGATCTCGGTGGCGGTGTGCGTGGGCGACCAGGTGGCGGATGCGTTGATCGCCAAGCTGGTGCCGCAGGTCAAGGCACTGAAGATCGGGGCGGGGACGTCGTGTGGCCTGGATATGGGGCCGCTGGTGACCGGTCAGGCGCGGGATAAGGTGAGTGGCTATATAGAAGACGGTGTCTCAGCGGGCGCCAAGTTGGTGGTTGATGGGCGTGGGCTGAGTGTTGCGGGCCATGAAGAAGGTTTCTTCTTGGGCGGTAGTCTGTTTGATCATGTGATGCCTGAAATGCGTATCTACAAAGAAGAGATCTTTGGGCCCGTGTTGTGTGTGGTGCGGGTGGATAGCCTGGAAGCGGCCATGCAACTGATCAACGATCATGAATACGGTAACGGTACGTGTATCTTCACCCGTGACGGTGAGGCGGCACGTCTGTTCTGTGACGAGATTGAAGTAGGTATGGTGGGCGTGAACGTTCCATTGCCGGTGCCGGTGGCGTATCACAGCTTTGGTGGCTGGAAGCGCTCGCTGTTTGGCGACCTGCATGCCTACGGGCCGGATGGGGTGCGTTTCTATACCCGTCGCAAGGCGATTACCCAGCGTTGGCCGCAGCGGGCCAGTCATGAAGCCTCGCAGTTTGCTTTCCCTAGCTTATAAGTAGTGCTGAAAGCCGGCCCCTTGGG